>JBHIEY010000047.1:0-13343 GCA_046861835.1 Fidelibacterota bacterium | reverse complement strand
AGTGGGTAACTGGATTTCCTCCGGAGAATGAGAAAAAGAGGGACAAATCTGCCGGCTATCCTCTTGTTTGCAGGTGTCCTGGTGTGGCCGGTTCTGGCATCGGATGACTGTACGACACCCTGTTGTCGCTCTGTCCAGCCGCCATGCCAGACTGCCAGGGGTCACTCACCGGGCCCGGAACTGACGGAGTGTACGGCTGCCACAGCCGTCGTCGCCTATTTCCCCTCCAGGCCGGTTACCCCAAGAACTGTTGAGGATCATTTCTCGGCCCCCGCCCCTATTCAGGACTGTTCCTCCGAGCTCTCCGGCCGTTGGGAGGTTTATCCCGTTTCCATTCTTTCCGCGTATCCATTCCACACGCCCCTCTATTTCCTGTTTCATCACCTCCTGATTTAAGGCGTTTCCTCTTCGATTTCCGGAGG
The DNA here is from genome assembly GCA_046861835.1 of Fidelibacterota bacterium. GTDB lineage: Bacteria > Fidelibacterota > Marinisomatia > Marinisomatales > S15-B10 > JBHIAI01. The sequence continues at coordinate 12,921 of JBHIEY010000047.1, read as the reverse complement.
GGCCCCCGATTCGGGGCAAAGCGTCACCGGCCTCGATCCGTTGTCTTGATTATGTGTGAGGTAGTATGGTATGATAAGAGAAAGGGAAGGTGTTCCACCATGAAGGAGATCAAGGCGTACATCAAGTGCTCCAAAGTGGAGAATGTGATTAACGGTTTGCACCGGATTGGGGTGGAGAATCTGACCGTTATTGACGTGATGGCCCTGGGGAGTGGGATGATCGATCCTCGCCAGATCAAGTATTCCATAGAGTGCGTGGAAAAATATTCGGATGTGGCGAAACTGGAAATTACCTGTTCCGACAGGGACGTGGACGAGATCGTTGAGATCATACGGAGTCGGGCCTATTCGGGGGAAAAGGGGGACGGTGTTATTTTCGTGTTGAATGTGGACCGTGCCGTAAAGATTCGTACTGGCGAAACGGGGGATGAGTTTCTCCAGCCGAAAAGGGTAACGGGACAGGTTCTTCCTGAAAAGGATTCTGTCACGTAGCAGACACGTCATGAAAGGAGGTATTGCCATGGTGCAAGATCCCGTTTGCGGAATGGGCATAGAAGAAAATGAGGCTGCCGGGAAAAGTGACTACAAAGGCAGCACGTACTACTTTTGCTGTTCCGAGTGCAAAGAGACGTTCGACAAGGAACCGGAGGCGTATGCCCGTAAAGGAAACGAAGGTCACGACTCTCCTCACCATCATCACCACGAAAGGTAGACGCTCTCAGCCAGTCTCCGGATAGGGAGACTGGCTGAGAGCCGGGGAGGGAGGTACCAGCATGGACACCGAGGTGAGAAAAGCCCGGCAGAAATCCTACCTGTGGGCGGGTATCGGAGCCATCGCACTGCTGGGGGTTTTCTTCGGCATCATAACGGCGGCAAACTCCTTCGATCATGCCGTTGCCGAATTTGTACGGCTATGGTACTGGATCGTGGCGCTGTCCGCCGGTTTTGGTACTCAGGTGGGTCTTTACGTCCACGTTCGCCAGACCGTTCAACTCAGAAAGCAGGCCCAGGGGGCCACGCCAGCGGTGGCAACGGCGGGAGGTGTCTCCACCGTTTCCATGGTCGCGTGTTGTGCCCATCACCTGACCGACTTTTTGCCTGTACTGGGGCTCTCGGCGGCTGCGGCTTTCCTGTCGGCCTATCAACTGGTGTTTATCGTGGCTGGTATCCTGTCGAATATCTTTGGGATTACCTTCATGCTGAGCATCATTGCCAGGCATGGCCTGTACACGGACGCCAATCGGTGGCTGGCCAGGCTTTCGGCCGCTGACTACGCGCGCGTACTCAAGATTGAGATTCCGGTTCTGGTGGCCGTCTTCCTGGTCACCGCCGTATCATTTCTGCCGCCTCATCCCGTTTCCGGGAATGACAATACGGTCAAGCGGATAGCTCTGGAGGAAAGGGAGGTGGCAGCCAGCGGCGTCTGGGTGGATGTGGCCGGCGAATACGACCGCGCTCTGGGTACCCTGGCGTTGAACATAACGTTCACGACCCACTCGGGCAGTCTCGATTTCCAGGTGGACAAGATAGCTTCCTTGATAATAAACGGTCAGGAGGTGTCGCTTCCGGCGGTCTGGAACGGAGCCCCTCCCGGAGGACATCACGTGTCCGGAGTATTGCTGTACAGAGACCTTCCGGCGGATGTGGATTTCCTCACCCTTCGTCTATCGGCAGAGGGACGACTGGGGAATCGGGAGTTTACATGGGAACTGTAGAAAAACGGCGTCACGATGGCGGGGATTCCCGCCGTTCGTTCCTTAAGATTCTTCTGGGAGGTGGAATCTTCGGATTCCTCACTTCGGTGGTCTATCCTGTGGTTCGGTACCTGAAGCCCCCTCCCGAGGCGGAAGCGGCACCCACGAGTGTGGCTGCCGGCAAAGCTTCGGAGCTGAAACCGAACAGCGGAAGAATCATCAAGTTCGGCAGGGAACCGGTCATTTTGATCAACACACCATCGGGCGATATCCGGGCATTTTCGGCCGTCTGCACCCATCTGGCGTGCACCGTCCAGTACCGGGAGGATTTTCAGCACATTTGGTGTGCATGTCACAACGGCCACTACAACCTGGAGGGTGTGAACATCGCCGGTCCCCCTCCTCGACCCCTGGCACCCTTCGATGTCAATATCAGCGGGGATGATGTCTTTGTCTCAAAACGGACCTGACATCGCTGCAAAAATAATGATATTCCGACCCCGTTATCGGGAAAGTTCTTGCGCCTGACTGGCTGAGTGTGTAACATTAATGCAGGCGATGGTTAGGGTAACCGTACTTGTTTCGTACATGGTTTTTTCCCTGGGTTCCGGCCTGGTGTCCGGTTCGTTTCACGATGAATGCTGGCCCGCGTGCTCCAATCACAACGAAAACCAGGCCGTGATGAACCCCGGATCGTGTACCGTTCCTGATGGCACCTGTTGCCCGGAAACGGCCCGTTTGGCCCCCCTTCCTGCTAAACCTTCCACGGGCTATCCCCCGTTTCATACCATTCAGACATACGCGTCTGGCCTGCGCCAGACCGGCGACTCCAATACCGCGGGCGATACGTTCGTGTTGACCTATCTCCAGGGAGTGCAGCGACCTCCTTCCTATCTGATCCCGCTCCGAATTTAGGGCTCGTTTTCTCCTGCCGTTGGGGTGGAACTGTGCGAGATTCTCGCTTCCACCCTTTCGAACGGGGTGAAGAGGGGCTCTCTTCTTCACCCGGGACGGAACGACCTCGATAAAACGATGGGCAAATATGATTGACACAGCGAATTCGGTTTTGATCTTCTCCTTCGTTCTCGCGGGCTACGGTGCCTGGGCCGCCGTCATGGGGGGTCGGTGGGGCAGAAAAGAGATGGTATCCAGCGCGGAGCGGACCACGACGGCCCTGTTTCTCCTGTGTACCCTCCTGATAGGGATTCTCGTGGTCGCGTTTATCACTCGCGATTTTTCCCTGAGTTACGTCGCTTCCTATTCGAGCCGGACGTTGCCTCTCGTCTACACCATCTCCGCCGTGTGGGCAGGGCAGGCGGGATCCCTGTTGCTCTGGACCTGGCTCCTTTGCCTGTTTTCCGTCATTGTGGTCCGGCAGAACAGATGGCAGAACCGGACCCTGATGCCGTACGTCCTGGGTACCCTCCTGACAGCGACGTTTTTCTTCATCGGGCTTATGGTCTATGGGACGAATCCCTTCGAACAACTCCCTCAACCCGTCGCTGACGGAAGGGGTATGAATCCCATGTTGCAGAACTCCGGAATGATAATGCATCCTCCGACACTCTATCTTGGATATGTGGGGTTCACCGTACCCTTTGCGTTTGCCCTCGCGGCCTTGATCACCGGGAAACTGGACGCTCAGTGGATTCGCACGACCCGTCGATGGACACTCTTTTCCTGGATCTTTCTCACCCTTGGAAACCTTTTCGGTGCGAAATGGGCCTATGTGGAGCTCGGCTGGGGAGGGTACTGGGCGTGGGACCCCGTGGAAAACGCTTCCCTCATGCCGTGGCTCACCGGCACCGCCTTCCTCCACTCCGTTATGATTCAGGAAAAACGGGGGATGCTGAAAGTATGGAACATGGTACTTATTATTCTGACCTTCTGCCTCACCATTTTCGGCACGTTCATTACCCGGAGCGGCATTATCAGTTCCGTCCACTCCTTTGGCGAGTCGAACCTGGGTCCCCTGTTCCTCCTCTTTCTTGGTGTGGTGATGGTGATTTCCTTCTCCCTTCTGGGGTGGAGACGGAAGGATCTGGCGAGTGAAAACCACCTGGATGCGTTTCTGTCCCGGGAGTCGAGCTTTCTCTTCAACAATCTCATTCTCGTAGGAATGACGTTTGCGGTGTTCTGGGGGACCATCTTTCCCATTGTTTCTGAGGCGGTTCGCGGGGTGAAAATTACGGTGGGTCCGCCCTTTTTCAATCAGGTCAACCTCCCCATCGCCCTGGCTCTCCTGGCGCTAACAGGTATTTGCCCCCTCATTGCCTGGCGTAAATCTTCAGCCCAGAACTTCCGCCGGAACTTCGTTGTTCCGGTGGCGATGGGATTCGTGACGGCTCTTGTTCTTACGGTGGCCGGTCTTGCTTCTTTCTTTTCTGTCGTCTCATTCTCTCTCGCCGTTTTCGTGACAACCACGATTGTCCTGGAGTTCTATCGCGGCGCCCGGGCCCGGGCCCGGATACGCGAGGTAACTCTTCTGCACGGAATCTGGGATGTCGCGATGCGGAACAAGCGCCGGTATGGCGGCTATATCGTTCACCTGGGCGTTGTCATGGTCTTCGTGGGTATTACGGGATCGAGCGTGTTTCAAAGAGAGAAGATTGCCGTTCTTAGCCCGGGAGAACAGGTGGAGATCGGAGACTATACCCTTCGTTATGAGACTCTTGAGGATCACTCAACAGACCATTCCCAGGTCGTGGCGGCCCGGGTCTCTGCCACACAAGGGGGCAGATCCCTGGGAACCCTCTATCCGGCAAAGGAGTTTCATGCCAATTTCGAACCCGTGTCCGAGGTGGATATCCGCCAGACGTTACGAGAGGATTTCTATGTGATCCTTGCCGGGTGGGATCAGGAAATGAGGGCCACCCTGAAAGTCCTTGTCATTCCCCTGGTGGGCTGGATCTGGCTGGGAGGGACGGTCATGATTGTCGGAACCCTTGTCGCCATGGGGCCCGACAGGTTGAGGGTGAAAAGAAAGGCCGTAGCCCGCAGAGGGTATCTGCCGCGAAGACGGCGGGAGGTTTCCGTTGCTTGAGCAAAAACCGGGCTTGGTATTGACCGTGGCACTCCTTCTCCAGACGGCGAGCCCCGTATCCCCTTATCCCGGGGCTACACTGGTTCAGGTCAAGAAGAGCCTCATCTGCCTGTGCGGTTGTAACATGACCGTTGACGCCTGCCAGGGGGCCATGGATTGTCAGACGGCGGAAAACCTGGTGGAAGAAGCCTCACTCCTCGTGGATCAGGGAATGGACAGAAGCGGTATCCTTGGCGTCATGGTACAGCGGTACGGTGAGCGCATCCTCTCCGCACCCACCAAGAGAGGCTTCAATCTCACCGCGTGGATTCTGCCGTTTCTTCTCATTTTCGTGGCTGCCTTAGGCATCGTCACCGCCCTCAAAAGGTGGGTGGGCTTCCGGGGCAAGGACGATACCAGCCCTTCCGGGCCTGTGGACCGTGAATATGAGGAAAAACTCGAGAAAGTACTCAGTGATCTGGGTTGAAGATCAAGCCAGGGGGGTGGCTCCATGACCGTATGGGTTGTGCTCATCATCCTCACGGGTGTCGTCGTCTATGTGGGATTCCCCTTGTTCAGACGGAGAAAGGGGGGTTCGGGAACACTCTCTGACTCCGATTCACTGGCCCACCTGTACGAGAACCGCGACACCCTCATCAGATCACTCAAGGATCTCGAATTCGACTTTCAGATGGGGAGGATCTCCGAGGAAGATTTCAGGGAGGGGAATTCCTGGTACCGCCGGGAGGCCGTGGAAGTCCTGAGGGATATTGATTCCCTCGAGAGGGATGGAGAGGCGGTGTGTCGTGCGTGTGGCGCTGCCGTATCGAAAGGTGACCGATTCTGCGTCCACTGCGGTACCAGGTTGCAGGGAAAGGGACCTCCCGGGTCTGACGAGAATCGGCGTGGAGCGGGAAGCGGCGAACCGTAACATGAACAAAACCTGGGTCACGGTCCTCATGGTATTGTTTGCATCACCTCTGGCCCGCGCCGGAGAGGAGGATGGAACCGTCTCCGGCTGGGTTCGAAACGGAACGGGCGACAGCACAGGAGTCCCCAACGAAGAGGTGGTTCTGTACCGCTATGCGGGCGGCAAGAAGGAAGAAGGTTTTTCACGGAAGACGCGGACCGACGACACGGGATACTTCCGTTTCGATGGGCTTCCGGTGGGTGAGGGGATCGCCTATTATCCGGTTGCCCTCCATGACGGTGTGGAGTACGCAGGGGACCAGGTAGATTTCTCCTCGGTCTCTTCCCCCTTTGAACAACAAAGCGATATCGTCGTATATGAGAGCACTTCGTCCGATTCGGCCATCTCCGTTCCCTTCCATCACATCATTATTTCACCGGACCGGGGAGTTGCGGACATACGGGAAGTCCTTTTCTTTGCCAACAGGGGCAATCGCACCTACGTCGGGAGCCACGATTACTCCCCGGGAAAACCGGAGGTCCTGGACCTGGAGATTCCCGTTGGGTCAACCGGGCTTGCCCTTGACGGGGACATCATGACCTGTTGCATCATTGTTGACGGAAACCGGGTCATCGACACCATGGAGCTCAAGCCGGGAGCCCGACGTGTCATAGCGGACTACCGGATGCCATATAAGGGATCGACAGCAAGATTCCGCAAGACCATTGGATATGCCACCGGAGCGCTCGATCTGTTTGTTCTCGGTTCAGCCGTCGAGAATGTGACTGTCCAGCCGCCCGGAGGGGAACCGGCCTCCGTGATACCGGGTGAGGTTGAGACAACCCCGTCGTTCAAGATTCGGGGCCGGGACTACACACGTTACAGCCTGGGTGAAATTCCGGGGGGAAGTATGGTGACCGTCACATTCCGTGGAATGGTATCCACGTTCAGGATTTACCGATGGCTGGCCCCGGCCGCGGTCATTCTGCTTATGGTCGCCGTCTCCGCATATCATCGTATGCGTAGCAAATCAGAAGATTCGCTCACACAATCCCAGAGGAGGAAAGTAGACTGAAAGACAGACGAAAAGTCATTGGGTTGTCATTCCTGATCGGTTTGCTCGGTGTCGGCGGGGGAATCGGTCTCTATCTATCTTCCAGGTCAACCAGGTCCGGACAGGCTGCCGCGGGGCCCTCCTCTGGCGGGGGGCGATTCACCATGACTACGTTATCGTCGAAGTTTGACTGTCCCTGTGGCCACTGTTCTCTCCCCCTGGACGACTGCACCTGTGCCACCGCCGACCGGGTGAGAATGGACCTCAGTTCACTGATCGGGAGCAATCTTTCGGAGAAAGGGATCACGGATGCCATGGTCCGTCGCTACGGGAGGACTATTCTGGCCGGCGAAATGAAGGTACCTCCGTATTACGAGGATATTTCAGGAGTCGACCTACCGGAGACGCTGGATCCGGCGTCGGTATATCCCAGGGCGAGGCCGGCCTACGAGGCGGCGAAGGCCTATCCGGCATTGTTGATGCAACTGCCCTGTTTTTGCGGCTGCGAAATTGCCAGGGGCTCGAGGAAGGGGCACAGGAGTCTCCTCGACTGTTTCACCGACAGGCATGGTGAAAGCTGCCAGACGTGTGTCGGTGAGGCCATGTTTGCCCGGAAGCGTTTTGAGGAAGGGGTGGAACCTGCAGAGATAAGGCGGGAGATTATTGAGAAGGGCCGCAAGCTGACCGGTTGATGGCCCGGGAAAACGGAGTGGGAACAAACGTTGCGTTTGAGATGTAGAAGCGCATAACTTTACGACTCGAAATTGTGAACAGACATCTGAGCATAGGTCTCGTGGTTGCCCTTCTGTTGCCGTTGGCGCCACCCCTTTTTTCAGAGGTGGACGAGTGCATCACGCAGTGTTCACGGGTCGAAGCGGCCTGTTGTCGGACCAGCGTGGACCGGGAAAGGGTATGCCCTTCCCTGGCGGGGGGGCGGGAGACGGCACCCCGTTTTATTCCCGTGGCTCCTGTGCCAAACACACCAAAACTCCATGTGTTTCCCGGCTTATCGGACACCCCATCCGGGATTGATTCTCACGTTGCGGGAGGGTATGCGGGGTATCTCTCCCTTCAGATCTCCTCTTCCCCGTTCAAGATTCCTCTCTATTTTCTCACCCACTCCCTGTTGATCTAGACCTTTCCTCCCCTCGGCCGGTCGTGTACGGGTGCCCTTCCGGCCAAAGGGTTGGTGTGACGTAGAGTCCGGCTTTGTGGGCCCGGCTCTTCACCAATAATCAAGAGGAAAGGTCATGAGTTTTCACGCAAAAGTTCTCATTCCCGTTTTACTGGTTGTTGGCTTTATCCAGGGTCAGGAAAAGGAAGACCCGGTCCGGCTGCTTCTTGCGAAGAACCGGGAAGTCCTGGCGGCAGAAAAGGCCTACCTTGCCGCCCAAGAGGAGGCTAAGATTTTTGGAATTCTGCCTGACCCCATGGTGGAGTCATCCCTTTTTCTGCAGCCCATCGAAACCCGCAACGGACCCATGGAAAACCAGATGATGATCGGTCAGCGTTTTCCGTTGTGGGGCAAATTAAAACGCGATCGGCGGGTGGCTCATCTAAGAGAGGAAATTGCTTACTGGAACCTCCGTTCAACCCAGATCGCCGTTGTTTTCCTCATGAGGCGGGGATGGGAGACCTATCTGAAGTTGACCCGCTCCCTCGAGATCCTGGAGCGCTACCGCGGGGAGCTGGAAACATTCCGCTCCATAGCTCTGACCCAATACGCCACCGGTACAGGAGTAACGCAGCATCCCATCTTGAAGCTGCAGATCGAAATCTCTCTTGTTGAGAGTCAAATCAATGGATTCGAAAGTCAGTTGGAGTCTGCTGTCAATGATCTTCAGTCCCTTTTCGATGGTGCTTTTTCCCCTGATCTGTTTGCCGGTACCCGTTCCGACACGGTCAGGCCCGGTTCCGTTGGAGAGTGGACGGACCTGGCCCGCCGGTTCCACCCCGGTTATGCAAAAGCCGAGAGGGAGCTTGAGATTGCCAGGTTGCAAAATGAAATTGCCATCAGGAGAAACTATCCTGACCTGGTGGCAGGGTTCACCTACACCGTCATTGGGCCGGCCGATGGGATGGGCGCTGTTGAACCGGGAGCCGATGCCTTTGGTTTCAAGGCGGGACTGAATCTCCCCATCTGGTTTGGGAGGAACCGCGCCCGTATTCAGTCAACGGAGCTGACCGTCAGGTCCAGGGAGGAGCGTCTAAAGGAGATTTGGAACAGAATTGAAAACGACGTCCGTTCCACGCACAGGGATCTGGTTGAGACCGAACAAACGTATCTGTTGTATTCCGACAAACTTCTGCAGGAGTCCGAGCAGATGCTCAAATCGGCGTTCTCCGCCTACGAAACAGGAAAGATCAGTTTTCTCGACCTTCTGGATAGCGAACGAATGGTCGTGAGAGTCAGACTCGATTTTGAGAAGGTTGAAGCCGACAGGAGAATTTCAGGGGCCCGGTTGATGAAGGCCACGGGCCTGGTTCATTTACAAGAGGAGTAGGTTATGATTTTCAAGGATCGTAAGGGATGGATAACGGCGGTTTTGGTGGGAACACTGGGGGTGCTGGTCGCCGGCTGCAGCCGGGAGGAAAAACCGAAGGAGGAGGCCGCACAGCCCATGTCCGCCACTTTTGGTTCAGCTCAACAGGACGGGGAACGGAAGATCCTCTACTGGAGGGCACCCATGGACCCGACGTACATCTCTCCCAAGCCCGGCAAATCCCCCATGGGAATGGATCTTGTTCCCGTTTACGAAGGGGAGGAAGCCTTCGGTGCCACCGTGAGAATCGATCCCACCATAGAACAGAACATGGGTATTCGAACGGTAGCGGTGAAAAGGAGGGATCTCGCACAGACCATCCGGGCGGTAGGACGGATTGACTATGATGAATCGAGAGTTGCCCATGTTCACACCAAGTTTACCGGGTGGATCGAAAAAACCTATGTGAACACGACGGGACAGCGTGTGAGGAAGGGGGAACGACTCCTGGATATTTACAGTCCCCAGCTCGTGAGTGCTCAGGACGAATTCCTGGATGCCGTAAAGAATCTCGCCGCCGCGAACGAATCGGGAGCACCGGGGAGAAAGGAGAGTCTTGTGAGGATGGTAGCCTCCGCCAGGCGGCGGCTGGAATACTTTGACATTTCGAGTCAGCAGATTGACGAATTGACCCGCACGGGGGAAGTGAAGAAAACTCTCGCCATGGTGTCCCCATTTAGCGGAATCGTCGTGGAAAAGCACGCCCTGGACGGCATGCAAATCACGTCCGGAATGACACTGTATACCATTGCCGATCTTTCTGAAATATGGGTATACGCGGATATCTACGAATACGAAGTCCCCTGGGCAAGGGAGGGTCAATCGGCTGTCATCACCCTTTCATACGAGCCGGGGAAAACCTACCGGGGAAAAGTTCAATACATCTATCCCTATCTTGAGGAAAAGACGCGGACCGTGAAGGTTCGACTCTCTTTTCCGAATCCCCGGCTGGAGTTGAAACCCGGGATGTATGCCAATGTTGAGATTCAAACTTCTCCTCTTGAGGATGTGGTGGCTGTTCCCATGGAGGCCGTCCTCTTTTCGGGGGAGAGGAACCTGGTCTTTGTCTCCCTGGGCGAAGGGCGGTATGTCCCCAGGGACGTTGTCATCGGCATCGAAAGCGGCGACGGTTATTATGAAATCAAAGGGGGCCTCAAAGAAGGGGAAGTTGTCGTGACCTCCGGGCAGTTCCTTCTCGACTCGGAGAGCAAGCTTCAGGAGAGCATCGCCAAGCTGCTCCGGGCCAAAGAAACTCCTCCGACCCCCCAACCGGAAGAAGGGGAGATGGAGCATGACCATGACATGGAGATACCCTGACGGGAGCATCCAGGGAGACGTCCGGCATGATTGAACGTATTATTGAATGGTCTATAAACAACAGGTTTATCGTGATCCTGGCGGTTCTGTTCGTCATTCTGGGGGGCTACGTGGCCATGTCCACCATTCCCCTGGATGCCATACCGGACTTAAGCGACGTTCAGGTCATTATTCTGACAGAGTATCCGGGTCAGGCCCCCCAGGTGGTGGAGGATCAGGTAACCTATCCCCTGACCACAGCCATGTTATCCGTTCCCTATGCCAAGGTGGTGCGGGGATATTCGTTTTTTGGACTCTCATTTGTTTACATCATTTTCGAGGACGGCACCGATATGTATTGGGCTCGGAGCCGGGTTCTGGAGTATCTCAATTTTGTTTCGGGAAGGCTGCCCAGCGGGGTGACGCCCCAGCTCGGGCCAGACGCCACGGGTGTCGGGTGGGTATACGAGTACACGGTGGAGAGTGACCGGCACGATCTTCAACAATTGCGATCGATTCAGGACTGGTATTTGCGGTACCAGCTCATGAGTGTCCCCGGCGTTTCCGAGGTGGCCAGCATAGGGGGATACGTCAAACAGTACCAGGTGGAAGTGGATCCCAACAGGCTACTTGCTTACAACATTCCCTTGAGCAGGGTTAAGATGGCCATCCGGCGGAGCAACAACGATGTGGGAGGCCGGCTCATTGAAATGTCGGAAACGGAATTCATGGTAAGGGGACTTGGGTATATTAAAGGCCTGAACGATCTGAAAAAGATACCGCTCGGAGTGGACAGGAACGGCACGCCCGTTCTGCTCAGGAATGTAGCCAATATTCACCTGGGTCCCGAGCTGCGCCGGGGTCTGGCGGAACGGGACGGACTGGGAGAAGTCGTGGGCGGCGTTGTCGTAATGCGGTACGGCGAAAATGCTCTTGAAGTGATCGAGAACGTCCGGAAGAAAATCGAGGAGCTCAAGCCCGGACTGCCCGAAGGGGTTCGGATCCTTCCGGCGTATGACCGGTCCTTCCTGATCAAACGGGCCATCGACAACCTGAAGGAAAAGCTCATCGAAGAAAGCGTGATTGTGGCCCTTATTAGCATGGTATTTCTTCTTCATTTCAGGAGCGCCTTCGTGGCCATCTTTACCCTCCCCGTGGGAATCCTGATTTCGTTTCTTATCATGCGGTATCAGGGGATAAACGCCAATATTATGTCCCTGGGGGGCATTGCCATCGCCATTGGCGCCATGGTGGATGCCGCCATCGTCATGATCGAGAACGCCCACAAGCACGTTGAAAAGCGGGGAGGAAAAGTGGACCACTGGCAGCTTATCCTCGACGCCTCCAAGGAGGTGGGGCCCGCCCTGTTTTATTCGCTGCTCATCATTACGTTTTCTTTTATGCCTGTATTCACCCTTCAGGCCCAGGAGGGCCGGCTGTTCCGGCCCCTGGCCTTTACCAAAACCTACGCCATGGCAGCATCGGCCCTCCTGGCCATTACCATTGTCCCCATTCTGATGGGATATCTCATCAGGGGGAAAATCCTGCCCGAAAAGAAGAACCCCATAAACCGGCTTCTCATTTCGCTATACCGTCCTGTCATCCGTCTGGTCATCCGGTTCAGAAAAACCACCCTGGCCGCGGTGCTGGTCATCGTGGCCGTTACCGTGATCCCCTTGAGGAACATTGGATCCGAGTTTATGCCCCCATTGAACGAAGGGGATCTTCTGTATATGCCCACTACCGATCCCGGCATATCCATCACCAAGGCCCGCGAAATCTTGCAGCAGACCGATAAGATCATCAAAACGTTTCCCGAAGTGGAACGGGTCTTTGGAAAAATAGGGCGGGCGGAATCGGCCACCGACCCGGCTCCTCTGAGCATGATCGAAACCACCATCCCCCTGAAGCCCCTGGATCAATGGCCCAGCAGAAAGGTGGTCCAGCGTTGGTACTCGAACCTCAACATCCCCGCCTGGGTCCGTTCATTCTTCAACCGGATATGGCCTGAAAGACGGCCCGTAACCACAGAAGAACTGGTTCAGGAACTCAATGCTGCCATTCAGTTTCCCGGTCTCACCAATGCCTGGACCATGCCCATCAAAACCCGCATCGATATGTTGAGCACGGGAATCAAAACCCCTGTGGGGATCAAGCTGATGGGAGCGGACCTGGACACCCTCAACGCCCTGGGTGCCAGGGTTCAAGCCATTGTTCAGAAACTGCCCGGCACCTTGAGCGTTTTTGCCGACAAGGTAACCGGGGGAAACTTCCTCGATTTTGAGATCGACAGGGAGGAAGCGGCCCGGTATGGATTGACGGTGGGGGATGTGCAGGACATCATTCAGTCGGCGGTAGGGGGAATGAACGTCAGTTACACGGTGGAGGGACTCGAGAGATAC
>JBHIEY010000185.1:0-3676 GCA_046861835.1 Fidelibacterota bacterium | reverse complement strand
CTCCTATCTTTTTTACGATCCCGCCACTGATCGGCGGTATCACATAAACCTGTTGATCCACTACCCGGGCGGGGAAAAGATTGTGCTATTGAGACAGATGGAGGTTATGGCCCGGACGTTTTCGGTGGATGTCCCTTAGGAGGGGACGATTCGATCGAATCGTGCATTCGTGAGGTCCGACGAATACGTCGGACTTTTCTTCTCTGGTTCATAAATTTCCCAAAAAGGGTAACGTGGGAGTCACCCCATTGGCGAAGCGAGTTCTCATTACGGGCGCCTTCGGTCTTCTGGGCGAGGCGGTGGTTCAGGAGCTTCAGCCCCATTTCCGACTTCTGGCCACCGGGATCCGGATTCCTGAGAACCACCCTCACTACTGTGCCGTTCAGAAGCTCGATGTGCGGGACCGGAAGGAAGTCCATCGTGCGGTCAGGGCCTTCAAGCCCGATGTCATCGTGAACCTGGCGGCCCACACCGATGTGGACAGGTGCGAAACGGAGCGGGAGCTGGCGTGGAACACGACGGTGCGGGGCACCCAGAATCTCCTGCATGCCGTGAGGGGACACGGGGTGAAGTTCATCCAGATTTCTTCAGACTATGTGTTTGACGGCGAAGCAGGGCCTTACGATGAAACTGCCGTCCCCCATCCCATCAATTACTACGGGAAAACGAAGCTGGGGGCGGAGAATATGGTGCGGGGATCGGTGGAGCCGTGGGTGATTTTCCGGACCAACATCCTTTACGGTGCTTCCACCCGGTCCCGGGCCAATTTCGTCCAGTGGGTGGTTCAGTCTCTGCAGGAATCCCGGTCCATCCGGGTGGTAGATGACCAGTGGGGAAATCCCACCTGGACGGGAGGGATGGCGGAGGCCATCCGGATGGCCATCATTCTCAATGCCACAGGGATCTTCAATTACGGCGGTGCCGAATTTCTGTCCAGATTCGACTTTGCCCGGGCGATTGCCAGGGTATTCGATCTCGACGGTTCCCTTATCCTTCCCGTGTCGACACGTCAGCTGGGACAGGCGGCTCCCAGACCCCTCCGTTCGGGCCTTGCCACGGCCAAGATTGAAGAAGTGCTGGGTCTCCGCACCTACACCGTGGACTACTGTCTGCGGAAGGTCAGAGAGGGTGTGATCGTGTGAAGACCCTTGTGGTGACTCCGACGTACAACGAGAGGCGAAACGTGGGCACACTGATCAAGACGGTTTTTGAGGTGAACCCGGACTACCATATCCTGGTTGTGGATGACAATTCCCCGGATGGAACGGCGGACTATGTGGAGAGCCTGAGATCGACCTGTCCCAATCTTCATCTTATCCGCCGGAAAGGAAAACTGGGTCTGGGAACGGCCTACATCGAAGGCTTCAAGTATGCTCTCGAAAGGGACTACGATGTCGTGGTGCAGATGGATGCCGATATGTCCCATGACCCCCACGACATCCCGAGTATGATTGAACGTTTGCCGGAGTGTGATCTTGTCCTGGGAAGCCGGTACTGCGATGGTGTCAGTGTGGTTCGCTGGCCCATCCGTCGACTCATTCTGAGTTACGGCGCCAACAAGTATACGCGCATCGTAACGGGTCTGCCTGTGAAGGATGCGACGGGGGGCTTCAAGTGCTGGAAGCGGGAAGTTCTTGAGTCTATCGATCTGGACACGGTGCGCTCGCAGGGGTACTCCTTCCAGATTGAAATGACGTTCCGCGCCTGGCATAAAGGGTTCACGGTGAGGGAAATTCCGATTATCTTCATTGAACGGTCCGTGGGACAGTCAAAAATGACCCGGTCCATCATGCTGGAGGCCGCCCTGATGGTGTGGAGATTGAGAATCTGGAGACTTTTCGGATGGCACCTGAATTGAACCGCACCCCGGACAACCCTGTCGTATCGGTGGTGGTGGTCAACTACAACGTGAAGGACTATCTGTCCAACTGTCTCATCGCCCTCCGTGAGGCGGCGAAGCGGGACAGGATGGAAGTCGTGGTGGTGGACAATCACTCGTTTGACGGTTCCGTAGCCATGCTGAGGTCCCAGTTTCCGTGGGTTACGGTCATCGAAAACGACAGGAACGTGGGATTCGCCCGGGCGGTGAACCGGGGTGTGGAACGGTGCTCCGGCACCTACATCATGGTTCTGAATCCCGATACAGTTGTCCAGGAAAACACCCTGTCGATACTGACGGACTATATGGAAGGTCACCCGGAGGTGGGAATCTGTGGACCCAAGATCTTGAATGCCGACGGGACCCTCCAGCTGTCGTGCAAACGGAGTTTTCCCACCCCCTGGGTGGCCCTCCCCAAGATTCTGGGTCTGAGTGCCCTGTTTCCCCGGAGCCGTTGGGCAGGGAGGTACAACCTCACCTATCTGGACCCCGACACGATTCATCCCGTGGAAGCCATCAGCGGTTCATGTATGTTTATCCGGCGGAACGTATTTGAAACGGTGGGACCTTTCGATGAGCGATTCTTCATGTTCGGTGAGGATCTCGACTATTGTTACCGGACGCTGCAGTCGGGGATGGAGGTCCACTACGTACCGTTGACCCAGATTATTCACTACAAAGGGGAAAGCGTCAAGGCAGCCCCTTTCGACAGCCTCAGATGGTTTCACGATGCCATGAACCTGTTTGTGGATAAGCACTTTTCCCGGACAACTTCCCTGGTCACCCGGTGGGGTTTAAGGACGGGCATCTTCCTCCGGAGGATCTCCGCCTTTATCTCCTCATCCCTGGCTCAATTCATTCCCGTCGTTCTTGATGAAGCCGTCGTCCTGGCGGCGTTCCTGGTCGCTGTTCCACTGAGGTTTGGAACCGTGAGACCGCTTGTCGACGCTTACCTCCCCGTTCTGGGCGTTTATTCGGTGGTCTGGCTCACGGTAGGGGTGATATTTCAGCTTTATTCCCGGTATGTCCTCTCTTACAACCGGGCCATGCTGTCGTCCTTTCTGGGGTTCCTGATGAGTGTCGCCTTCACCTACTTTTTCAAGCAGTTTGCTTTTTCCCGGGCCGTTCTGCTGGGTGCTTCCCTTCTTATCACCCTGGGCATTCCCGGATGGCGGCTCCTGGCCCATATCCTGAGGTCCCGGGGAATCCTTCGAAATATCCTCTTAGGCCCTTCGCCCATTTTCTCCCGGCCGGCCATCATTGTCGGCGCGGGGGAAGAGGGGAGGCGCATCGCCAGAAGTATCGGCCGGAGACTGGACACCGGAATATATGTTGTGGGCTTCTCGGACAGCGACTATCCCTGGTCTGACCTTGAGGGAAACCGGGAGGAGGGTTCCCCGAACGGTCCCGCGTTACCCCCCTTTCTGGGTCCCCTGGAATCCCTCAGGGAAGTGGTCAAATCCCACGGCGTGAGAGAACTTATTTTCACGTCCGACCGCCTCACCAACGAAGATATTGTCAGAGTGATGGACCGGACGAAAGAGCTGGGATTGACCTACCGTATTGTCCCGAGGGAAAGGGATATTCTGCTGGGGAAGGCGTCGGTGGAGGATATCAGCGATTTTCCGTTCGTCAACATAGAGTACAGTCTCTATCACCGTTTCAACCTCTGGTCCAAACGGGCCTTTGACCTTGTCATGGCTCTCATACTCCTGGGCGTGATGGTCCCCGTCTTACTGGTCTTGGTCCTCAGGTTTCCCCGGTGGGAGAAGGTGCGCTTCTGGGGCGTGGACGGTG
>JBHIEY010000184.1:0-3687 GCA_046861835.1 Fidelibacterota bacterium | reverse complement strand
AGACAATTCTCGATCCATCGGGGGAGAACAGGGGGGAATGGTCCGTGGCATCGTTTTCGGTCAACCGCGTCTGGTGGGTTCCGTTCACATTCATGACATAGATTTCCCAGTTCCCGTCCCTGTCCGATTGGAAGACAATCTTGCTCCCGTCGGGGGAAAGGTCGGGAGACAGGTCCGCCCCCGGGTGACCGGTGAGGTTGGTCTTATTCCCCCCGTCCACATCCATGATGTAGATCTCCTCATTCTTTTCCCGGGAGGAATGATACACGATTCTTGAGCCATCGGGAGAGAACTGGAGACCCCACCAGCCGTCAAGCTGGGGATTGTCGGTCAGGCGGATCTCGTTGCCGCCGTCCGAGTCCATGATATAGACATCCCAGTTGTTGTCCCTCATGGACTGAAACAGGATTTTCGATCCGTCCAGGGAAAACAGGGGGTTCCGTTCGGGAAACACGTTATGGGTCAGCCGTCGCTGACCGGTGAGGTCCACGTTCATGGTGAAGATCTCCTGATGACCGAACCTGTAGCTCAGAAAGAGAAATGCGGACCCATCGGGAGAGAACCGGGGATTCCAGTCGATGCCCTGGTTGAACGTGTACCGGATGGGATTGTCGCCGTCCATCTCCATGATATAGATCTCATCGTTGCCATCCCGGTTCGATACGAAGGCGATCCTGGGAAACGTGGGGGAGACCTGGGGCTCAACGGGACCGGCGCATCCCTGGAGCCACAGAAAAATGGTCCCGAAAAACCAGAGAAAGGCCACGCCCAAACCGTGTCGCTGACTCACCGCAGTCACCCCCGGATCCTCTTCGTCACGAAGATACATCGCCGCGCGAATTCAAACAAGATCTCCGGTCAGACTCCTTTGCCGGAGCGGGTGTCAGTAAAACGAAAGAACCGGTGGGAGCCGCGTGATCAACGTATCCGGTGAAGGGAAAAAAGAATCCCGAAAAGCAGCGCCGTGTTGGCGGCATGGAAATAGTTGATGGTGGTACGGACACCCAGGATCTCGACGCCAATAAACTTGCTCAGGACGCCCCCCAGAACAAAGAGGGCCGCCACGATCCACGAAATTCTCGCTGCCTGCTCGTTCATGTCTCCTCCTTACTTATCCAGGTTAACCCCGGGAACGCTTACTCTTCTCTTGAGAAGTTACAATTTCAACTCGTTCTGCGGCAACTACCCGTTTTTTCTTTCAGAACAAGCCCGTGAAATTGATCTATTTATTGAGTAAATTTTTTCTGTAAGCGGCTCCCCGCTCCATAAGGACCAAGAAGAGCAACAGATCTAAAGAGGTCGGTGACGGCCCCTTGAGGAGAGCGATATGGCTGTCTTGATACTCATTGCCACCCACCGCCGGTCCCGGGAGCAGGTACGCAAAGCGTATCAACGGAGAGGATCGGATCTGTTCCTGGGTAAACCGGCCCCCAACGTATTCGTCATGAAGAACGACGGGAAATCCCTCATGTGGGCCTGGAAAGAGAAGCGGCGAAACCCCATGTTCGTGGACCTCTATGTGGCGGAGGAACTCAGGAGCTGGCAAATCCCGGAGAAAATCAGACAGGCATCGGATTGGAAGCTGGAAAAGGGAAGGGCAAACTATCCCACGAGAAGGGCGACATTGAGGCAGGAAAACCTGCCGAGCCTGAAGGAACTGGAGGCGATGGAACTGAACTTCTCTCCAAGTTCGCCCGGGAGGGGATAGAGCTTTTAAAGCGGGACACCAACCGTCTCCGCAAGCAGGAGGAACTGACGCCCGGCCTTGAGAAAAGTCTCAGGGGCGTGGTCGAGAAGTATCTTCTCGAGTGGCGCAAGAAAAAGGGAGGCGCAAAGGCATGAAAGGTCCGGCCCGGGGCGATCTCAAGCTTGTGCTGGAAAACATCGGCGGTCTGGCCGGCAGGCATGAGTACACGCTGAAACAGGGACTCAACCTCATATCGGCCCCCAATGCGGCAGGCAAAACGTCCATTATCCGCGGACTTCAGGCTCTGATCATGGACAGCCAGGAGCTGGAACGGCGCCGCTATTTCCTAAACGCCTTTGAACGCTCGGCCCGGGCGGAACTTTCCTGGAACTCCAGCCGGTCCGTACGCCGGATCACCGGAATCAACGGCCGCGTTTCGGTGGGGGGAGATCCCCTCCATCCCGAGGAGAAAAAATGTACCCTCTTTGCCGTGGCCTCCGAAGATAATGAACTCCTGTCGCGGTTGAAGTCCGGAAAACCGCTGAGAAATCTTCTTCTTGAGTTCTCGGATTACCGCTACTTCGAACTCCTGGAGAATTATCTCAACCGGGAACTGGAGCGGACAAAGAACGAATTGAGCGAACACCACGACACCCTGGCCAGACTGAAATCGCTCTACGGGGACCTGGAGGAAAAGGGGAAGCTTCTGGCCCTCAGGGAGGAAGAACGGGGCAAGCTTTCGGAGGTCTCCATCGAGACCCTGGAGGAAAACAAGAAACTGACGATGACCCTCTCTTCACTGGACTTCGAACTGGGGGAACTGATTCCCGAGATTGCCCACATCCACGGGGAAATCCAGCGGCTGAAAAACCGTATTTCCAGCAACGAAACCCAGGAGCGTCGTTTGAGAGCGGAGGTTTCCCAGTTCGAGAAGGAGCATCCGGATATCGAAAGGGAGCTGGAAGAACTGGACCGGGAGCTGGCGGACTTAAAAAGAAGGCAGGCGGAAACCGAAAGCCGGATTGCCGTCGTGGACGACAGTCTGGAAAAAACCAACAGCGGCCTCGAACACTACATGGAATACGGACAGGATATCTGTCCCACCTGCGGCCAGACCATTACACCCAACCTGCTGAGAGATCGCCAGAAAATGCTGGAAAAGGAGCAGCGGGAGATTCGAGATTTGGCAGCGGAACTCAAGAGCGTCCGCGAAAGAGTCGAAAGAAGCTACAATTCGCTGAGCCACTACGCCATCCGGGTCAAGAGCGAACTGAGACAGAAACTTCTGGCCGCCACGGAATCCCTGGTAGCCGATAGAAAAAAAATTGAATCCCTGGAAAAGGATCTCGACACCAAGGTGGCAAGACGGAAAAAATTGATTCAACAGGTCCAGGAACTGGAAACGAGTGTGGACAAGAACCTGCGGAACATGCTCAACCGGAGGAGGGCTCTGGATGAGGAAATCGCCCGCCTTGACGAGAACCTGAAGACCATCAAGACCGAAATCGAGAACCTGGGGGACGTCCGCTCGGTGATCGATTACCTCGTGGATGAAAAGACTTTTCTTGAAGAAGCGCTGGCCTATGTGTCGCGCCGGGCCGAAGAAGTCAAGCGCGTGGCCCGGGAACGGTTTAACCGCCAGATCGCCCAGGTCTACTCCCTGATGGAGTTCGACGAAGTGTTCGACAGGATATACCTGGATGACAATTTCGATCTAAGAATTGTGCGACGGCGAAAGGGGACCACCACCCACGACTCGGTGGCTTCCCTGAGCCGGGGCGAAAAGGAAACGGCCGGACTCGTGCTCATGCTGGCCGGCAAACAGGAATACCTGCCCGATTTCCCCCTGTTCCTGGCCGACGAAACCTCCTTCTATGACGCGACCCGGTTCCGCAGAATGGTGGAATTTATCCTCACCCTCGTCCCCTATACGGTGGTCACCAACCTGGTTCCCAAAGAAGAACAGTCGGGAATCAAACTGTCACACACCTTTTCGTAGT
>JBHIEY010000046.1:0-13401 GCA_046861835.1 Fidelibacterota bacterium | reverse complement strand
CTTGCGGGAATTACCACACTCACCGCAGGTTGATCCGTACTTATGGGGCGGTTCTTTCTTGACAGTCCGGTGGTAAAGAAGACAACAATGAGGGCATAAACAACCAGAGAAACGGAGAGGAGGACGACCAGCAAGATACCGTTTTCCTAAAGAAATCTATTCATGACCCACAGAGACCCCATCGAGTTGCTGGATACGTAACGCGTAGTTCGTATTGCAGGAACGTAGGAGATTGCCACAGTCGTCCCGACTTTCGTCGGGACTCCTTCGCAATGACAATGTATAACGATAGTCATTGCGGGCGAAGGGTGGCAATCTCATTCAGGAATCTTCTTCGCTGGGCATCAGCAGGAACGCCTAAGACATAACGCATAGTTTCCGGTGAATAATCCAGGTTAGGTGGCGGAGAGAAGGGAGGCAGCGATGAGAAAGTAAAGGACAATCCCCATAAGGTCTGTGGAGGTGGTGACGAAGGGTCCCGAAGCGACAGCAGGATCGACGTTCAAGCGTCGGAGCAGGATGGGAATGAGGGTCCCGATCAGGCTGGCCACGAGCATGGAAATGGCGATGGCGAGCCCCACCACCATGCCGAGGCGGGGGGGTGCATCCACAAATCTCCATGATGCCACCAGACCCAGAAGCAATCCGTAAAACAGTCCCAGAACCAGGCCGATCCGGAGCTGCTTCCATATGACCTTTCCCGCCTGGGAAAGGTGGATTCTTCCCGTGGCGAAACCGCGGACGATAATGGTGGAGGACTGGGTCCCCACGTTTCCTCCCATACCAAGAATGACGGGGATGAAGGCGGGAATGGCGATGAAGCTCAGGACCGATTCGAAGTATCCGGAGATCCAGGCGACCACCACCCCTCCCACCCAGGTGGCAAAGAGCCAGGGAAGTCGAAGGCGAACGTTCTCCAGGGTGGGCTTCCAGAGGAGTTCACGGTCCCTTCCAATCCCGGCCATCTGGAGAAAGTCTTCCGTGGCTTCCTCCCGGATAACGTCCACCACGTCATCCACCGTGACAATTCCCAGGAGCGTTCCATCGCTGCCGACAACGGGAATCGCGAGCAGGTTATAGCGGGATACCTGTCTGGCCACCTCTTCCTGGTCCGTCTCAGGGGTGACGGACACCACGTCCCGGGTCATAATGGTCTTCAACTGGGCATCCGGTTGTGCTGTCACGAGATCGCGGAGCGACACGACCCCGGTGAGACGCTTCAACTCATCGGTCACGTACAGGTAAAAGACCATTTCCGCCTCCTGGGCGGTCCGGATCGATTTGATGGCGTCACCCACGGTGGTGGTTTCGGGGAGCGAAAAGACGTTTACGGCCATTTTCCCCCCGGCGGTGTCGGGGGGATAGGCCATGAGTTCTTCCAGTTCCTCCGACTCTTCCTTTTTTAACGATTCCAGCACCGCGGAAGCCATGTCGTCCGGCAGGAGGTGGAGGATATCGGCCATGTCATCTGAACTGACTTCCGACAGAAGGGTGGCCACTTCGGCTGGTTCCAGCGTTTGAAGAAGCTCCCGCGTGATGGAACTGTCCAGTTCGGTGAGGAATTCCCCGACGTGGGGGGTTTCCTTGATGAGATCGAAGAGAAAGGTCCGTTCCGATTCGGTGAAGCTCCGGAAAAGGAGGGCCAGATCGGCCGGATGGGTCTTGTTGAGGGCCTTCATGAGGTTGGTTCTGGCCCGGCGCCTCATGAGGCGGCGGAAGGTGTCCACCAGAACGGCCACCTCCGTGTCGAGCATGGGACTCCTCTGGGCATACCGGGCAGCCATCATACCTCCTGAGATTTTCGTATCCCCTTCAAGCCGACCACGGCAAAAACGAGTCCGCCTGTGAGAACCACCGGGGAAACGTGTCCTTTCCAGGCATACCACGGGTCAACATGACTGCCCCAATTGGTGAAGGTGAAGGCGAGACCATTATTGACGCCGTGGAATATCATGCTGGGTAGGACCGAATTCGTTCGCCAGGCCAAATAACCCATGAGAACCCCCAGAAGGTAAATCTGAATCACCAGCCATGGATTGAAATGGATAACGGCGAAGAAAAGACTGGTGATGAGAACCGCCCGGGTAACGTCCTTCCAGTGCGTTTCCAGGGTCTGCTGCAGGAATCCCCGGAACAGCGATTCCTCAGCCACGGCCGCAAACAAGACGGCTCCGAGGAAGAGGAGAATCAGGGAAAGGGGATCCTCGGCCCGAATGGTTTCCATGATTTCCTTTACCCATTCGGGCGGGGGGATCAAAAGAGCAATCAACCGGTCGATTTCATCGGCCCATACGGCGATCCCCAGCGAAAAGAGGGCGGTGAGAGCCAGAGTGACAGGAGGGACGGAATGGATCCGCAGAACCTGGCGGATATCGACCTGCCTCCGGATCAGAATGATGAGAAGGGGCACGATCAAGAGGAGTTCCCCTATCATGAGGGCCAGGGGAACGGCGAAATGGGAGGTCAGGTTAGTCTGGAAAAAGAGGGTCGTCCCGTAAGTAACGGTAGCCGAAAGCAGGAGGGAAAGGACAACAATAACAAATGCGGTGCGTGCGTCGAAGTGCCCGTTCATGGCTGGGAGATATCTCGGATATGTCCCTGTCCTGACAGATCATTAACCAAAAAAATTAAAGAATAAGTCCTGGAAAACCAAACATAACGCCCCCTCCCGGGACCTCCGGGAGGCAAAATCTCTTCGGGGAAGCGAGCCGAAACCGTAAATTGTTCTGACATGATCAATCGGTTCCGGTGGCTCTACGGGGTGGTTTCCATCCTCTTCGCTCCCGTTGTCTTGGCGGCAGTAGTTCTTCACGGGACGGTGGTGGATGCCGGTACCGGGGATCCGGTTGTGGGAGTGAACATTATGGTGGTGGGAACCGATCTCGGCACCACGACGGACCAGGACGGAAGGTTTTCTGTGGAAGTGGCGGAGGAGTTCCCCTTAACACTACAGATATCCCATATTGCCTATATGACCCGGGAGGTGGAGGTGTTGGGCCCCATGCCTCTGAAGATACGGCTCATTTCCAAGATCTTGCCCGGCGAGGAGGTCACGGTGGTGGGGGAACGAACGCGCTCCCAGGCGGAAGCCTCCACGGCCATGGATGTGGTGGATGTGGAAGCCGCCCAGATTCAGGGGTCCCGGGATGTGGGTTCCGCCCTTCGCCGTCTGAGCTCGGTGGTCGTGGATGAGAAAAGCTCCGGGACTCAGACCATCAGCATTCGGGGGAGCAACCCCAACGAGGTGGCCGTCTATCTGGACGGTGTCAAACTGAACAGCGCCCACACCGGGGTTGCGGATCTTTCCCAGCTTGACCTTTACTCCCTGGAACGGATGGAGGTGATGAGAGGGGGCAATGCCTACCTGTTTGGCCAGGGGAATCTGGGCGGTGTCGTGAACCTGGAATCCCGGGGGGCGGAACAGAACGAAATCTCAGCCGTCTGGGGGGAGGGACTGTCGTTTGATGATGACCTGGACCTCTCCGTAACCGGTTCCGGTGTCTTAGGTCCGGCAGGGTTGGGAGGGCGCTTTTCCGGGCGGACCCGGGCGTACGAGGGCCGCACGCTGACCAGCTCGGCTTTCTATCACCTGACGGGCGACCTGGATGTGACGTCGGGGGAAGTGAGAGCCCGGTGGTACCGGCTGAGAAACGCTCTCACTTTTCCTTCGGGAGACGTGGTCCTGGGGGACAATCAGACGATTTCGAGCCTCCGGTACCGGGGCAACCTGATGACCAACCCGGGATGGGACATTCTGGTGGGAAGGCGGAACTGGTCTGAGACCAGCGCCTTTTTCGATAACCTGGAAGAGTCCATCTCCGATCGCAATCTTTCCTACCGTTTAAGTAAAGAGTTTCGTATCAGAACGGTCGATGCCGTCCTTCAACTGGAACGGGAGGATCAGGCCTTTTCGGGCGACAGGACCGTGCTGGACTTTGCCGCCGATCAATCGACGCGCCACGTGACGGACATCTCCAGGAATACGGGGGCGATGGCTCTGGTCACCCGGTGGATATCGGGGGGGCAGGATCCCTTTGTTCGCCGTCTGCAGGTGGAGTTGAGCGGCCGCCTGGACAGGGTTCAGACCCGGACATCCGACAGGGAAACGGCCTATGGGACCGCTGAAGACCCTTCGGATGCGGATCTCATTGCCGTTCAGGAGAGGGGGGAAAGCACGGCCATCCGGTTCGCAAGCAGACGGATAGGATTGAGAATGGAGGGACTCACCGGGCGGTTCCGATACACCCTGTTCTTCAGTCAGGGGACCAACCGGCGTCTCCCCACCCTGAACGACCTCTTTGTGAAAGCCACCACAAGCCGGGATTCGCTGAGGCTGTTGCCCCTGGTATCGGAGGTCCTCAGTTCCACGGAAATCAATGTTGACATCTCGTTTACCGAATTCCTCACCACCCCGCACATTTCCGAGTTTTCCCTTCGGGGGGCACTCTTCTGGAACAACTACGACAACAAGATTGGCTATCTCGAAGTCAAGGGGGCGGAGGAACTTCGGGAACCCCCCGTTGCCTACAATGAACCGGAGGCCGATATCCGGGGGTTTGAAGCCGGGGTGATGGCCTCTTTCTTTGATCACGGTCTCAGCGTGGAAACGGACTATACGGTTTTGGACATCGAGAATCCCTTTATATTTCCGAACCGGCCCGGCTTCCGGCAGGTGGCGACAGTGGATCTCAACCTGGGGTGGCTTATCATAACCTACGACCGGTTCAGGGAAGGGGAACAATTCGTGATGGGGTCAACGGTCGGCCGGCTGTTTGAACCGAGAGAGAATGCCAATCTCAGTATCAGTTTGAGGAAAACATGGCACGGTACGGACCTCCGTCTCACCTACGCCATTCGCAACCTTATGTCATCAGGAGAGACGGTGGACCTCACCGGGCCGGATGTACTTTTCTTCAACTACTACCAGCAGTATCGCCAGATCGTGACCTTAAGGGTGAGCCTGTGATATCGTGGCGAACAGGAATGGCGGTTTTGATGGGCGCGGTCCTCTTCTCCTGTGAGACGCCGTTCACTCCCAGGCCGTCGGAAAGCAAGGCCCTGTTCAGGCTGAATATCTCGTTCACGGGCGAATCCCGGCTCACCCGGAAGATTCCCGTTACCCTTACGTGGTCGGAGGTCACCATTGATGATTTCGCCGCATACCGAATTTATCGCTCTGTCACGGAAGACGGCGGTGAAACGTGGGAGCAGAGGGTGGAAATCACCAATCCCCTGCAGGTTACCTATGTCGATACGATCGATGACGACCGGACATTCCGGTACCGGATCCGTATCGAAGATGCCGACGGGAACTACCGCTCGGCGGAGACGGACAGGCTCGTCTTCTCCACCACCTACCTGGTGGTCCCCGATGAAATCCCTTCCCTCCAGGAAGCATACGACTCCCCCTTTATGGATCCGGGGGATACCGTGTGGGTGGGGCCGGGAACCTACGGCAATGCCTACCGGTTCATGGACAAACCCGTCGTCATCCGGAGTGTTGAGGGGAGAGACCGGACCCTTCTGGAAAGGGGAGGGCTGGTGGTGGCCATGAATCAGGGAACCTTAAGCGGCTTCACAATCCGGAAGGGACGGGTGAGCCTGTCAGGATTGGCACTGTTAGAGGACTGTGTGGTGACGGAGGTTTTCACGGCAGGCGGTCCCTCTCCCGTCACCGTGAGGGGCGGTGCCGAGGTGCGGAACTGTCTTATCACCGGCAATGAGAAAACGGGATATCTCGGCGCGGAGGGTGATGGAGGGGGCATGCGGGTCGAGGATCGCGCCACCGTCCGTAATACGCGCATCTCCTACAACCGGACGACGGATAAGGGAGGCGCCATCTCCATTTCCGGTGAACCGGTCATTCTCAATACCCTCATCGATCACAATTACGCCGCCCAGGGAGGTGGCGGCCTGGCGGTAGATTTTCCTTCCCGTCCCAGATTGATTAACACGGTGGTGTTCGCCAATCGCTCAGGTCTGCAAGGTGGATACCAGGGGGGTATATTCCTTCAGAAGGGGACACTCGTGCTCCTCAACAGCATCATATGGAGCAATTCCGGGGATCATCCCTGGTGGACCTGGTCAAGCGCCACCTACAGTGACATCCAGGGCTATTCTGGAGGAACCGGGAACATCAGCCGTCCTCCCCGGTTTGTGGATGCCGCGGGAGGAGATTTTCATCTTTTATCCGATTCGCCCTGTATTGATGCCGGCCATCCCGGGGATGCCTACCGGGACGTTGACGGGTCCCGGAACGACATGGGGATTTACGGCGGACCGTATGGCGGGTGGCCATAGGCCGTTTCGCCAAGGGGCATGGCATACCGCTTTGGTGTTTGATTCTTTTGATTTTTCATTTTGCACTTTTCATTTTGCATTTTCCATTGAAACCGCCTCCCCCTAAATTCGCCCAGACCCGAACGTGATAACAGATGGCTGAAAGAATCACCCCGAAAAGCGAAGACTATGCCCGGTGGTATACGGACGTGGTGACTCAGGCCGAACTGGCGGATTACGGGCCGGTGAAAGGGACCATGGTGATTCGGCCCTACGGGTATGCCATATGGGAAAGGGTTCAGGCCCATTTCGACAAACGGTTCAAGGAAACGGGTCACGTCAACGCCTATTTCCCCCTCTTTATCCCCAAGTCCTACTTGAGCCGGGAGGCAGAGCACATTGAGGGCTTTGCCAAGGAGTGTGCCGTCGTTACCCACCATCGTCTCATGGCCGACCCTGACGGACAGGGAGTGGTGGTGGATCCCGCCTCCCTTCTGGATGAGGAAGTCATCATCCGTCCCACCTCCGAGACCGTCATCTGGGCATTTTACAAGAAATGGATACGGTCTTACCGGGACCTTCCCATTCTGATCAATCAGTGGGCAAACGTGGTCCGGTGGGAGATGCGAACCCGTCTTTTCTTAAGAACCACGGAGTTTCTCTGGCAGGAAGGCCACACGGCCCACGCCACCTTCGAAGAGGCGGAGCAGGAAGCCAGAAACATACTGGACATCTACCGGGAGGTGGTGGAGAACATCATGGCCATCCCTGTCATATCGGGACGAAAAACGGCGGTGGAGAAATTTGCCGGTGCGGAACACAGCTACTGTATCGAGGCGATGATGGGGGATACCCGGGCCCTTCAGGCCGGAACGTCTCACAATCTGGGTCAGAATTTCGCCAGGGCCTTCGACGTCACATTCCAGACCCGGGACAACCGGCAGGAGTACGTTTATGCCACAAGCTGGGGCGTCAGTACACGTTTGATCGGAGCCTTGGTGATGGTTCACGGAGATGAAAAGGGACTCAAACTTCCTCCTGCTCTGGCTCCTCACCAGGTGGTGGTCGTCCCCATAGGAAAATCCCGGGAGGATCTTGGCACGATCGTCCGGTACTTGCAACCTTCCCTCGACGCCTTGAGGGAACACGATATCCGGGTTCATGTGGACGACCGTCTCCAGGTAACCGCCGGCTTCAAGTTTAATGAGTGGGAGATGAAAGGGGTGCCGTTAAGGGTTGAGGCAGGGGCCAGGGATATGAAGAACGACAGGGCCGTGCTCGTCCGCAGGGATACGGGAGAGAAGGTTTCTGTCTCCCGGTCGGCCGTAACCGGTGAAGTGGAGAAGCAGTTGAATCTCATCCAGAACTCCCTGTTTCAACAGGCCCGGGAATTCACAGACAGCCATACGCATGCCGCATCATCTTTTGATGAATTCAAGAGGATCATTGAATCGGAGGGGGGATTCATCCGGTGCGGGTGGGACGGCGATTCCGGCACGGAGGCGGCCATACAGAATGAAACAAAAGCTACCATCCGGTGTATTCCGTTTGACGAAAAGCCCGAAGGTCTTTCATGCATCTATACCGGGAAGCCCGCCAAACACGAAGTTATCTTCGCCAAGGCGTACTGAGGAGCCGGACGGGGAGAGGGGGCGATCTCACGGAGAATTGAGGGGTAAGGTATGGCCCTTGAGAAAACG
The DNA here is from genome assembly GCA_046861835.1 of Fidelibacterota bacterium. GTDB lineage: Bacteria > Fidelibacterota > Marinisomatia > Marinisomatales > S15-B10 > JBHIAI01. Next base: position 5,422 of record JBHIEY010000046.1, on the reverse strand, counting down.
GAAGCGATCGTTCTGAAGAGTTTTCTCTACGGAGATACGAGCAAAATCGCCCGGTGCTATACACGGGACTACGGCAAGATTTCCATTATTGCCAAAGGGGTCCGGTCCGGCAAGACACTCCGGAGCGGTTATCTCGATCCGCCGAATTATTTGTCCCTGGTGTTTTACCACAACCCCAGAAGACAGTTGCAGATGTTTTCCCGGGCGGAATTCGAGGCTGTCTGGTCCTCCCTGAAGAACGATATGAAGAAATTGTTCTACGGCTTCGCTGTGGTGGAACTCATTGACCGGGCCGTCACGGGACAGGAACCCCACGGGGATCTGTTTCAGTTGATGGCGGATACTCTTCAGGCTATCAACGATACGACGGGAAAGATCAACCGGCTGTTCTGGTTCTATGAGATCCGGGTCCTCTCCCTTCTGGGCTTCCGGCCGGCCCTGAGTGAATGCCCCCGCTGCCACCGTCCTTTGGAGACCGGCCACTTCTCCCTCGATTATGGGGAATTGTTGTGTGGACGGTGCGAACCGCAGGGTGTTCGCCCGATTTCTTCCCGGGCCCTGAATATCCTGAGAACGCTGAAGAGGGGAACACCGGAAGAGGCAAAAACGATTCTGTTAAAACCGGGAGACAGGACCGAGGTGGGGGGATTCTTGAAGGACTATCTCACCTATCATATTGAAGGTGTGGGTGAAGTCAGATCTTTGTCTGTGCTGGAGAAGCTTCTGGTGTGAACGGAGAGCGGAAAGTATCCTGACTTACCACGATGCGGTACCAGTTTCAGAGTGACTTTTCCCGGCGGGGCTATTTCGGGCCGCGCCTGTTCACCGATGCCATTAAGCTCCTGGTGTCCATCAATTTCGGCATCTTCCTTCTCCAGACCATCTCCGGGCAGCAGCGGATCATGTTTGACCTGTTCGGTCTGGTCCCCAGGTACGTCTGGAGCCACCTCATGATCTGGCAGCCCGTTACCTATCTCTTTTTCCACGGCAATATCTGGCACGTTCTCATCAACATGTTCGTACTGTGGATGTTTGGGTCGGAACTGGAGATGGTCTGGGGAAAGAAGGAGTTCTTGAAATATTACTTCCTGGCGGGAGTGGGGTCGGGAATCGTGACCGCCTTATTCCATGTGAATTCCACGATCCCCGTGGTGGGTGCCAGCGGTGCGATCTATGGCATTCTTCTCGCCTACGCCCTTCTGTTTCCCAACCGCTATGTGTTTCTCTATTTTCTAATCCCCATCCGGGTAAAATATTTCGTCATCGTCATCGGAGCCATCGCCTTCTTCTCTTCCCTCAACCCCGGCTATTCCAACATAAGCCACCTGACGCATCTTTCCGGAATGGCCATCGGCTTTCTCTATCTCCGGTCGGGATTGCGCCTGACCCTCCTGAAACGGATTGTCGACCAGCAGAGAGAGGCTCTTAAACGGCGGGTCAGAAACCGCAGGGAACGGAGAATAGGGGAAATTCAGCAGGAAGTGGACAGGATTCTGGACAAGATCAACGAGGTGGGGTACGACGGACTGACCCAGGAGGAAAAGGATTTTCTCTTCGAGGCGAGCAGGAAAATGTCCAGGGAGGAGCAGAAGGACTGATCCTTCTGAAGAATGCCCCCCTGTCATGCCGGGCCCGGCGAAGCATGACGGGTGATTCGGGAGGTATGGGCTGTCACCCTTCGACAGGCTCAGGGTGACCCCCCTCTAACCGTTTTTTTCGATCCAGTCGTAGAGTACCCCCCATCGGAGCCCCCGGTCACTCACCGTAATCGCCGTCAGCTTCAGCCTGTCCATGATTTCCCCCGTAATGGCGGCACCTGCAGGAATGATATCTGCCCGGCGGGCCGGTAACCCCGGCAGTTTTGTCCGCTGGATGACCGTCATGGACATGAAAAGATCCAACAGACCCTTCACTTCGGTCCGCGTGAGCGTTGAGCGGTGAATCGCCGGGGGATCATAGGGTTCCATTTTCAGGCTTACCGCCTTCAGGGTCGTGACGGTTCCGCCGGTGCCCACTGCGGTACAGGGGGATGGACCCGGAGAGAGCGGTGTCAGGCGTGACTGTACCCAACGGAGGGCTCTGTCCATCTCTTCCGGGGCAATGGGATCGTGGCGAATAAACCGTTCCGTCAGTGACACCGTGCCGAAATCGAGCGGGATAACCCGGGAAACGGTAAGAGCATCACCGGCGACAATCTCCGTGCTGCCCCCTCCGATATCAAAGATCACGAGACCGGTCTTGACGTGGGCAAATTCTTTCTGGGTCGCTTTGAACGTGAGGCGGGCTTCCTCGCCAGGCGTAAGGATCCGGAACGGAAAACCGAGTCTGTTCCGGATTACCTCGATGAAGGACGGTCCGTCGGAGGCTGTCCGGATGGCTTCGGTAGCCACGGCCACCACCTGATCGACATCATAACCGGCGATGATTTCGCGGATGCTCTCCAGGGCGTGAAAGCACCGGGACCTGGCCGCACGGTCCAGTTTCCCCCCGGGGCGCAGATGTTCACCGAGCCGGACCAGCAGGGCATTCTCAAAAACCGACACCAGGGACGCGCCGTCCCAGTCGGCGACGGTCACCAGGAGACTGTTCGTCCCCAGATCGAGAGAGGCGAGGCGCATGTTCAGAGGATCAGATCCCGGTCAGAAGGGCTTTCATCTCAAGAGCATTCTGGGCGGCCTGACCGTGATAGCAGTTGTTGAAAAACAGGTAGATCTTCATCACCCTGTCGAGAATGCCCGCAATGTCCCGCTTCCACGGTTCGAGCTCCGGTTTGGAATAGTGATAGTCATATCGTTCTCCCCTGTCACCGTTCCACCAGGTGTGCCGGTTTCTCCCGTGAAACCGCACGTAGGCCACATCCGTCGTGGCCAGACATTGCCGGGGCAGGAGATTCGGAAGTTCCGGTTCGTCCACGTTGACGTACCCCACGTTTTGACGTTTCAGGAAGTCATAAAGCGGCGGCGTGTCCCAGCTCTTATGACGAAACTCGACGTAGAGGGGCCACTGCCCCGCAAGTTCCGCAACATCCGCCAGATATTTCCGGGATTCGGCCCGGTTCTTGAACGAGTAGGGAAATTGGGCCAGAAATCCGGTGAACTTTCCCGAGTCCATCAAGGGCTCCGCGGCCTGGACCAGGGCGGTTATGGAAGAATGGGGATCTTTCCGGGCATGGGTCACCTGGGCGTGAACCTTCACCATGAACTCAAAATCGTCCGGTGTCTTCTTTACCAGGTGTTCAAATACGCGGAAATGAGGAATTCGGTAGTAGGTGGAATTAATCTCAACACAGGAGAAATGCCGGGCATAGAACGGAAGCATTTCCCCGTCGGAGAGGCCCGGGGGATAGAACGGTCCCTTCCAGTCCTGAAAGCTGTATCCGCTGGTTCCTACCCGGATCTTATCCATGGGTTCTGAGGTATTCCCGGTAGCCCCGGGCCACCGAATTCACCATGAGATAGCGGACCGGGAAATTGCTGAAAGGATACGGCAAAACGTGGAACATCCCTTTAGCGAGGGAAGCGACCACGGGATTGAACAGAAAACGACCCGCTAATGTCTTGAGGGACGGCCCCGGCCGGGGAGTGGAAACGAAGTCGCTCCCCACGTAACGGGCGAGTTCGGGATTCTCGCCCACCATAACCGGAACGTTATATCGACCGTAGTCCCTGAAATCGGCCAGAGCTTCATCCAGGGTTTTCAATCTGTGCATAAAGACGGTGATGTCCGGGGCGAAGAAAAGGCCGTCGGGGTAGCGCTTCCAGAGACGGTGGGCGTATTCCAGGTCGATGCCGTAGGCCCGGAGGCTTTCATTGAACTTGCCCGTCTCGTGAACGGCAGAGACCTTGATGGATGAGCAGGTCATGATGAAATACCGGAAGGGGAGCGGTTTTCCGGCTTCTATTTGCTTGGCTCCCCGTTTCCCTTCAAATAGGTAGCGATGGTATTTATTCCGCAGGGGGTGGACCGTGGGCCGTATGTTGGACAGGATTCCCACGGTGTCGGGATTCCGGTGCCGCTCGGCATGCCGGGAAACGAAGGTCTTGTCCACCTCAATATCGCAGTCCATAAAGATAAGGACATCCCCCGTCGCCACCTCCAGCCCGGAATTCCGGGTGGCGCAGCGGCCCCGGTTTTCGGGATGGCGGATTACCGTACACCTTTCCCTCCATGGGGAATTCTCGAGAAGGGAAGAGGTACCGTCGGTGGAGGCGTCATCGACCAGAATGATTTCCAGTCTGTCTGGAGGATAGTCCTGGGCCATGAGAGGAGGAACCGTTATGGGGAGCACATCGGCGCCGTTGTAGATGGAGACAATGACGGAGAATTTCACCGCCTCTACTCCCCGCGGGAGTCAGATCCGGAGGAGGAGAGAACCGTCCGGTAGATTTCTTCCGTCCTCTCCGCTACTGTCTGCCAGAGATAGCGTTCTTGAATGCGGGTTTTCAGCCGGTCATCCTTTTCCCGGTTGAGGGCCGTTTCGATCCCCCTGCGGATGGAGTCAACGGAGTAAGGATTCACATAGGTCGCCATGTCGTGGAAGTAGTCCCGGGTTCCTCCATGGGGTGTGATGACGACAGCGGCTCCGGCCAGAGCGGCTTCCAAAGCGGCGATTCCCGGTGTTTCGTAGTAGGCCGGCAGGACAAAGACCCTGCAGGCGGCGTATGCCGAGGCCAGAAGGGGAGAGTCGTGGTCCAGACCCGGAATAATGAGAAGGTTATCATTCTTCCGCGCTTCTTTCAGGCACGTGTCGGTTTCTTTCGAGGGGGTAATCCGTCCAATAATCACCGCAGGATGGTCAATGCGGCTCAAAGCCCTGATCAGGGACAGGGTGTTCTTTCTTTCCACCCCTATGTGGCCCACGTTCAGAATAAAGTCCCTGACGCCGTATTTCCGGTAGAACGGTTCGGGATCGGCCTTCAAAAACCGTTCCTCCACCCCGTTGGGGACAACCGTTACCCGGTGGGGAGGGACCCCCAGGCCCCGGGTTACCAGGTTCCGCTCCTCGCTGCTGTTGGGCAGGCAATGGTGTGCCCAATGGCAGATATCCGCCGCGAAACCGTAGTCGGACCACAGCCCCCGGGCGGCCTTTTTCGCGAGTCTGCCGGCCGTTCTCACCAGTCGAATGGTGACCGGCGACCTCCGGGTGAAAAAGATGGGGCTCACCACATACTTGACTCCGTGGGAAGCCAGATACCGGGCAAGATCGTAAACGCCCAGATTGGAGGCAAACAGGTGAAACAGGTCGCAGTCGGGCCAGGTGTCCCCCCCATTCCACATATCCATCAGTCTTACATCGACTCCCCTGTCCTTCAGATATCTCATGGTCTGCAGGATCTGCGTTTTGGGTCCCCCATGGCGGTGCATCACCGTGTGGTAACTGGCGAGGGTGACTTTCATGAGTTATGGGTTATGCGCTATTCCT
>JBHIEY010000183.1:0-3692 GCA_046861835.1 Fidelibacterota bacterium | reverse complement strand
CGCGGAAATGGACGGATGGTGAGCCGACGGTGGAAGACATTGAGACGGACCGCTATGAGGAATACTCCTCCGATCCGGCCCGTCGCTTCAGCCGGTCGATCCAGCACCGTTTTGGTGTCACCTACACGCATCCGTCCGGCGTCCGGTTGTTTGTGAGATCTCTTGGAGAGGTTCTGAACACCGCCAATTGGGCCCTGGGGTTTGAGATGGCCTTCTAAGTTTCCCCTATATTCACATCTCCTGTATCGTCTGAATACCTTCCAAACCATCCTGCGGGATGGGATTCACCGGTTGGTTTCTATTCTTTTTCAAACTAAATAACGTCCATAGATAACAACGCGAGTCAAACCAGGAGGTGCCGTCATGAGTGATACGATCATAGGACGTATTCTGGTGGTGATTCCCATCGTTCTCGGACCGTCACTTTCCATGGGAAATACGGACGGGAGCTCCTCCCCGGGAATAGGGGGACAGGAAGCAAACCAGGACACGATCCAACAGGATGACGGTGTACAAACGACTACGGTTCTCGCAGCGAGACTGAGGACGGAGCCCCGATTCGGGGTCGACATCAGAGCCGTCATTCCGGAAGGGGCCGTCGTCACCGTTTATGAATACCTGCAATTCGAGGGCGACGGATTCTGGCATACGCGTTACGGGGACGAATGGGGTTACGTCTTCGCCAGGTATCTCGACGTAAACGATGAGATGCTCAAATTGATGGAGAAGGGTGTGCCCCGGTCGCCTCCCTCCCAGGCAAGAGAAACAGAAGAGTTCATCACTTTTGAGCTCAGGAAAACCCCTGCGGCACGAGGGGGATTCACCCTGACCGTTAACCCTGCCGTGATGGGCAGCGGCACGGCCCTGCACCTGCTGGATGAGATCCTTCAGAGGAGTGATGTCCTTGATCCTGGAACCCTCAACTACCACCTAAAGACAACGAGGAAATCCCTCGATCTTGACAGGGCGATTGCTCCCCTAATGAGCATACACTACGATTTCGGAAACCGGTGGAAGATGTATGGCGACTTATTCGTGTTCTCTACCCGGGGGAGCAGATCGGGTACTTTCGAGTCTCCCGAGGCACCTACCGGTGTCGCATACATCAACGCCGTGTACCTGTGGGACGGCAATTTCCGTCTCCCATCCCAGAGAAGTTTCTGGTTTCAAAACGACAAATATCCTTCCGGGATGTCCCCCCTTGATTGGTCCGGACAAACGACGTTCCGGATGGCTTACGGTCACGCATCGGTATCGTATCTTCTCACTTCGGGGCCGCACCGCGAGGTGGCCGCCGAGGCCGGTCTGTCCGTATCTTCCATGAACCGGACCCTAAGGAGGTCACTCGAAGGAGTGGCGTACCTGTTTACGCCTGACCTGGACGGTGATGGATTTCCCGATGATTTCGACCTCGACGGCACAGTTGAAGAATTCCAGAACAACGTCTCACTGAAGACGGACAACAGGACGACCGCCTCTCTTTCGTTCGGCCCCCGTGTTGGAATGAGAGGGGGATTCACACGGCACCGTTGGGCTTTCCGGGGAACCTGGGCCAAGTCCTGGGTGAGGCAGGGAAGTGACATAGAAGGAACATTCACGGATATAGATAATATGAAATGGATAGATCCTGTGACCGGCATCACAGAGGGGATCTATGAATTGAAAGGCGGCTCTTCCTATGAGGACCGGGTCGAAGCCGTGGTCCGGATCAACGAGGTTTTTGCGAATATCAGCTACGAGGTTACCGACGGTTTTCATGTGGGCCTCGGCGTTTATAGCACGTTATGGGAAAACGTCCCGGCCATTCCGACTTTCAATTATCGCGACGGCACATGGAGACTCGCGGAGGACACTTTTTTCCTTTACGGGATCAATCTGGCGGTTTCCTTCGACATTGAGCCTCCCCGGTCTTACCGTCGGACCCTGGTGCCCGTAACCCCGTTACCCGGAAAGGTAAAGAACGCGCCGGACCCCACCGGAGGATACGAGGCGATCATGGAGAAGGTGGTATATCCGGAAGCGGCCAGGAGATCCCAAACCGAAGGAACCGTATTGGTAAGAGCGTTTGTTGATCATAATGGCATCGTGACCAGGACGGTGGTGAAGAAGGGAATGCCGGGCTCAGGGCTTAACGAAGCGGCGGAAAACGCCGTCCGGGGGGTCTTGTGGAAACCGGCGACTCAAGACGGACAGCCCGTAGGTATGTGGATTGTCGTGCCGGTAGAGTTCGAGTTAGAGTGAGCCGGCGTTAGCGTGGAGAATGTTCGGGATCCTACGTATATTTTCAAGGATGTGCACTCGACTACTTGTCCCTCTCCTCCTTTTCTCGCTCTCCCGCCTGGCCGCAGGCTCGCTCGCCGTTGAGGTGATCGGCCCACCGCTGGAATTGTCCGGGGGAGATACCTATTTCATGAATCCCGAGTGGTCACCCACGGGAAAAACCGTGGCGGTGACGGGCCCGAACTACACGGGCATTTACCTCCTCTCGTTCCCTGGAGGAGACGTGACTCAGATTTCGGATGACCCCGGTGCGGGACTGGGAATGCAGTGGTCCCCGGATGGTGCCAGAATTCTGACCACCCTTTCCAGGTATGAGGAGAGGCAAATGGTCCGCGCCGTTGCCGTTTTCGACGTCCTCTCCGGACAGAAAAAGGTGCTGACCGGTTTTCAGACCGCTCCCACGGGGGCACCCCGCTGGTCCAAGGATGGGAAAGAGATCTTTCTTGTAGGGGAAAAAAAGGTCGTGATCCTGGATTCAAACCGGGGAGGGACCGTGAGAGAACCACCGGCCGGAACCGGCGAAAAAATCCTTCTGTCCCACCGGGGTGACATCGTGGTCCATGACCTCGCCGAAGGACGCCGGGACGTACTTGCGATCGTCGAGGGTGAGAAACTGAACCTCACCGTTTCCCCCGATAGGGAAAAAGTTGCCTTTGAAATCATGGGGGGACACCTCTGGGTAGCCACGATTGACGGGAAGAAAGCCGTGGATCTTGGCGTGGGCTACCGGCCCAGCTGGGCCCCCACCAGCGATAAGATCGCCTACATGGTTACCACGGATGACGGCCATCAATACCTTACCTCCGACATCTATGCAATAAACGCCGATGGCAGCGGCAGGATCAGGATTACGGCAACTGCGGACCGTCTGGAGATGAGCCCAAGCTGGTCCCCCGATGGCAAATGGATCGCCTACCACACCTTAAAGCAGGGAAAGATCCTCGTTCAGGAAGTTCGTTGATCAAAAGCGCCCTACGGTTTTCCATCGCTATTCTTCCCCTCCATTCCCTCCTGCCTCAGGTCACAGGACTTTCGGGATGGAACCTGTATATTGATCCGGGTCACAGCGGGACGGAAAACATGGGGATCTACGGCTATTCCGAAGCGGAGAAAAACCTGCGCGTGGCTCTGGAACTGAAACACCTGCTGGAAACAGTGACGGATATCGATACGGTGTTCATTTCCCGCACGAACGACAATCAGCAGGTTTCCCTGTCTCAACGAACCGATCATGCCAACAACGCCTTTGGTCCGTCCCAACCGGCGGCATGGTTCCATTCACTTCACAGTGACGCAGGATCCCCCCGGTATAACAGCACCCTCCTTCTCTGGGGCCAGTACAATAACGGTGACGAGAAGGATCCCAAGGGCGGGAGGGCCATGAGCGACATTATGGTGGATCTCCTCACGAG
>JBHIEY010000045.1:0-13428 GCA_046861835.1 Fidelibacterota bacterium | reverse complement strand
AGGCAATCCAAAACCACCCGGGAGCCCTTAAACCCCAGCCGTTCCTCCAGGTTGCGCATCATCACCAGCTGGCCGGCGGAAAAGGAATTGCAGCTCTTGATGGAATTTACGAGCAGACCGTGGGCGTGGTAACGGGTGATGAATCTCTCCAGCAATTCCATTCGCCGGGGAAGGTTTCGATTCGTGTAGCACCCCAGACAGTACCGGGCCAGGTTCTCCAGGGGATCCTCCGACGAATGGCGGAACCCGTCGTCGTAGACTCCCCCCACCCGGGTGTAGGACGACCCCACGAAGACGGCTCCCAGATCGTAGAAAATCTTCCAGAATTCGCGGAAATGGGTCCAGTTGGGCGGCCCCTCCACCACCAGACGGTAGCTTTCCTTTTCCAGTGTCCCCTCAGGAGTGATGGGACCGGTTCCCGCTTTTACCCTTCCGGTAACTTCTTTAAGGAGCTCTTCGTAGTAATCAACGCACGCCTGGCTGCCGCGGAAGGCGGTGAAGATGGGACCGATGTAATAGACACCTCCGAAGTAGGCGTCAATGGGTGAGGGGCGGTGGCGGGCAGACTCGAATACCTCCATCAGCAGGTCCTCCGCCCGGCCGGCAAGATCGAGCTTCTCCGAGAGGGAGTCCATATCCATCTTTTTCCCGGATACCTTTTCGAACTTCGGAATTACCTCCGTTCGAAGCTGATCCACAATGTAGGTGACCGCCCCGGAATCGACGCCGTCGCCGTCCATATAAGGAATATGAAGCATGGCGATCTCTGCATCCGGATAGAGATGGTTGAGGTTCTCGAACCACTTCATGAAGACAAAACATCCCGTGTAGCTCAAAAGAAGAATATCGGGAGGGGGAAGCTCCTGCCCGGTGGGACCGATATTGCCCTGGAGCATCATGCCGATGTCACATTTCACGTAGGAACAGACATCCTCGGAATACCCCGATTCCTCCGCCTCCCGGATGTAGTCCCGGGATTTCTGCCTCATGCCGGACTGAAGGGCATTGATCTCCGGGTAGACGGGGAGCATATCAAAGACGGAAATCAATTCCGTCAGATTCCCCGGTACGAAGGTATAGACTACCTTCTTCCCCGTTTCCCGCACCTGGGAGAGGGCCATAAAGTGATCGGCAAGCATCTTCTTTTGCCGGATCATGCTGTTTTCTTTTTGAACGGAACCCTGCACCCCTTACTCCCATAGTTTGATCATATCGGCGAAGGTTCCCGCCTGCTCTTTAATCACATGGAACTGCCCTAAGTTTTCGTGATACTGACAGCTGAAATGGCGGATGTGGTGTCTGTCCAGAGCGTCCTCCAATCGGGGCCGGTCCAGGAGTGCGGGATCGCAAAAGCTGGGGGCGCAGAAAATGACACCGTCGGCGTCCCGTTTTTCCACCTCCCTGACGAAGGTCTCTTCCTTGGGCCCGTTGCCATCGTAGATGGCGGACGAGACGGTGTTCCCGCTGAGATAGGCCTCCACCAGTACCCCCATGGGGTCGTCCGTATCATCAGGCAGGTTACCGGAAATCCATTTAGACCCAAGCTGGAAATCGTCGTCCACGATGTAACACCCGGCGTTTTCCACGGTCTTGATGAGTCCTAAGGGGGGCTGCTCGCAAAAGGACCCCGTAATCACCACCCGGATCTTATCCTCAGGCTCCCGGTCCATCCCGGCCAGAAGGTCCAGCACCCGGGTAAGAAGATTGTTGTGATCCTCCACGGACATGACATATCCCGCCCGGAGGAAAAGATAGTGATCCACCGCGGAGAGCCGGTGAGGATACCGGGCCCGGAACTCCGATATCCGGTTCACCAGGCGCCGGTTGGCGTTGTACAATCCGATGGACCGGTTGAGTCTTCCCCGGGTGATGGTGCGGCCGTTGAGTGTCTCCAGCTCCCGGGCCAGTCTCTCCAGCTGCCTGCGGTAGAACTTTCCTCCCGTGGAAGGAAGGAAACTCTGGGGAAAATCGAGGTAGAATACTAACGAACCGGGAAAGTGGATCCGGAACACACCTGACAGGTTGCGAATGACGTCACAGATGGAAGGAAACACAAAGCCGTCAAAGGCATCGAGCTTACCATCCAGGGCCATCTCTATGACGCTCCGCGGAAGATGACAGATGTACGACTGGAAAAAGGCGTCCCCTTTTACCACCGATATCCGGTCACCGCCCCCGAAGATGCCCGCGGGCAGCATACCCGCCGCATGAATCAGTTCCCGGGGCACGTAGATGGGGAGGAATCCTATCGCTTTCCGGTCGGCACTTTTTTTCTTCCAGCGCCGGACGTAACCGAACGAGAGGTCCTCATAAAGATTTCTGGCGAGATCAACGGCCTGGGAATAGGTCTCAGGAACCATCGGGCTCCTCCCCATTGGCCTTTCGCCATATCCGGTTGAGCATCTGCCGGAGCTGTTTCAACTGCTCCGGGGTCAGGACACTCACCAGGTCCCTGTCCACCGATGTGGCGATTTCGTTCATGCGGCGGAGAAGCTTTCGCCCTTTGGGCGTGAGGTACAGCTTAATCACCCGCCTGTCGGAGGAAGTCCGCTTCCGTTGTACCAGTCCGTCCTTTTCCAGCCGGTCGGCCAGGCCCGTGATGGCAGGTTTATCCAGGAAGACCCGTCTTCCCACTTCCGAAAGAGAGAGGCCGTCCGAGTGGGCCAGAGTGCTCAGGACCGTATGCTGGGAGGCGGTCAGGCCCAGTTCCACCAGCTGGGTGTCGAGGGCTTTTTTCATGCTTCTGGCGGTCCGGACCACCAGGAAGCCGGTGCTGTTTTCCAGGCGAGTCAATTCTCTATAGGTTGTGCGCTTCGCGTCACGTGTCACGCGTTACGCGTTACGAATCACGCATCCCACAACAATATAGTTCACATGTTAACTATTTGCAAGTAAACTTTTCGAACGTTGTTCGAACCGCAAGGAACACAGCTGGCGGTGGACAAATGAAGTACGGGTAGCACCCGGATTCATCATCGCCAGTCCGCCGTCACCCTTCAGCGGTCAGCGATCAGCTATCAGCCTAAGGCCTGGAGAGTTGGCAAAGTGGAGAACTGGATAAATGGGAAGGAATATGGGAGAAATGGGGTCTCCGGTTCCCGGTCTGCTTGCCACGTCACGCGTTACGCGTCACATGTCACGGCTTTTCCCGTCACTCGTCACTTCAACAGGATCAGCTTCTTCGCCGTCTGGAACTTCGTGACCCCCCCGGTCCGGGCCACAAGTCTGTACACATAAACCCCGGAAGAAACGGGAGCGCCGGAAGCATCCTTTCCGTCCCAGAGGACAACGTGCATGCCCCTTCCCGTAATCTCTCCGGAAATGAGCCGGGTCACTTCATGACCCAACACATCATACACGACCAGGGTAACGTCACTCTCCTCCGGCAGGCTGAACCGGATGGTGGTGACGGCATTAAACGGGTTGGGCATATTCTGGAAGAGCCGGTACTCCTCCGGAACCGCCACGTACTCGTCCACTTTCTTTTGGGCAAAAGAGGGCGGGCCCACCACAAGGACAAAGTGTCTGGGCCGTTCGGTTCCATTGGACGCAAAGAGATAGCCCGGCCGCCGGGAAAGATCCCGGGCCACGCCGACGTCCTTATCCACCAGGTAGGCTTCCCAGCCGGGAAGCATTCCGCCGCTCCACTCCAGATCAAGGTGGACGTACCCCTTCTGGTTGGTCCGCACTACCACAGGCCATTCGTATCCTTCCCCACCGACCTGTCGGATATCCTGGCGGTAGAAGCCCCCCCGCTCCTTCCAGCCCGTGGCATCGAAAGCCAGAGAGACATAATCACCGATCACGGGAGGTTCATGGCGGTCCCACCTGTCCCATTCGGCGTTCGCGTGGGCAGCCACGCCAAACACATTGTGGGCATCCTCCACGTAGCCCTGGCCCGCGGAAGCCTTAAGCGTTCCCCCCCACTCCAGGGGGATTTCCTCCGACGCGGCAGTGGCCAGGCGGGCCAGCCCCAGGGAGGGAGGTCCGACCCTCACCGACGCATCGTTAAAGGCATAGACCCAGTAACCCTGACCCGGTTTCATGGTGGTGGTGGTGCGGTAATCGTTTGCCGAGGGATCGTACTCATAGAATGCCGGTTCGATGGCTCCTTGCGGTGTTACAATCAACTGTTCTAGATTCACGTCAAAGTTGTGGGGGGTTCCCACCTGGTTCCATCCCTGACTGAGACTTAAGGGGAAGGGAGGAATGAGCTGGGGAGACTTGCCCGCACCGGCGCTCAGGGAGTTCGCGTCGCGGGTAATGATCCAGTAAGCCTCTCCCGGGCCGAAACTGGCGTTCCCTTCAAACTCGGTATAGCCCGTGCCGTTCCACCGGAACAACCGCCACTGGGTTTTGTCGTACTCCCCCAGTTCGTCTCCCAGTACGGCAATCTGATTCCGGTCGTCCAGATCCCCGGGAACCGAAATCATCACATACTCTTCCTTCTGAGTCCCGGAGAAGGGAATGGACCCAAACTGAACCTGGATGCCCACCGTGTCGGACGTGACTTCGCGCCCTAAGCTGTCCCGCACACCCACATATCCGATCAGACCCCTGTTCGTGACGTCGTTGGCGGGAATGACAGCCTCGTAGGTCGTGCCCGTCTTGAGTGAAAAAGGTGTCTGGCGGCGCGAGGGTGCACCCCCGATGAAATAATCGAGTCTGGCCCTCTCCACCCCGGCCTCCGCCTCGATATTCACCTGAAGGGGGAAATCCTGGCTTTCCTGTGCCGTAAGATTCTGAATGTTGCCCGAGATAACGGGGAGGGCAGGGGTGAAGTTGACTCCAGAGGAGTCCCCTCCCACGGTCCACTGACTGAACTCCGTCTGGGCGATGGCACAGACCGTGGAAGTTTCTTCATCGTAGGTGACGTTGGTAATGAACGTCCACGATCCGTCCGAATAGACCGGTCGCCGGAGAACCTTCAAAGCGAGGAAATCATCGATTCCCTCCAGCAGGCCTCCTCCGATCGGATCGCTCAGATCGAAGCAGATATCGGTGGAGAATCCCGGCGGCAGGTTGGTGAAAATCTCCCAGTAGCGGGTGGCCACGGCCATGCCCATATCGCCTGCGGGATTTCCGGGGGGAACGCTCCCATCCACCATGGTCACCTGGAGGTAGGGATCGTCCACATCCCAGATATTGCTAAGACCGGTAAGATCGATGCTGACGCCCGTTCCCTGGGGGGCCACGGTGGTGTCATTCTGGCTCTGGAAGAAGACGGTCCCCGTATTCACCGTGACGCCACCCGCTCCGAAGACTTCGATGGTAAACGGTACCGTGTAGGTGGAGGAGGTAGCGTTATTCAGCTCGAAGGTGATATTCCCCGCATAGGTCCCCTCCGCCGAGGGAGAAAGAAGCATCCGGACGCTCCACGGGTCGCCGGGGCAGACATATTCGGGCAGATCAATCCAATCGGGATCGGCATAAAACAGGCCGGGTTCAGACGAGCTAACACCCGTGATCACCACCGGTCCGTCCCCGATATTCTCGAACCCCAGGTTGACGGTATCCACATCTCCCGCTTCACCCACCAGGAATACCTCGTCGAGCAATGGAGACACTTCCCCCATGCCAAACAATCCTGGAGTGACCGTCACCTCGTCCAGCCAGCCGGCGTCGCTCCCGGCGGCTCCCGAACCGTTCTTTTCGTAGCTCCAGCTCACGTAGGCATAGCCACACACGTTGAAACTCTTCTCTTGCCAGTTCACCTCCCCGCTGATGGCGTCAATTTCCTCATCGTTCACGTAGAGGCGGAGGAAGTCGCCTCCCTGCTGCGAGGAGACTTTCCACCAGAAGTTCACCGTTCCGGGGCCACCGATATCGATATCGGCATCCAACCAGGAGTCTCCGTTATCCCCGATGGCACCGCTCTGGGCCGCGTCGTTGCCGTCGTGGGTTACGGCCCTCTGGCCAAACCAGGGTTGATCTCCCCCAGAGATCCATTCCAGGGTCTGGTTATCCACGGCGTCGGAAATCGAGATGCCCGGTTTAAACTGGCTGCAGTCCTCCAGTTGGATATCCTGGTTCGTCACCTGGGCACCGCCGGAAATATTGATCCCTCCCACCACGCCGGCCAGGTCTTCACCCGCATCGCACTCCCCGGGACCGGTGTTGGGGGAGCCGGCCTGATCGAGGAAGGCCCCCACCGTATAGCCGTTACCATCGGCCAGATCGGTGAATTCGTAGAAAAAGACCGACCCGGGTGAGGGGAAATTGACATACATCGTCGGCTGCGTGATATCCGGCGGATCCATTTCGGGATCGCTCCCGGGAAACCAGAGGGCGAGGTATACTTCCCCATCCGCCGCCTGGGAGGCGACGAGGTTGCCGCTGATGGACCCCGTTCCGGTCGGGGGATACCCGATGGTAAAGTCAATGCCGTAGGCTGTCCCCCCCACGATCTCAAACTCACTGCTTCTTCCTCTCATTTCCCCCGGATCGGGCAGGAAATTCTGGTTTTCATCCAGGAAGGCTCTCACCTCCCACCCGAACGCGTCGTAGATGCCGGGCCCGTCAAACACATAAAAGATATCGCCCGGAAAGGACAGTCCCGGGAACGTGACTTCCATGTTTGGACTCCAGGGCTCATCGTTTTCCGGCTCGAAGAGTCCCACCACCAGATCCCCAAAGCCCGATTCGCTGGAACTGATGGTCCCCTCCACGTGACCGGCGGCACCCGGTGTGGCCCAGACTTCCATGGTTTCGTACCGGATCCCCGCCTGGTCAAACATCCACAATTTGTAGTAATAGTCCTGTCCCTCCGTCACGTTGTTATCGCGCCAGCTGGTCACATTCACGTCCGGTTCGTTCAGAACGGTGGGATCGGCGAGGGTGACTCCCGGGGCGGTGCTTCGGTGGATTTCATACCGGTTGAATTCGTTATCCGGATCGGGCCACCGGTCCCACATCAGTTCGATGAAATCCGGTCCAACAGCGCCAAGCCATAGGCCCGGACCGGCCGGCCCAATGGGTGTGAGAGGGAGGTCGATGCCGGTGGCAGGCCCGGCGGAGAGGTCAATGGGATCGGGATACCAGAATTCCGCTTCAGGCGTAGGAGGCTGAACGGTGATATCCTCATCAAAGGTGGCGGCCACATAATAGTCGTGACCCGGTTGGAGGACGGGGTCGTCAATGAGATACGGCAACGGAGTCATAAAGTCCACCGGCGGGCCGATTACGACACTGGTAACGGGGCCTTCCGGCGGGAACGGCCAGAAGCTGGGATCCTGCCACACGTCTATATAAAGCTCCCCGTTCGTGTAGTTGGCCTCATGTCCGGGGTAGGTGATTTCCCCGGAAATGGTGGGTGTCACCTCATTGATCTCATTCCAGAAGGCCTGGGCCCGGCGGCTGGCTTCCTGAAGGGCGGCAAGATCTTCCCCGGCCACCAGGGCAAATGCAACGGTGAGGGAATCGTCAGGCGGGATCGTAACGGGCCCCATGATCTCCGCCACCCGGTAGTCACCGGGACTGTCCGCAGACGGGTCATCGAAGCCCGGAGCCGAAAGTGCTCGGTAGACCTGATCCCGGGTAATGGGAGCCACGACACCACCCCCCCAGCGCCGAAACGCCGAGGGGTCCTTGTCCATCACCCGGATGCCCGCGTAGCCCCAATCCCCCAGAGGATTATACATATAGGCCAGGCGGTTTGCCTCATCATAGCCGGACAGATTCCACGTGTGATCCGAAATATCAAAGTCGGCGAAACCGGCCACATAAAAATTGGAATACGTCTCGCCGCTGTAGTTGTAGAGGATGAATTCTTGAATCACAAAAGGTTCATTCGCGGCGGTAAAGGTCGCTTCTTCCACGTCGATGTTAATCTCGAGCCTGTCGGTGTAACCCGTCCAGGTCTCCACGAAATCGGGTTCCGGGTAGACTTCAATGGGATACATGGGGAGGAACTCATCTCCGTACAGCCGGACGGCGAAGGTATCCAGGGCGGCATCCACGAAGGCAAAAAGAAGCTGTCCGAGGTAGAGGTGGTTGTTACCGCTTCCCGGGGGGAATTCCAGAGACGGTTCCGAGCCGCCTCCGGCGCCGGAGATTCTCTTTGACTTCCCCGGTAGCGATACCGGGGTGAAACTCTCCGGCCGGGATTTTTTCAGGAACGTCTTATCCTCGGACGGCGATCCCCGAAAACTGAGAAGATTGGTGGTGACGGTGGCGCCCACCGTCCCTCCCAGGGCTCCTGTCCAGCCGTCATTCCGTATGGTATGGGAGACGGCTCCGGTGGACAGGACATGGGTGGAGACATCGTTGATGGTGAATATGCCGTCGCTTTCGTCTTCGGCGGACAGTCCTTCAGCATCGTAGGCGACGACCTTAATCTTTGCCATGGCGGTGGGATTCCGGGGTATGCGCCACCGGAACCTGCCGTCGTTTGGCAGGGAATCGCGAACCGTGACGTAATTCGCACCCCCGTCCGGTGAATACAGAATGTCCACGCGCGTGACGGAATCGTCATCGGTGGCCTCCCACAGGACAAGGTGTAGATGGTCTTCATTCCACAGTTCCCCTCCGTTGGGCTTCCGCAGGGTCACGGTGGGGGAAAGGTTTTGGGCATGGACCAGGGTGGCAGAGAATAAAAGGGCCACGACGCCTAACAACATTGTTCTCATGGAAACCTCTTTCACTTGGGAATAATTATGTGGGAGAAGGCCGACAGCTCAGCACGTGTCTCCATCACCGGCCGGGCGTGGGTGGGGGCGCGGGAGGAGGACCGGGAAGTTCTGCCTCTCCCTGTAAGACCGTGAGATAATAGTAGGCACCACCGCCAACCGCCGCCAGTACTACCGTTCCCAGAAGTATCCGGCCAAATCCCCCTTTCTTCTTGGGCTTTTCCGGTTCCGGTTCCGCTTCCGCTTCCACTACCTCCGCCGGCTCTTCTTTTCTAACCTCTGCTACCTCAACCTCAATCCCTGCAAGGTCCTTCGACACCACCCCCAACAGGTCAATCAAACCTTCCACGTCGCCCCGGTGGTCACGCTTAGAGACCTTTTCGATAGCTCCTGTCGTCACGTCAAACATGCGGACATCCACCGTGTAGAGGGCACCGATCTTCCCTATGGTACCGGCCACCATCTTCTCCACACCCAGAAGTTTTCCCACTTCCACCGCACATTCTACCGACGTACACCCCACCTGCTGAAATCCCTGTTCCTCCAATATCATCTCCATCTGACCCCGCTCCACCACCTGAAAATACCCCAGTTCCACCATCTCTGAACGGAGCCTGTCGGTGAGAGTCGCCGCCTCCAGGGCCGAAATCCCCCGGCCTTCCAGATCCAGTACGGCCACGTTCATCTTCTCCTGGGCCACCACCTTCACCGGAACGGAGAATGTCAAGAGACTCCCGGCCAGAATGAGACAAAGGGACTTACGAAAAATGGAAGGGTGTGTGAAATGCGTCATGAGAGATCCCCCAAATTGAGTGATCCATACAAATTTAATAGGGACCGGCAATTCGATGCTGTGATCGAGGTAACAATAGAGAAAATAGGACGTTTTTGCAAGAGGATATTCAGGGGCTAAAGCTGTCAGCCGTCAGCAATGAACACCTACCGGATGAGGATCATCTTCCGCGTCGCAGTGAAGGCCTTTGCCCGGAAGCGGTAAATATACATTCCGGAACTCGCGTGGTTGCCCTGTGAGTCCCTGCCGTCCCACGCGACCTCATAGTAACCCGGCTTCAGAGACTTGTCCACAAGAGATATTACCTCACGGCCCAGGATATCATAAATCGTCATCCTTACCCTCGCCGGCTCAGGCACCTCAAAACGGATCCGGGTCACAGGATTGAACGGGTTAGGATAATTGGGATGAAGAGCGAAACTTCCCGGGATCAAATCCTTGATGTCAAGAGTTACCTGGCCAGTCTCCACCACGGCACCGCTGAAGTCCCTTAGCCTGTAATTGAGGAGAAGGGTTCTCTCTCCCGCGGATGAGGGTTTGAAGGTGAGGCTCGCCACCGGAACCTTTTCAAACTGCACCACCTCCTTTTCCCTTTTCCCCAGGCCCAGGGAAGCAAACAACACGGCGTCACTATCCGGACTCACCTGGTGGAAAAAGGGTGCCGATTCAAAAACACCCTTGAAGAAACCTCCCCCCGACACGGCCGTTAACTCCAGATTGCTGTCATCAAAACTGAAAATGCCATCCACCATCAGCAGACCTTTTCCTTTAAGGGACACATCCACGGTGACAGTTCCATCAGATTTCCACGGATCCTCCGGAAAGCGCTGAGAAAGGGCGAGGGAGCCCGCACCTGAACCCCCCTGAGCCAACGTTGCGATTTCCGGCGTGAAACCGTTGTGGGCAAACGACCAGTTCCACATCTGGATGAACACCATGAGGTCTTCGAAATCGAGGAGGCCATCAGGCTGGGGCGTCAGTTCGGGCACGTCCCCACCGGCCGGGCCAATGTCGTACAGGGTGTCCTGCGGGTCGGCATTCCAGGCGGCGGCAAAGATGGCCAGGTCGTCCGTATCGATGCGCAGATCCCCGTTGAAATCGGCAGGATAGTTCAGGACCGTCATGTACCCGGTGGTATCAGGCACACCGGGATCCCTGTCCGCCGGAGCCAGGGAGAACCGCACCTTGTCCAGGCGCTTAAATCCCACATCGTGTAACACCAACCAGGTAATACTCCCGTCATAGTCCTGCGCCGTCAGCCCAGACAGCTCGCCCTCCAGAGAAGCTTCCGACCATGTCTCTCCGTCGTCCAGCGAGAAGAAACCCGCAATCGTCAGCGTGTCATTCTCATCATCGGACAGGGTGAAATCGATCCGGGTTTCCACCGCAACCGTGTCTGAAACCGCGGAAATCTGAACCCCGGGTACACGGTTATTGTCCAGGGTAATCGAGACGGTATCGGGATGGCCGGAATCGTTGTCCGCCGGGGTAATACGGAAGAGAACGTCGTGGTCTGCACTGCTTAAATCTTGGCGGCTGTTCCACGTAATGTCGGCAGAATACCGGGACTGGGTGATCCCCGACGTAACCCCCGTAACTGTCGCCGGATTCCAGCCGGCGGTTCCGCCATCGTAATACTCGCAGAGAATCGACAGGGTGTCGTTTTCAGGGTCCGAAAGGACGTACGGGATGATCACGTCATCGGCCTGCTCACCGGTCACATCCGAAGTCACCACGGAGGGGAGCCCGTTATTATCCAGATGAAACCGTTCCGTGGTATCCGGCCTGCCCACATCCCTGTCCGCGGGAACCAACCTCAGTTGAACCGCTTCTATGTCCTGTCCCGGCAAATCTTCGCCACTGTGCCACACGACGCTTCCGGTATAGTCTGTTATTCCCGTGGTGTCCCCGGAGAGTGACGCTCTCCTCCAACCGGGACCCCCGTCGACCGAGTAATGGAGCCTGATGTCGAGAGTGTCGCCTTCGTTATCGGACAGTACGTACTGCACCGGGATGTCTCCCGTCTGTTCCCCCTCCAGTTCGGAGACCACAACCGACGGAATCCCGTTGTTATCGAGATGGAATGCCTTCGTAGAATCGGCATCTCCGTCTTTCCACCCGTCCGTGGGGACGAATTTCAACCGGACACCTTCTATATCCTCCCCGGCGAGATCGGTCCCGGAATCCCATACCAGGGTTCCGTCGTACCTGGAACTGTCCAGGTCTTCCACCTCCCCCAGGATGGTGGCCGGCCGCCACTCCCGATCGTTGACCGTGTAGAACGGAACGATGGTAAGAAGATCAAGCGTGGTGTCGGTGAGACCGTAGGTCACGGAGACGGTGCCGGTATACTCGGGCAATGACTCGGCCAGTGAGATGTCGATCGAATGAAAGTGGTAATTGTCCACGGTAAAAACCCCGGTCGTATCCTTCCAGCCCGACCCGGTGGAGGTGGAAAGGGTCAGCATGACCCTGACGTTCTTCTCCTCCCTGTCGGGGAGGTCCGTTGCCGAGTTCCATACGAGAAAACCGTCATAACCGGAAGGGGGAATGTCCGAGGTATCCCCCGTAACGGAGGCTGGCGACCATGTCGTACCACCGTCAGTGGAGTACTCGGCCAGGAGACTAACACTACCGGTGCTTTCATCGAAAAGGGAATATTCCAGTGTCACGTCTCCCGATTTTTCCCCCGGTGTTTCGAGGGCGACGCTCACAAACGTCCCTCCCGCGGACATGTTGACGTTCATCGTCCACACCTGACTCGAAACGCGGCCGTGCCCCGCACTGTCCACCGCGGTGACGAACCAGGTATGGTCCCCTTCCGGCAGGGGTGTTTCCACGAGCAGGTAAGTTGTGGCCCCATCGGTGCTGTCTGTTTTCACACTGTCGATGTACACCAGATACTTTTCGATACCGGCTCCGTCGGCGCTGTCCTGGGCGGCATTCCACTGGAAAAGAGGGCGGATACCCACCGTGTCGCCGTCCAGCGGGTATGTAAGGTCAAAGGGAAGGGGTGCTCCCACATCGTACTTGTAAACAAACATTGTTTTGGAGCCGGTGGCGTTGAAGTTGTTGTCCACGGCCCGGCCTTTCAGGAGGTAGGTTTTCCCATTGGCGAGGGTTTGCGAAACGGTATAGGTGGTATCGTACACGTCGGGAAGCTCGTCCGGAACCGCACTGGCTGACGTATCCTCGGTGAAAAGCAAGGAGTACCCCACCACCGGGTAGGCATCGGTGGCAGGCGACCATTCGAAATACGGAAAGGCGTGGTCGTACCACTCGCCGCTCACGAGTTCCTTCGTTTTCGCCGCGCTCTCATACCCCGCGGCGGTTCCCGTGAAGACCGGCGCTGTCGTATCCGACCACCTCACGGTATCCGTCAGGACAGGGCTGTAATCCACGAGACCAAGCTGCGAATCGTCCAGCTTGTCCTTGATCACGGCGGCGATGCTGCTTCCATCGGTGGTGCCCCACCAGTTGGTTCTGGCGTCGATGTCACTGGCACCCGTGGTTTCCAGATAGTATCCCGTGTTCCCGTACAGGTTGTTGAAACTCAGGCGCGGGCTGGAACTCGTCAGCACCCCCTTGCTGTTACCGGAAATAAGATTGCGGGTCAGGATCGCTGCGGCAGTGGCATAGACGCCTGTGCCGTTGCCGGTGATGGTGTTGCCGTGCAATGTGACATCTGCATCGCCGGCATTCACCCCGTATTGGTTGTTGTCGGAGATTGTGCTGTTCTGGACCACCGATCCGGACGCGGCATTTCGCACATACAGCCCATTGGCGTTGCCTGTAACTTGTGTGCTGTCTATCAGGAGCTCTCCATTGTACCGGTCAATCCTGACACCATAGTAATTGGTATTGCCGGCGTTGTTATCCTGAACGTAGGAGTTTTTCAGGGTGAGACTCCCATAGACTTCTATGCCGTGCTCCCCATTGTTCTTAACGACCGTGCTGTCATCGATCGTGAGCTGGGTGCCGGAAAAGTAGACGCCTTCCTGCCCGTTG
>JBHIEY010000044.1:0-13468 GCA_046861835.1 Fidelibacterota bacterium | reverse complement strand
AAAGGTCCCCCCTTCGATTCATTGGTTCGCTCCCACAGACCTTCCACCCGGTAGGCTTCCCGTCCGTTCAACACGGTCTTCTCCACCTGGCGGTAGTAATCGGTGAAATCTATGTTCCTGAAGTATAGGTGGGGAAACTCCTCCACGTCATCCGTGACGGCAGGGATATCGAGAGCCTTCACCCGGGGACTGTCGGTCCAGTGGACCGAAATCCAGCGGTAGGGAAAGGATCTTCCCAGTTTGATAAAATTCCTGTCCGGGTCCTCCGTGATGATGACGTAATCGTGCTGGATGCGCATGTGCCAGCCATAGTCTTCTTGGAGCCGCCGGCTGAGATCTTTCTGCTCAAGTGTTTTGAAGACGTACGCTTTCTGACGCTCCAGGAAGGCCTCGTCAAACTGCCGGAAAATCCACTGACCGCGGTGGTCAAGGGCATCCCGGTATTCCGAGACATTGCCGGCCGCTACAATCACCACCATCTGCTCCCGGGAAAAGAGATCTCTCGCGGAAAAGACACGGTTTTCCCCTCTCCGCGCCATTTCGATTTGGTTAGAAGGAAGCAGGCTTCGCACTAACCTGTCCGCGGTGGTATCCGGGGGAGAGAAAAGGGAAATGACCGCCAGGTTGTGGCTCGTCTTGACGTCCGGAAAATCGGAGGGGTCCCGGTAAGACAGCTCGAAATAGGGTTCCGGTTCGGGGGTGTACATGACCCGGCCGAAAAGGGAATCGAGAGCCCCTTTCACCAGGGACCTGTCCTCCGGGGAAACCACGGCTACAATCAGATTCTGGGGACCCGTGGATCCCTTCTTGTACGGAACACAGGAAAAGAGGGTCGTCGCCACCGCCAACATGACGACAACCCGCCCCATCCCTGGCCTCCCCGGTGCCATCACACCACCAGCCGGAAGTTTGCCTGCCTGCTTTCCAGGTTGACGTCGTGAACGCGCACGGTGACCGTCTTTCCGAGATGGTACGATTCCCTCCCTCTTTTCCCCACCAGCGCCAGTTCTTTCTCATCATAGCTGTAGTAATCGTCCTCCATCGTGTCCACGGGAACAAACCCTTCCACAAGGGCATCCTCCAGTTCCACGAAGATGCCGGAGGAGACCACTCCCGAAATAATTCCCTCGTAGTGTTCCCCCAGGTGCTGGTTCAACCACCGGAGTTGCTTGAGTTTGATGTAATCCCGTTCCGCCTCCATGGCCCGGATCTCCAATTCGGTGGACTCCCGGGCAATGGCCCGTAACAGGCCGACTTTGGGAAGCCGGGATGGACCGTGGGGATGGAACAGGTAATTCCTCACCATGCGGTGAACGACGAGATCGGGATAGCGGCGTATGGGGGAGGTGAAATGACAGTAGGTATCAAAGGCCAGGCCGTAGTGCCCCATATTCTCGACGCTGTAAATGGCCTTGGTCATGGTCCGAAGGGCCAGGTTCTCAATGAGCCCCCGAAAGGGGGAGTCCTCAAGATCTGCCAGAACTTTCCGGAATGTCCAGGAATCGGTCTTCGACGGGACTCCCGTGATCAGCTTGAACCGGCTCAGCAAGTCCAGAAACCTCTCCACGTCCTTCGCAGGGGGTTCGGGATGAACCCGGTAAACGAAGGGGAGCACCTTCCCCTCGGGTGAAGACCGGGGCACACGCCGGGCAATGACACGGTTCGCCAGAAGCATGAACTCCTCAACAATGCGGTGGCTGTCCAGCCTTTCGCTGGGATGGATTTCATGGGGAATGGCACCGTTTCGAAACCGGAAAATGGGTTCTGGAATATCAAAATCGATGCTCCCTTTCCGCTCCCTCCGGGACAGGAGGAGACGGCCGATATCGCGCATTTCCGTAAGGAGGGGCGAATATCGCGATTGCCTCTTCCCGTCAAGAATGGCCTGAACCTCCCGGTAGGTAAACCTCCGGGAAACGCGGATAACCGAGGGAACTATGGTCACCTCTTCTACCTCGCCCCCGGGGGTAAGGGCCATCAGAACCGAAATGGTCAGACGGTCCTCTCCGGGAACCAGCGAGCAGAGGTGTGCCGAGAGCTTCTCGGGCAGCATGTGGACGGTCCCTTCGGCAAAATAGACGGACGTGCCCCGCCGTCTGGCCTCCTTGTCGATTTCCGTCCCCTGGGGAACCAGAAAACTGACATCGGCTATGTGGACACCCACAACCGGCCGGCCCCGGTCGTCTCTTTCCAAAGAGAGGGCGTCATCGAAATCCCGGGCGTCGGCGGGATCAATGGTGATACACCGTTTTCCCCTTAAATCCGTCCGGTTCTCAAGGTCGGCCTCGATCGCCTTCTCCCTGACCCTTTCCAATTCCGAAAGAACCCGGGGGGGGAACCGGGGATCCAGGTCAAACTTGTGACATACGATCTTCATGTCGTCCGTGGCGTCTCCGATATTGCCGATCACCTCCACCACTTTCACGCGGATAGGCCGGCGTCGATCTCCCCAGTCCTCGACCCTGGCCACCACAACATCTCTGGGCGAGAACGCCTCGGGCGACGGTACCACAATTCGGATCCCGCGTCTCGGAGTGGCGGGATCGATTTGCAGATAGAACGCGTCGTCCCGGAGGGTGACGGTTCCGATGAATTCCTCTGTTCCCCTTTCAATAATCCGGATTACCCGCCCTTCCGTACCGCTCCCGAACGGGGAGGGGAACGGAGCCACCTCCACCGTATCACCATTGACGGCTCCCCCGAGATTGCGGGAATGAATAAAAATGTCCTCCCCTTCCTCCACCTGAAGAAAACCGAAACCCTTCTGATGCAACACCAGCTTCCCGCGCCGCCTGTCGGCAGGGTCCACCCAGATATACTCTCCCCCCCGGATGCGGAATACCTCCCCGCCCCGTTCCAATTCCCTCAGGGCCGCCCGGAACTCCCTGTAGCCGGCCCGCGTCACCCCCAACTGGCGGCCCAGATGCCTCTTCCGGTACGCCATCCCCGGATGATCCTTCAGGAACTTTAGGATCCTCCCTTTCATCAGAACTCTCCCAGAAGACGGAGATGAATCTTTCCTCCAGAAAGAAGATCCTCCCGGCTCACGGCATATTCCAGGCGGAGCACTCCCAGGGGCGTTTTCTGCTGAATGCCACCCCCGAAAGCCACGGGCGGCGGCTGGGACCCGTCAGACAGTGCACCATCAACGAACAGAGCAAAGCGGTTGGGGCCGCGAAGCCGGTACCTCCATTCCAGCTGAACAATTGCCATCTTAGTGGATGAAAACCTTTCCTCCCGGTATCCCCTGAGACTGGACGCGCCGCCGTACCGGAACAGCTCACTGGGGGGAACCGCTCCCCCCACCAAAGTGCGGACGTAACCCCCATGCACCCCCAGGGAAAAACTCCACCTGCGGGAGAAGGGCGCCACCACCTCCGTGTTCACCCTCAGACGAACCAGTACGTCGGATGGATGACCGGAGACAGAATAGGCACCGGCCGAGGCCCGCCCTTCAACAAAAGTTCCCCGGGAAGGATTCCAGGAGGAGTCCCGCGTATCCCGTTCATTCCCCAGAACCAAGGACCGGACCCGGTGGTTATCCATTCCCTCAAGCCTCCCCGCCGCTGTCGCCGTCACCCGCGTCCGTTCTCCACCAATGTACCACCTTCCCCACCGGGACCACGGCGCCACCAGCGCCAATTCCGTTCTCCTCGCCACGTAAAGGCCGTCCCGAAAATCGTGTTGAAACCCTATTCTTCCTCCGAAATTGAACTTCCACACGTACAGTTCTTCATAGTTGACCGAAAGGAACTGGGAAAATGCGTTCGTCCGGTACCACCAGATGTCCGACCGGGAAACCGTTCCGAACAACCGCTCCAGGTGAAGCTTGATCTCCCCCGTCACCCCGCCGTTTCCACCGGACCGGGGCTGCCATCCGGCGGTTCCCATGACGGTATTGTTCCCGGTTTTCTTGATGGGGACCACCAGGGCCACTCTCTGATTCCCGTAGACGGCGTAGCCCGGGACTTCCCCGGCGGGCAGAAGGGCATAGGCATTCAAGATCCCGGAGGCTCGGGTCAGGGAAGCCCGGGAAGCCACCCCGTTCTTCAGGGGAGCCAGCAGCCTGCCCGCCGCCCGTGCCACCGACGGATCGTCTGCAAGAACCACAACGGAATCGACGGTGAATGGGGAAGAGGGGGAAACCGTCCACCGGGTCCGGAGGGTCCCCTCCTTCCCCGGAAGTGCCTCGACGGCCACGCAGCTCAGAACGGTTCCGAGTTGACCCGATTCTCCATACGCTTCCCGGACCGAGGCGAGAGCGGCCGCCAAATCCGACCTGTCCCCGTTCGTCTCGATGTCCACAACCACCGTCGATTCCTGAGCCTCCAGGAATCCGGCAATCATGACACCGTACAGAAGGGGCCTAAAACGTTGCCCGTATCTCGCCCGATATGGAGAACAGTTCGTCATGAATGGAGTCCATGGTGTAACTGACGTTGATGTTGGCGGAAATCGTGGAACCGAGGACAAACAGCCCGGTCAGACTCGCACGGTAGGTATCGCCCAGGGGGAGCCCCCGGGACGATTCCGGTGGAAGGGACACTTCTACCGGGGAATCGGTTGCCACGGCAAAATAGTCAACGGTGGCATGAATTCTACCCCCTTCGTGAGGAAACCACAGGACGTGCCACCCTCCCCCCGTCAACCGGGAGGAAAAGTCCCGGTCAAAAACCGCGACCCTGTCACGCCCAAGGTAGAGATCACCTCCCGATTCCAGAATTGTCGACGGTCTCCACCGAACGCCCAGGGCGGATGACCAGCCGGTCACCCTTCTGTTTCTGGCCTCCACCCGGGAGGCTACGGCGGTCCTCCCGGCAGAGAGGTGAACGGTCCCTGTGATGTCTGCCGAAATGGGTTCCTCCAAAGAGATTTCATAACTGTCCTTTCCCCTTTCCATCCAGTCCACTGTTTGGGAACCGGTCACCTCAGCCGTGTGACGGGTGGACAGCCGAAACCGTCGCTTACTTCCCGGGGGGATAACGTGGAAATCCTGCCGGAACCGGACCTGAGCCCGGTTTAGCCCGGGCGTTACCGTTGAGGGGCGAACAATCGATTCCCGGTTCAGGACCTGACCGGTGACGTCGGAACTCCCGTGGGCCCGCCATCTCAGGGGACGAAGCAGAGCCCACGGCCCCCGCCGGAAGTCGAAAGCCACGTTGACTGCTGAAACCAGACGCTTCGCGGGTGTGCGGATCCCCGACCGGAGATAACGCACCGCATAGTCACCGTCGGCATCCGGAATATACTGGTCGTAGTGGACGTCATACCGGTACTGTCCCATCCGTTTCCCCACGGAATCATAGACGGCGATTCGTTCCTCGTACAGAGTCTGTTCCAGTTTGAAATCGACATCACCGGTCACTATTCCCTTCCGGGGACGGTAGGCGGCCGAACCCCGCGCCAGGGACGTGGTAATATCGTCGCCTCCCGTGTAGCTGGTTTTCCGTTGCTCCTTGACCAGGAGTTGAATCCTGTACCCGGAGGGCCATCTTCCCTTTATGGCCGCTTCCCCCAACCAGCTCCCGCTTTCGGGGTCCCACTCATTCTGGCGCGGTCCCGGACTGAAGTCTTCCCTCCGGGTTATCCCCACGGTGGCATCGACCCGGTTCAGGCTCGCCTTGAAACCGCCCGAACTCTCGCGGAAGCGGAACCGGGTGGTCCGTTCCTCCTCATCATGGCGGATATAGGGATGAACGCGACCTGGCAGGAAGAGGACCCCGAGACGCCTGCGGGACCACACCGAACCGGCCGCCTCCAAATCTGGGGTTCGAAGAGAGCGAATGGATTTTGTCAGATCCAGGGTCAGCTGAGGGATCCAGCGGGACGATAGGTGTGTGGAACCGTGCCACCGGCGCGACCCCTGACTGCCGTCGGCGTAGACGCCGTACGACAGGAGCGAGTTCAACCTCTCCCCCGCCTGGTGAATCAGCTCAAAGGTGTTCACGCTGAAATCATTCTCTCCCAGACTGTCCGGGGCATCCCGGTTTTCCACAAGATTCCACTCCCGATCGAATTCCACCTCCCTGTCCCGCTGCAGAGGAGAGAATCGACCGTCCAGACGACGGGAATGGACGGCCAGGGTCAGAGTGCCCGCTCTCCCGGGAAGGGGCTGCGTATGACGGATCTCGACGGATCCGGCCGCCCCCAGATTGTCTCCATCATGCCGCCGGGAAATGAGGTTCCTGTCCCTCTGCGAACCGGCCAGCTCCATCATGACACGGGTCGAATCGAACAGGCTCACTTCGGTGACGACGTTCACCATCTGGTGAGATTCCGGGGACGGGACGAGCTTCCAGGGGACATAAAGGTCAGTGGCGGATGTTCGCTCGGCTTCAGGAACATATTCAAAGAATACGGAACCGTCGGGTGCAACCTTCCGGAGGTATTCCCCCCGGGGCCCCAAGTTGTGAAAAGAGACCCGGTAGAGCGGTTGACCCCCGGTCCGATCTTCCGGCGCCACATACGCATATACCGAATCGGAGGGATCGTCGGGACGAATCGTCCTGACATAATCCCCGTCAGGATCGCGGCTGGCCGTCGGGATTCGCGCCCCCCGGTCACCCGCCCGGGCCAATACCTGCCGTTCTTCCGCACCCAGACCCAGAGGGAGCCGGGAATCGAGATCATCCTTCTCCCTGACCCACCCCACCGCGATTCTTGTCCTGTCCCCCGGGAAGGAGCGATGCAGGGCCAGAGACGATACCTTTCTCGGGTAGACCAGATCGGAATATTCAAATTCCACGTAAATCCGGCTGTTACTGTCTATCAAACGGTCGGGAGTGAACGTGATCTCCCCCCGGGTGTAATCGATGGTGTAGTCCCGGTTCTCGCCCCTGTGCATCCTCTCTCCATCCACCCAGACTCTCTCCGATCCGGCGAGAATGCGGATATTCCCCTGGCCGGTCTCCGTAAAAAGGGAATAGGGACCCTGGTTCCTGTCCTCTCCGCGGATCTCCTGCCGGTGAAACCGACCCCGTGTACCCCCAAGGTATCCTTCCATGCCCCCGGAAGCGGACCCCCACCGGAGATGGAGGCCCTCCAGCCTCCGGCTGACGGTCAGAAACCTTCCAAACGGGAGATCCATGTCCAGGTCACCCGCTTCAATACTGGCAGTTGGATGATTTACTTGAAGGTATACTTTATCTATTTCACTCAGCGCCTGGGTATCGCCGCCCGGTGGGATGGGAGAGTTTTGATCGGACAGGGTTCCCGACACGGTCATATCATCGCTGAGCCGTCCCTGGAGATTCAGGTGCAGTCCCCCGTCGAGCGACATCCCCATGGAAGGGGAAAGCGAGAATCCCCTGAAAATGGCACCGTCGACGGCCAGGGGGAGGCTCTTTGGTTGCGAAAGGGAACGGGGGATGACGCGGGGGACACGGGAGGTGGAGTCGTTATCCAGCCGGGGCAACGAGGCAAGGGGCGGGTCCAGTTTTGCGGGAAAAGAGGGGATCAGATAGCGATAGGAGACCACATATCGGGCACCCGGGCTGTCCGGTTCATCGAGAATAATCGTTCCGGAAACGGACTGTATCCGGTAGGCCCTGAGGGCCTTCCCATCCACGGCAATCTCTTCCGACCCCTTGATGATGAAAGGGTGGCTCAGGACAAGCACGGTATCGCCCCTTTCCGCGAAAACGGTGTCACGGGCGTACCCTGTCTGGAGGGTGTCAGGGGATCCCCCCGCGAGGCCGGTGGTTCCCGAGGCCAGAATGACAGCGGTCAGGACGATTGAAAACGACCGGGGGGCATGCGGGGACGTGCCGGAAATAAGAATCACCTTGTCTTCGTCAGTGCGGGACACCACACTAATCTTCAACGGATATCAGTCTGGCCCGGTAAAGTTTGCCTGAGGGATCGTCCGTCACAACCACCGTGTTCCGGGAGACCACGAAATCCCCGGGAGCCGGGGCCGGCTCTTTTCGCCTTTGCCCCGGAATCATCCGGAATTCCCGGCCGGACGCCGAGAGTTCGTAAAGGTCTCCGGAGGGGCCCATCACCAGCCACCGGTCCCCCCACCACTCCAGGAGCTCCGTCCCCGGTTCCGGAAGTGGAATACGCCGTTTGATCTCTCCCGCCCGCGTCAGGAGCAAGAGGAGTCCCGCATCGGCGTCCACGATACCGATCTCATCGTTTCCTCCCAGGGAAAGATCGGTGATTTCGCCCAGTCGACTCTCGCCATAGGCTGCGTCACCCACGGTGGCCATAAGCCTGAAGTCCGCCGAAATCAGGTGCACTTCCCACTCTCCGGAGGTGACCACCACCATTTCTCCCAGCCGGTTTTGGGCGATCTTGTAGGGAGAATCGCTGGAGGAGGGACCGACGGTTGTCACGACTCTTTCTCCCACGAAATTGAGTCTCCGGTCGAAGATCACGATTCTTTGAGTGGTATTGTCACACACCAGGACATTCAGTCCCGGTGACGCCGTAATGTGGGTGGCAGTCTGGAACCGGTCTCCGTGACCGCCCCATCCACCGGCGGTCCTGGGCCCGGACCCGTCGCCGGGAAGGAGGAGAATCCTGTAGTTCTCGCCGTCAAGAACATAGAGGTCCCCGAACCTGTTGGCTGCCAGATAGGTGGCCCTCACCGGGGGATTCTGCAGCGATTCGGGAAGGGGCCATTCCTCCCATCCGGTTCGAACGAGCTGGGGGAAGAGCAGTTCCACTCCCGCCATACCGGCGACGGCGAGTTTTCCTACATATTCGAGCACGGAGGGTTGTCAGCGCCCCGGTTCGACGGCAGAACGGCCGGTCCCTGCCGACCGAATCTTCATAATGAAAGCCGCCCCTGCCAGGATCATCGCCAGGGAGATGATTTGGGCACCGCTGAGTCCGAAGAGGTACTTGGGGTTGGTTCGGATAAATTCGATGAAAAATCTCTCCAGTCCGGCCAGGATCAAATAGAGGAAGAAGAGCATTCCGTCCGGCTTGACCCTCGTCCGCAGCCTCCACAGAACACCGAAGAGGATCAGTCCCAACCCGATCTCGTAAAGTTGCGTGGGATGGACGGGGACATAGGTCGGGGGACTTCCGTCGGGAAACGCCATGGCCCAGGGGAGCCGGGAGGGTATGCCGTAGTCATCCCCCACGAGAAAACAGCCAACCCGGCCGATGGCGTAGCCCAGCATGATCAGAGGAGCCAGCGTGTCTGCCATGGTGAGCCACCTTTCTCCCCTTTTCTTGAGGAGGAGGGTGACCGCAATGAGGCCTCCAATCAATCCTCCCAGAAAAACCAGTCCGGCACCGCTGAAGATCATTCCCAGAGGATCTTTCACGAAGCGGCCGAAGTTTTCCACGAGGTAATAGACCCGTGAACCGACGATTCCTCCCACGGCGCCCCAGAAGACAATATCCCCCGCCATTCCCGGGTCCTTTCCCCTCCTTTTCAACTCGCCCCGCAGAAGAACGTAGTCCACAAGAAAGGCCACCACCAGCATCACGCCGTAGGA
Organism: Fidelibacterota bacterium; assembly: GCA_046861835.1. Classification (GTDB taxonomy): domain Bacteria; phylum Fidelibacterota; class Marinisomatia; order Marinisomatales; family S15-B10; genus JBHIAI01. Next base: position 4,016 of record JBHIEY010000044.1, on the reverse strand, counting down.
GTAGACCTTGATGGGACCGATTTCGAAAAGGACGGGAATCATGACAGCTTTTTCCCGCAGTCGGAGCAGAAGTTGTCGCCGCGGTTCACTGGGGAGCCACAGTGGGGACAGAAGGATTTCTTTCCTCCGGTTCCCGGCCGGACCCGTCGGGGACCGTTGGATCTCAGAAAGATGTATCCCACCACCAGGGAAAGGATGCCCAGAACGGCCAGAGGCTCATAGGTGGGCAGGCGGTACCTCGAGACGGCGGTTCCTGCCCGGCTGTCGGGGGCACGGGTACCCGCCGGTGCGCCCCCCAAGGTCTCCTGAAGACGTTCCAAACTGAGCCTGTTGTCCCGGTTAACATAGGAAAAAGAGACCGATTTGGCCTGACCTGCGGGAAGGGTGTCGAGATGAACCCGGTAATAGGTGAAACCGTGATCGTCGTTGAACGTTTCTGCGGCCGGCTCGGAAATCTGGAACCGCTGTGCCATCAAGGGCCTCTGGACGGCCAGGTGATACCCCGCCAGGGGTTGGTTCAGTTGAACTGTCAGGTTCCCCTCCCTCCGTTCCCCTTCATCGAAGGGGTCGAAGTAGAACTCGATTTGGAATGCCGGCCGCACGAGCCGGGTCCGGGCCCATTTTCCGTCCCTCGTTGCCTCTACGGGGATGGGGGCCAGGTTTCCCGCCGTATCGTTCTGGCCCACCGCCAGCACCAGGTCGGTCTCCTCCGGCACCCGGAGGTCCAGAGAAAGGGGAAGGTGGGATTCCTTGACTGTCCCGGTGTAGATCACCAGGACACCGGGATGATCGTATTCGGGCCAGATGGCCACAATGAAGTCCTCAAACGGAGAGGCGGGAAAGGCCCCCAGGGTCAGGGGAAGAAAAGGGAGAAGGAATGACGTTCTCATGGCTGTCCGGCGAGGTAGAGTTTAGAGAGTCCTTCGCGCATTATCAACATCTAAGGGACATCAAAGTTCCCGTTCGGTCCGGCGACGGAAAAGGGGCCTATTCGGAAAAGACCTCGGCCGTGAAGCGGTAAATCCGTGTTTCGGGGTCCTTCCACGCTTCCGGGGGCTGGGCGGCCTTGAGACAGGCGTGTGCCAGGAAGGTGTTCCTGTCCCACCCCTCTTCGACGGCGACCTGGGGGAGAAGAAGACCTTTGGCCCCGTTTCGTTCCACAATAATCCCGTGGGTACCCACCTGAATCTCCGACACATCCCTCACTTCCTCGGGCGGTGTGAGAAGGGAGATTTCGATGCGGACGGTCTCCACCTCCTGGGGGGTCACCGGATAGAACCGCGGATCCCTCGTGGCGGCGGCCAGGGCAAGATCGGGGATCTCCTCTCTCAAGACCGTCAGAGGGTCCACCCGGCCTACACATCCCCTGAGTTCGTCATCCCTGTGAATGGTCACAAAGAGCCCATGAGGCTCCTCGAACACGGGGTCGGTAAGATCGGGCGGGGGCACCCGGTTTCCCCTGAGGTGCCATTCCAGAGCCCAGCGGGCCAGGCGGAGGGCCTCTTTTCGCGTCCCCGGCGAAAGCTCCACTAATCCCTCCAGAAAACGCCGATTGAACAGTACCCCACCACCTGTTCCTTCGGCCCCGCCGTATCCCCTGAATTGCGGTAGTCCAGAATCTCAGTGACCACCTCGTCTCTTCCGGCGAGGGACTGCAGGAACGAAAAGATGGGTCCGAAACCGCACGCCTCTACCTCCCCATCCCTGTGGGCATCCCAGAGGGCATCGAGTCTCCCCTCCTGCACCAGGGAACAGAAGCGCCCGTCCATCCGTCTTGCCCGTTCGTAGGGGTAATAGTGGGAGAGATCCGAAGAAATGATAGAAAGATGGGTCCGGTGAAGGAAATCCCCCAGTATCTTCGACGCCAGATCCACCGTCTCCCGGGTTTGCCGCCCCATAACCAGAGGGATGACCTCCCAGCCGGGTTTGAGGACGTACTGAAGAAAGGGGAGCTGAACCTCAAGAGAGTGTTCCTGCCGATATCCCATCTCTGAGGCAAAGATTCCGTCGTACCCAATGAGACGATCCCGGTCCTCTACGCTGACCTTCACCTCGCCCAGAGGGGTGGCCAGGGCATCGCCCGAATAGACGGAGAGGCCGTCGAATCCTTCGAAATGGCTCGGAGCGAGTATCGCCACTTTTTCATAGGGGCGATTCACCAGGAGTTTGTAAGCATAGGCAGCGGTGGGCCCCGAATAGATGTACCCGGCGTGGGGTACCACAAATCCTGCCGCTTCCCGGGCCACCACCGGCCCCGCCGCATCGAGATGGGACCGGATATCCGCCACAAGGGCCTGCTCCTCGGCGGGATAGAAGGTGCCGGCTACCGATGGCGGTCGGATAATCATGGTTCTGACACGTCAAATTAGACCCGCGAAATCATTTTTCCAACGACCGGTTAGGAAGGCGCTGTGGTGAGATTGAATACCACGACAAAATCGTAAACCGTGTGAGCATAGGCCGTGATTCCGAATCCCCGTGCCACGTAGAGGGCCCCAAGGAGCGTCCCGGCAAGAAAGCGGTATCCAAACAGGGTCAGGTTGAACGAATCGCCAAACTGGCCTACGAAATGAAAGGCGGAAAAGAGCCCCGCGGCAAACAGAATGGCACCCAGCTTCCGCCACCCCCTCCGCCAGAGAAAAAGAGCCTTCAAGAGAACCGACATGATATTGATGGCCAGAACCCGGAAAACGAACTCCTCGTACAGCCCGGCACCGATGGCCAGGACGACCTGCTGCACCACCACTTCCCCCGAGGGGAACATCAAGACGGCCGGAAGGGTCCTGAGGAGAACATAGATCGCCATTCCCCACAGAACGCTTTCCCCAGCCATCTTGAGCAGGTATTCCCCCCGGACCGACGTGATATGCCACCGGTTCTTCTGCCACAGGAAAACGACGATGAATCCCACGATGAACGCGATGCTGAGAACGTAGATGCCCCAGAGACCAAACAGACCGAGAATCTGTCTCAGCAGGACATCCGCCCCGTTTCTCAATACCATGAGTTGATCCCGGCTCAGAAACAGGACCATGACCTCGTAAACACCGAAAAGAGGGAGGGTAAAAACGAAACTGTAGTACGGCGAGCGGGAGAGGGACCAGTATGAGTGGCTGTCGGGCAATCTGCTCAGGGGCATTGCGGAAGCCGCCGGGATTGAGGACCTTCGCGGGAACGGGATCAGTGCCTGTCCACTTCAAAGAGGGCCAGGAAAGCTTTCTGAGGCACTTCCACTTTCCCGATCTGCTTCATTCTCTTCTTACCCGCCTTCTGCTTCTCCCGGAGTTTTCGTTTGCGCGTGATGTCTCCTCCGTAGCACTTAGCCGTCACACGCTTCCGGTAAGGTCGAATGGATTCCCTGGCCACCACTCTCGAGCCGACGGCCGCCTGGATAACCACCTCGAATTGCTGCCGGGGGATCACCTCCTTGAGGCGCCGGCAGAGATCTTTCCCCCGCCGGTGAACCGTTTCGCTACTGGTGATAAGGGAAAGGGCATCCACAATTTCGCCGCCCAGGCGGATGTCGACCTTTCTGAGATTTCCGGGCCTGAAGCCCGCAAGTTCGTAGTCGAAAGAGGCGTACCCTCTCGACAGGGACTTCAGTTTGTCGTAAAAATCAAAGATGATCTCCGCCAGGGGAAGATCGTACTTGAGTTGAGCCCTGTGCTCGGAAAAATAGAGGGTGTTCTGAAGGGTCCCGCGGCGGGTCTGGCACAATTTCATGACATCCCCCATGTATTCAGGGGGGGTGATGATCTCCGCCGTCACATACGGTTCCCGGATTTTCTCTATCTCCCCTTCCGGAGGGAGACGCATGGGATTGTCGATCTCTATGACATCCCCGCTTTTCTTCAGGACCTGATACCGGACGTTGGGAACGGTGGCAATGAGGTCCAAATCGAATTCCCGTTCGAGTCGTTCCCTGACGACGTCCATGTGCAATAGGCCGAGGAATCCACACCGGAATCCGTACCCCAGGGCGTACGACGTTTCCGGCTCATAGAACAGGGAAGCAT
>JBHIEY010000182.1:0-3732 GCA_046861835.1 Fidelibacterota bacterium | reverse complement strand
CTCGGACGGTTTCTCCGGGCGGTGGCTTCCGTGTGAACCCGGCACCTTCGTGTGGGGGCGTACTTCTTGATGAAGTACTCCCATTCGGTGGGACAGTACTCGGTGGGGAGCTCCTTGGTAACCTTGCAAATCTGGATCCGCACGACGCCGGGAGGGGGCTGGAAATCGGCGTACGGCAAATCGAGGGTATCGTAGACGGCTTTCATAAACCGGGCCCAGGCCGGCAGGGCGGCCCGGCTGCCGTCCTGGTTTTTCCCCAGACTCACCTGGGGATCGTCCACACCGAACCAGACTCCCGCGGCCAGGTCCGGTGTAAAGCCCACGAACCAGGCATCGGTCCACCCCTGGGTGGTTCCTGTTTTGCCCCCCGCGGGGCGGTTGAATTGATACATCCACCGGACCCGGCCCCCCGTTCCCCGGTCCACCACCGTGCGGAGAAGATCGGTCATGATGAAGGCCGTCTCCTCACTCAACACCTCTTCCCGCTGGGGGGAATACTCCTTGAGGGTATGCCCAAACCGGTCGACAATCCGGGTGACGGCCACAGGTTTCGACCAGAGGCCATGGTTGGCAAAGATGCTGTAGGCGGAGGTGATCTCCAGGGGAATGACTTCAGATGTTCCCAGGGCAATGGCGTCCACGGCCCTTAAGGGGGTGGAAATCCCCATCCGGTGGGCTGTCCGGACCACCACCTCCGGCGGAACCAGTTCCTGTACCAGTCGAACAGAAATCAGATTCAAGGAGCGGCGCAGGCCGTCCCTCAATGTGGTCAGTCCCCCCGTGGAATTGTCGTAATTCCGGGGGATCCATTTTTCCCACTCTCCCTGGGCGTTCTGCACGTTCAATACCACAGGTTGATTGAGGAGCTGCTTGGTGACGGGATAGCCGTTGTCGATGGCCACCGTATAGATAAACGGCTTGAAGACCGACCCGGGCTGCCGCCTGGCCTGGGTCGCCCGGTTGAACTGATCGTGATAATCGGGCCTCCCCCCGATCATGGCCTTGATATGTCCCGTGGCGGGATCGATGGCCACCAGGGCCGCCTGCACCAGGAGCTTGTCCCGGAGATCCTCGTAGAGCGGCAGTTGCCCGGCCAGCATGGCCCGCACGGAGTCCTCGGGATGAATGGTGAGATAGGCCAGCTGTTCAAATTCGTTCCTGTTCTCATAGAGCCGCTGGTTGAGTATCTCTTGATTTCGCCTTACCGTTTCCAGTACCGCTTCCTCCGCCGCCTTTTGCATCCGGCTGTCCAGCGTCGTGTAGATTTCCAGACCGTCGCGGTAAATGTCCACATCCAGAAGGTCGTCCTCCTTTTCCAGGAGTCTCCGGATGTACTCGGTAAAGTAGGGGGCCATCCCTTCCCCCTCTTCCCCCGACGCCACCCGCAGTTTCATGGCGGTCGCCTCCGCGTACCGGGAAGGGGAAATGAGCCCCCGCTTTTTCATAAGATTCAAGACCAGATTCCGCTTGCGAAGAGCCTGGTCCGGGTGGTTGATGGGACTGTACCGGGCGGGAGCGGGCAAAAGCCCCACCAGAAGAGCGCTTTCATCCAGGGAGAGATCCCACACGTCCTTCTTGAAATACCGCTTGGCGGCTGCCTGAACCCCGTAGGTGCCGTGACCGAAGTGGACGGAATTGAGATACATTTCCAGGATTTCGTCCTTGGTGTAGGTTTTCTCAATCTGAACGGCGGTGATCACCTCTTTGAGCTTCCGGGTGATGGTTTTCTTGAACCCAATCGTGTCGTACAGGTTTCTGGCCAGTTGCTGGGTAATGGAACTGAATCCCTGCCGGTAGCTCAGGGTGGCGAGATTGATGACCACGGCCCGCATGAGATCCCGCAGTGAAATGCCCCAGTGGGCATAAAACCGGTGGTCCTCCGATGCGATGGTGGCGTTAATGAGGTCGGCGGGAATCCTGTCGAGGTCCACAAACACCCGCCGTTCCGTGTAGAGCTCCTTCAACAGAACACCGTCCGCCGAATAGATACGGGTCACCAGGTCCGGATCGAAGTTCTCCAGCTGCTCCAGAGACGGCAGATCCCGGGAGAGAACTCTCATATAGACCACCCCCGCGACTGCCGCGATCAGAAGAACCGTGAACACACGGGTTGAGATCCGGATCCACTCGCGGAAGGGGGAATTTGAGTTCCTTTTTGCCATCACGGCATCCGGTCAGGATCCCTTTGCGGGTGAGACCATCTCCTCAGGTTTTACCCGCCGGTCAAACTCTTCCTCCGTCATGTAGCCCAGTTTCACGATGGTTTCCTTGAGGGTGGCGTTTTCCTCATGGGCTTTTTTCGCCACTTCGGCGGCCCTGTCGTAACCGATGTAGGGGGTTAACGCCGTCACCAGCATCAGGGAATTCTTCAGGTTGTGGTCAATTCGCGCCACGTTGGGGACAATGCCGACGACACAGTTGGTGTTAAAGGAATCACAGACATCGGCCAGGATCCGGATGGACTGAAGGAGATTGTAGGCAATCACAGGACGATAGACGTTCAATTCAAAATTCCCCGAAGCGCCGGCCACCGTCAATGTCAGACCGTTCCCCATGACCTGGGCCGCCACCATGGTCACGGCCTCCGCCTGGGTGGGATTGACCTTTCCGGGCATGATGGAGGAGCCGGGTTCGTTCGAGGGGAGGATAATTTCGCCGATACCGGCCCGCGGACCGCTTCCCAGCCACCGGATATCGTTGGCAATCTTATTCACAGAGGCCGCCACGGTGGTGAGGGCTCCTGCCATTTCCACGGTGGCGTCATGGGCCCCCAGGGCCTCAAACTTGTTGGAGGCCGTCCTGAACGGAAGTCCCGTTTTCCGGGCGATCCTTTCCGCCACCTTTTCGGCGAACCCTTCCGGAGCGTTAAGTCCCGTCCCCACGGCCGTTCCCCCCATGGCCAGCTCGTACAGATGGGAAAGGGCGTTTTCCACGCAGTTCAGGGCGTGCGTCAGTTGAGAGGCATACCCGGAGAATTCCTGGCCCAACGTCAGGGGGGTGGCATCCTGAAGGTGCGTCCGTCCCAGTTTGACGATTTCTTTGAATTCCGTGGCCTTGTGCTCGAGGGCGTCCCGGAGCCCCGTGAGTGCCGGCAGGAGGCGGCGGTTGATTTCCACGGCCGCGGCCACGTTGATGGCCGTGGGAAAGGTGTCGTTGGTGGACTGGGACTTGTTGACATGGTCGTTGGGATGGACGGGTTCTTTCGAACCCATTTTGCCCCCCATCCGCTCGATGGCCCGGTTGGCAATGACCTCGTTAAAATTCATGTTCGTCTGCGTTCCGCTTCCCGTCTGCCAGATGACCAGGGGAAACTGGTCATCAAGCTTGCCGTCGATGATCTCCTGGGTCACTTCCCCGATGACGCCCGCCACCTTCTTATCCAGAACCCCCAGCTCGGCGTTCACCTCTGCCGCCACCTGCTTGATCAAACCGTAAGCCCGTATGAATTCTGCGGGAAAATGTTCCCGTCCAATCCGGAAATTCTGAAGGGAGCGCTGGGTCTGAGCTCCCCAGTACCTGTCGGAGGGGACTTTCATCTCTCCCATCGTATCCGTTTCGATGCGATAATCCATTAGGCCGGTTCCTTCATGTTAGACGTTGGACGTTAGACGTTCGACGTTAAACGTTGGACGTTAGACGTTAGATGCCTTTACACTCTCCAGGTCACCCGGTCTCCCCCTCTCATCCCTCCACCTCCCATGTGTCCGCTCCGAGAATGAGTTCGGCCAGGTC
>JBHIEY010000181.1:0-3733 GCA_046861835.1 Fidelibacterota bacterium | reverse complement strand
GTCTCGTTGGACACTTCCCGGGTATGGGTAATCTTGACCTCGAACGCCATGGGTGTCGAAAAGCCTTTCGGAGTCGTATAGCGGATCTTGGCGAGGTAATCCTTCCTGTCATAACCCGTATCGCCGCCCCCGGCAAGATTCTTGAATCCCCGGTTCCTGTCGAGATACGCCTGGGTGACAAATCCGAGATTACCCGCACCGCTCCCCATGGTGAAATGAACCTTCTGAAAGTCGAAGGAGCCACCCCAGACAGAGACACCCGTCCTGAATCTGTCGGGAATTGAGGCCGATACCAGGTTCAGGGCTCCACCTGTCGTATGAGGCCCGTACTGAATCTGGCTCGACCCTTTCCGGATCTCCACCGATTCCATCCGCCCCACAGTGGGAAAATAGTATGCCGATGGAGCGGAATAGGGGGCGGGAGCTATGAGTACTCCGTCCTCCATAATGGAGATCTTCCGTGAACGTTCCACGCCCGTCCCCCTCATGCCGATGTTGGGTCTGAGGCCAAACCCATCCTCTTCCTGAAGGTTAACGCCGGGAACCCGTGCCAGTACCCGGTGAATGTCCCCTACGGCATGCTTCTCCAGTTCCCGCTGGGAAATAACGGCGGCGGAGCCCGGAACGCGAAACAGACCGGCACTGCCCCCTACAAGGCTCGACCGGTCGCTCAGGATTTCCACCGGTTTCATGGGAACCACCGCGGGAACCAAGACCACGTTTACTACCCCGTCTCCCTCGCCTACCGTCACCTTTTTTTCCACGGTCTCGTACCCTATGGCCGAAAACATCACCGTATGATTCCCTCGGGTCACTCCCTGGAGGGTATACGCTCCGTTCTGATCCGTGGACGTCCCCAGTGAAGTTCCCGAGACGACCACATTCACCGCTACCAGAGCCTCCCCCGTTTCACCGTCCATCACCCGTCCCCGGATGGCGTTCTGACCCGCCAGGGAAACCGCCATCACAAAAGACCACAGTATCATACCCACTTTCACTTTCTCTTTCTCCTTCACAAAAAGATGCTATTCGAGATTGAGTCTCATTTAAAGGTACGAAAACCTTGTTATCAGCAAAAGGGTTATTTAACGGCGAAAGCGATAGGAAAGACCGGCGCTGAGGAACCAGCCGGGGGTATCGCCCGCCGTGCCGAAACCGGCAGAGGCGTCCAATTGCAGGTTGGAGCCCACCAGGTGGGTGAGGCCTGCATCAAACTGAAGGGTGGTCCCGGACTGTCTGGACACATCACCGAAGACCTCCACGAATCCCCCCAGGTTTCGAGTCAGGTCGCCACCCAGGGCCAGCGTATAGAGCAATGATCCACCCGATCCCTCACTCCACCACTCGCCTCCGATGTTCCAGGATAACCCCAGACGGTCCGAAACGTCATGTCCCGTGGCCAGAAGCAGTCGCGAGACCCATCCTCTTTCACCTCCCTCAGAGGCCGGTGCCGCCGGTTCAAGGTGGGCGACTACCGCTGTCTCCGGAATCCATTCCCTTTGACTTGTGACCCGGAATTTGCCCCCTACGCCCACTCCGCTGATACCTTGAGTGGTTTTTTCCCCTCCGCTGATCACAAATGGGGAGGGGTTGGACGTTGTCGTCTCCATCGTCCACTGTCCTGTCAACCTGAGCTCAAGCGGTCGAATCAGTCCGATCCGGACCAGGGTTGTCGGATAAGACAGGGTTCGGGTACGGGATGTAAAACCCCCCTTCCGGAAGGTCTCTCTTTCATATAGGATTCCGGTCTCCACCTGGATCCAACCTGGCGACACCACGCTGGCCGACTCGGTTTGATCCGGCCGGTCCGTCACCAGCTCCGGCAGGTCTGTCTGAGCCCCCAGCATTAACGGAACGATCAGGATGGGAATGAAAAACTGTGACATTTCTCACAACTTTGGATTACCGCCCGTAGTATATTAGACCCAGAAATGGCTCGAATCCGAGCCTTTTTTGGTTGGGTGCTGGTAGACAGTAGTGGAGGGTGTCAGCGCAGGAGAATCATTTTTTTGACTTCGATAAATTCCCCCGCTTTCAGTTGATACAGGTAGACGCCGGCGCTGACGGGAAGTCCCTGGTCGTCTGTAGCATCCCACACCACAGACTTGTATCCGGCGTCCTGGAACCCGCTAACCACGGTTTTAACGGTTCGACCCGTTATCCCGCATTCCCAATATTAAACCTCCAGAATGCTTTTCATATTGGCCATAACATCTTATTTTACAGTAAATAACGATTGTTCATAACTCATGAATATTAATCACCCGGAGGGTGAAAGCATGTCCGCCAGCTGGCGGATGATGCAGGAATAAAGCTTGAATTTCACGGCGCAAAGGTGACGTCTGACGGTGGACTTCTTGCCTATCGTGACCTTGATGATGCTCTTGGATTATTCGATTCCGTCTCTGAATTTTTCAGCGATAAACGAACAGGACGAAACATCCAACATACCATACCCACTCTTTTGCGTCAATCCGTCTACAGCCGTCTCGCCGGGTATGAAGATGTCAATGATGCCGAGCGTTTATCCATTGACCCTGTCATTCGAGTGATTACCGGCAAAAAGGATAATGGCAAGCACGCGGCGAGTGCCAATACGATAGGACGTTTTGAAACGGACATCCTGATTCAGCAGGAAAACCTCAAGAGCCTGTCAGATGTAAATGGCAAATGGATTCAAAGAGCCATGGGCAAGACACCTCATCGACGAATCATTCTTGACATGGACAGTTCAGAGAGCCCGGTACACGGCGAGCAGGAAGGTTCGGCCTATAACGGTCATTTCAGAAGTTACTGTTTCCATCCTTTGTTCTGTTTCAATCAATTCGGGGATTGTGAAGGAGTTCTGCTTCGGCCCGGCAATGTGCACAGTGCCGATAGGTGGAAAGAACTGCTTGAACCAGTCGTTCGGGGGTATGAGAACAAGAATATCAGGAAATACTTTCGTGGTGACGCCGCATTTGCTAAACCTGAAATATATGAATATCTGGAAAGTAACGGTTATTTATACGCCATGAGACTTCCTGCAAATGACCTCCTCTATGAAGAAATTCGCCACCTCTTGACTCGCCCTATTGGACGGCCCCCGAGAAAGCCGATTGTGTTGTTGCACGATTTCATGTATCAGGCGGCCAGTTGGTCTCGGCCTCGCCGGGTAGTGGCGAAGGTGGAATGGCATCAGGGAGAGCTCTTCCCAAGATTGGGGTTCATCGTTACAAACATGAGCGCTAAGGCACAAGGCGTAGTGCATTTCTACAATGGCCGAGGCACAGCCGAGCAGTGGATAAAAGAGGGCAAATATGCTCTGAACTGGACCCGGCTCTCATGCAAACAATTTGTCTCAAATCAGGTAAGGCTCTGGTTGTTTGTACTGGCTTACAATCTGGGCAATTTCCTCAGACGCTTGGTCCTTCCAGGCAAAATCAAACACTGGTCGCTTCGCAGTCTACTCACGAAACTAATAAAAATCGGCGCCAAAGTCGTAAGGCACAGTCGATATGTGACGTTTCAGATGGCAGAGGTTACGATCAGCGAGAAGCTATTTGCCGAGATATTGTTTCGAATCGACCGATTGCGATGTTATGCGGCGTAGCGACATGCTTTCTCGTATGACTCGTGGGACAAGTGTCTCTGTTTGCCGAATTTGGAGGAAAAGACCGTTATCACGGAAGGAATACAGCTCATTTCCAGACAAGGTATGCACAAAACACTTGCTTCAAGTAAAGAAGCAGGG
>JBHIEY010000180.1:0-3741 GCA_046861835.1 Fidelibacterota bacterium | reverse complement strand
GAATCTCCCACAAGAGGGAGCCCGGACAGAGCCAGCAGGGTGAAAGGGATGTCAAACCCGTCTGTCTCCCCCACGTAGAGCCGGGTTTGACATCCCACGGCGGGGGGAACCTGATAGGTCAGATATCGCATGCGGCTGGTGGAGCTGTCCCGGGGTGACACCGGTGTCTCCTTCAGGCTGGTGACGAAGGTGTCCTCTGTGCATGACGACAAAAGTATCGCCGTCAGCCAGCCCAGGGGTGCCAGGAACAGCGGGCCCGGGATCTTCAAAAAGGATGTCAACGGCGGAAAGGGTGGCAGGTTAGGGAGTGGATTCGGGAATCAGACGAAGCGATCCTGAAGAATGGCGTGAATTTCATCGGCGACGTCGTTGTAGTTTTCCTGGGAGGTATCTTTGCGGACAACGGAAACCAGTTTCCCCGCGATCTTGTCCCGGATCGATTGAAAGTGCGAACGGCGGGAAAGTTCCTTGCTCAGTTTCGAAGAGGGATCGTCTATGACGATGACCAGGTCGGCAAACAGGGCGGCGACGGCCAGGGAATTCACCCTGTCGTCCGTGATTTCATCCGGAAGGGTAACCCCCAGCCTGTCATAGATCTTCCGGGAGACCTGCCCGTAGGTGTCGAGGGAATGGATAATCTGAACGGTATGGATTTCCCGGTAGAAATCGTGTTGTGCGTATAGTTGCCGGTAAAGGATGGGGACAAACGACGACTGCCAGTTGTTGCAAAGGACCACGTTTGGCCTCCAGAACAGGTGGGTCAGCATGTTGAGGGATGTCTTCGAAAAGAAGGCGAACCTGTCGCCGTTATCGGCGAGGGGACGTCCGTTTCTCGATTTGTACAGGAGGGGACTGAGAGGCTGGAACCACCGGTCATGCTCCATGAAGTATACCTGCACCCGGGTCTTGGGAATAAACGCCGACTTGGCCGACGCCACCAGAACCTCATCCTTCATCTGGCATTCGATTTTCCTGAGCCGGATAACTTCTCTCAGAATGTACTTTCTTTCACTGATGAACCCATATTTCGGTGCCGTCAGCCGGATATCGTGTTCGTGTTCCTGCAACCGGATCGGGACAAACTTGGAAAAGTGAGCCAGGGGCCCCGTTTCTGAAAACGGAACGATTTCAGAGGTAAGAAAATAGGTCTTCAGTGGCATATCACCTCTCTCCTAAGGACCGGTGAAAGTGACGGTTCGGCGTCTATAACTGACGGAGATATTGCCGGGCCTTTTCGGTATACTCGCTACTGGGGAAATGATCCAAAAGTTTTTGGAATTCTTCCCTGGCTTTTTCCCGGTTGCCGATACGCTTATAGGAAAGACCCAGCTTGAGTTGGGCGTCGTCCCATTTGTCATCGTCGGTGAACTGGAGCACCTTCTCGAATTCGGAAATGGCCTTCTTGTAATTGCGGAGGGAATAGTAGCACTCCCCGATCCAGTACTGGCTGTTGTCGGCCAGTTCGTGAGAGGGGTCCACCCGGATAAGCCGCGAGAAGTCGCGGATGGCCTGTTCATATTCCCCGTTCTGGTACCGGTTAAGGGCCCGGACGTAATCATTCCTATACTCGTCGGGCGAGAGGGCCGCTCCCTTCAAGGGTGCCTGTCCGGTTCTGAGGCCATACAGTTCATTAAAACTTCGGGTCAGGGTGACGATCTTGTTTTCGATCATCATCAACTGTTCAAGAACTTCGAAATTGGCGCTGTCGGCATAGGCCATCTTGTCCTCAAGAATCTTGATCTTGTTCTGGAGAGTATTGATGCGGTTGATCACCATGATCGTGGCACTATCCGACTGGGCCTTCGATTTCACCATGGTGTCGAGGGTCTTTTCCATTTCGGGAATAACACCGGTGGCGAGCTGGTTCACCTGCTTCTGAAGGTCATCAATCTTCCGGTTGAGTTCCGATAACTGCTGATCCTGGGGCCGGGCTCCTGCGGTGGAGTGGAGCACCAGGGCTATTATGAATAAACGAACGGCAGTGTAAATCATCTGGTCAGGGAGGCTGGCAGTGGAATCCCAGTGGAAACCGGCTTGAGAATTTACCCTTCGTACCCTCAAATCACAACGTTTTTCCACGACCCGTCTGGCGTCGCCCGGCCCCTATTCCGGCGTCTCCACCGCCACGTTCCCCGCGAGGCCGATCATGGCATAGCAGGACACCAGAAAGGAACCGCCGTAGCTCATGAACGGGAGGGGAAGTCCTTTCACCGGAAGAAGATTAATGGTCATACCGATGTTGATAAAGATGTGACTCAGAAAAATTGTGGCGATGCCGATGAGGACGAGGCTGGAGAATCTCTCCGCTGTCCGGTAGGCATGGCGGACAATGTCGATCACCAGAAAGGCAAACAGTATCAGAATGACGGTCACGACAATAAACCCTAACTCTTCTCCGATCACAGAGAAAATGAAATCGGTTTCCTGTTCCGGCAAGAACTTCAGGTGAGTCTGTGTCCCCAGGGTCAGGCCCTTACCAAGAAATCCTCCTGAGCCGATGGCCGTTTGAGACTGTATGATCTGGTACGCGGCTCCCTGCGGATCCTGCGCGGGGTTAAACAGGACCCTCAGTCTTTCCTGTTGATAGGGTCTGAGTAACCCCCACATGATCGGGGTCAGGAGACCGATAAAGATATTCGCAAAAAAGTTGGCCAGTCCCGTCAGAATTCTCGGTTTCGACACATACAGAACAGCCGCCACGACAACAATCCAGGCGGTAAACGTGTAATAGTTGAAGGCGGTGAGCATACTCACCAGGGGGGCAATGAAAAGGAAAATATGAAGGGGCCGGGCTCCCACCCAGTAGAGGAGGGGTATGACAGGCGCCATAAGGATCAGGGCCGACCCGATATCGGGTTGTCTGGCCACCACCACCGCAGGTATGAGGACGAGAATTACAGGAATGAACAGGGTTTGAATCTTCTTGACCTTGAGATTGTAGTCCGAAAGGTACCGGGCCAGCGCAATCACGGCCACCCATTTCATGATCTCCGAAGGCTGGATGCTCACTCCGGCCACCGATATCCAGCGGTAAGTGCCGGCCACAGAACCCGTAAGAAGGGGGACGAACAGAAGACCGAAGGCGGCCAGGAAAGCCAGATAGGCGTACTTGTGGATAATCCTCCTGGGAATCCCCAGAAAGATCAGGTACGCCGCCAGGGCGGGAAGTAACCAGACTGCCTGTCTGACGAACCGGGAGGAGGGGGTTATAACCCCCTCAGTCAAGGAAATACTGTAAAGGGCCATGAGTCCTACAATGGTCAGAAGCAAAGACAGAATGAGCCATGCGGGAGGAGACTCCCTCAGTTTGTAGCCCAGCCCGTTCATCGTGACGTCAATATGTCGGCGGTTGTCCCGAAGTAGCGGCTCACGATCTTCCCGGCCAGGGGAGCGGCGGCCGTTCCCCCTGTTCCTCCGTGTTCCACCAGAACGGCCAGGGCAATGGACTCATCGTCCCGGGTCGCGAACCCCACAAACCAGGCGTGGGGCTCCCCGTGGGGGTTTTCAGCGGTGCCCGTTTTTCCGTGAAACCGTATCCGAGGGTCGGCGACCCGGGCGGCAAAGCCCGTTCCGTTGGGACTGTTGACGACGTTAAAGGTCAGCTTGTGAATCATGTCCCAGGTGGACGCTTTGAGATTTACGCCCACCGGCTCCCCCTGGTCCCCGTTTGCCTGTTCAACAAAAGCCAGCCACGGCGTTACAGGCTTACCCCGTGTGGCGACAAGGGCAATATACCGGGCC
>JBHIEY010000179.1:0-3743 GCA_046861835.1 Fidelibacterota bacterium | reverse complement strand
CCCAAACTCGGCAAGGTGGTTCCATACCAAATCTTGTGAACCTCATCCCCTTACCCGGGATGATTCAATCCATAGTGAATTGATGAACGCCGTGGGTCACCGTTAAGAACTTTGAGGATGTGACTGACAAATATGGGGATATTACCCCTTTCGGAGGACCTGCTCCCCAGTGTGAAGACATCGATGGTGACGGTGACTCTCCCCACGGCCGGATGGAACCCGATGATAGCTTCCACCACGGCAGGATTGTCAGAGGAGGATGCCAGATAGGCACGGCCGCCGGGTCCATTTGACAGAATATTCCCTCTGGCATGGAGAATGCACCCTTCAACGAAGCACAGGAAAGGAGAATAGAGATGAACGACCAGACAACGACCTTCAATCCGGAAGAAGGAGTGGATGCCGTCAAGACGTACGGGATCGATCTCACCTTCCTGGCCCACGAGGGGAAAATCGATCCCGTCATCGGCCGGGAAGATGAGATTCGCAGAATTGTTCAGATTCTTTCCCGGCGGAAAAAGAATAATCCCGTACTGATCGGCGAACCGGGCACGGGAAAAACGACCGTGGTGGAAGGCCTTGCAAAACGGATCGTGGAAGGCGACGTCCCCGAAAACCTGAAGGATAGGCGCATCGTGGCCCTCGACCTGAGTGCCATGGTGGCGGGAGCCATGTTCCGGGGCCAGTTTGAGGAACGGCTGAAGAATTTTGTCAAACAGGTGGTCCAGTCGGACGGAGAGATCATTGTGTTTATTGATGAGCTGCACACCATTGTGGGGGCGGGGGCGGCGGAAGGACAGATGGATGTGTCCAACATGATCAAGCCGGAGCTGGCCAGCGGCAGGATGAAGGTCATCGGCGCCACCACCCTCAAGGAATATCAAAAGTACGTTGAGAAGGACGCCGCCCTGGAGAGGCGGTTTCAGCAGGTCTATATTTCGGAACCCAACGTGGAAGATACCATCACGATTCTGAGGGGAATCAAGGACCGGTACGAACTCCACCACGGGCTGCGGATCCGGGATTCCGCCCTCATCGCCGCCGCCACCCTGTCGGACCGCTACATATCCGACCGGTATCTCCCGGACAAGGCCGTTGACCTCGTGGACGAGGCCGCTGCGAAACTCCGAATGGAAATGAATTCATCGCCGGCCGTCATTGACGACGCCAACCGGAAATTACTTCAACTGGAAGTGGAACGGGAGGCCCTGAAAAAAGAAAAAGACTCAGCTTCAAATGAACGGCTGGAAACGGTCAAAAAGGAAATCGATGACCTGAAATCCCGCCTGAAGGAACTCAACAGCCAGTGGAAAAAAGAAAAAGAACGGGTGAACCGGGCCAGAAAAATCAAGGAGCAGATGGATGCCCTTACCGTGCAGGCTGAGAAGGCCCAGCGCGAGGGTGACTACCAAACGACGGCCAGGATACAATACGGCGAGCTGCCTCAGCTGGAGAGGAAGCTTCAAGAGGTGAACGATGAACTCCAGGAAAACCGCTTCCTGAAACTGGAGGTGGGTCAAGAGGACATTGCCCATATTGTCTCCAAATGGACGGGAATCCCCGTGACCCGGATGCTCTCCAGCGAAAAAGAGAGACTTCTCCACCTGGAAGACCGCCTGAGGAAACGGGTACTCGGTCAGGAAGAGGCTCTCACCAAAGTTGCCGATGTCATCCGCATGTCAAAAACCGGGATGACGGACCGGCTCCGGCCACTGGGGTCGTTTCTCTTTACCGGAAGCACAGGGGTCGGGAAGACGGAACTGGCCAAGACGCTGGCGGAGGTCCTGTTCGATGACGAAAGGGCTCTTGTACGGATCGACATGAGCGAGTATATGGAACAACATTCCGTGGCGAAACTCATCGGCAGCCCACCGGGGTATGTGGGCTATGACGAAGGGGGGCAGCTCACGGAAAAAATCCGCCGGCGTCCCTACTCGGTTATCCTCTTCGATGAACTGGAAAAAGCTCATCCCAATGTCTTGAACATCCTGCTGCAGATTCTGGACGACGGCCGTCTCACCGACACCAAAGGACGAACGGTGAACTTCAAGAACACCATCATAATCATGACGTCTAACCTGAGCCGCGATGAACTCTTGGCCTCCCTCCGGCCAGAGTTCATCAACCGTATGGATGAAATCATCACCTTTAACGATCTTGACCTGAGCACCGTCAAGAATATCGTTGCCCTGAGATTGGATGAAGTGACCCGGACCCTGGCGGAGCAGAATATCCAGATCACCGTTTCACCCGAAGTCAGAGACTATCTTGCCAAGAACGGGTATGATCCCCACCACGGCGCCCGTCCCATCAAGAGGCTTATCCGGAGGGAATTGCTGGCGGGTCTCGCCCGGTACACGTTGACCCATCCGGAAGAGCGGAACATAGAAGTGACTCTGGAGAATGGCTCCATGGGATTTCGGCCCTCCCCTGACCAGATACCGGGGGGAAACGGGGATCACCGGCCCCGCATCTCCCGTCGTCAAGCGGATCCGGCATAATCGCTCCGGAGGTCCGGGTGGGAAGGGTGTTGATTCGTTGAGACCGTTGTCATAACTTACCCGCGAGAGCCTGTGCCGGGCCATTTTCCCTCACGCGAACGGCAGGTCGGTTCTTGAGGGAGTTCAGCCGTGAAACGTCCGTTTGCCCTCTTCAGCTTGGAACACGTTACGGCCGTGGCGGTGGTTGTGGCCCTCATCGCCGGGCTTATCATCAAGCTTAAGAAGTACGATCCCAAGCTCCTCCAGGGACGGTTTCATCTCTGGCTGGCTCTCGTTATCCTTTTCCGGGAGATCGGGTCCAAACTCCTCCCTCTTTTTCGCAACGAGTTCTCCGTTTCGGAACACCTCCCCCTCCATCTCTGTGCCATTGTTCAGTACCTCACCGTCCTCTACCTTCTCAGGCCAAGAGAGAAACTGTTTGACGTCCTGTTCTTCTGGATCGTAGGAGGGTCGTCCCTGGCCCTCGTGTTCCCCGAGCTGGAGGCCCGCTTTCCCAGCAGTGAATTCTTCCTGTACTGGTCCTCCCACGGACTTCCCCTCTTCACCATGCTCTATCTTGTCTGGGTTCAGGGGAAAAAACCGTCTCCCGGAAGCTTCCGGACGTCGTTCCTTTTCCTGAACCTTTATGCTCTGTTTGTCGCCTTACCTGTCGACCTTGCGACCGGGACGAACTACCTCTACCTGTTCGAGGTACCATCGGTGAATTTCGAGCCCATCGAGTGGCTCCCGCCGTGGCCCTGGTACATCCTGGTCCTTGAGGTATTCTTTTTCGGATGGTTTCGCCTTCTCTATTCCCCGTTTCTTCACCAGACCGGGGAACAGGAGGCGGAAAAGCTGGCCTGAAGCCCCCCCGCTCTATCCGGGCCTGCCCAAAGAAAGGGCCAGAGTCCGGGCGATGTGAGCCGTATAGACGTTAATCTGTTTAAGCAGATCCATCAGTTCCATGTGGACCTCATGGGTGGCCACCGATTCTGAAAGCTCCCTGCCCACACGTTCCAGGTGCTTGATGCGATACTCGGATTCCAGGTCCGTATACTTCTCCTCTTTGGCCATGATTTTTGCCGCCTGTCTCGGATCGAGGGTCTCAAAGGCTTCCCTCAGCCGGCTGATCTGCTTCATGACCTTGACGTGGTAGATCTCAAGTTCTTCTCTCCCCGCCGGAGAGAAATCGGTGACGAGCGCTTTTTTTCTGGCAACGAGCGGTATCATCATCTTGTCAATGATGTCGCCAATGCTTTCGAT
>JBHIEY010000043.1:0-13723 GCA_046861835.1 Fidelibacterota bacterium | reverse complement strand
ATTCCGGGTGTCCGGTGGGCTCCCGGCTCCAGCACGACCACCGATATTCCGAAGGGTTTCAGCTCAAAATAGAGACTCTCACTGAATCCCTCCAGGGCCCATTTTGACGCCGCGTAGGCACCCAGGCCCGGGTAGGGCGACCTCCCTTGAGGGCTGGAAATGTTAATGATCTGAACGGGGGGTTCCCCGGGAATAGAGGCGGTTTTCCGCATGAGGGGCAAAAAGGCGCGGCACACCTTCTGGACACCAAAAAAATTCGTCTCCATCTGTTCCCGGATCTCCCCTTCACTGAGATCCTCGAAAAATCCGCCGATCCCGTACCCCGCATTGTTTACCAATACGTGAAGTTTTCCTTCCTCCGTAACAATCTGGCGATGCACTCCGGCGATGGAATCGTCATCGGTGACGTCCAAAGATAGCAGACGGATATTCCCACCCCTTTTCTCCACCTCTTTGAGCAACCCTCCCTTCGCGGAAAGATCGCGCATGGTGGCGAAGACAACGTGGTTCCTGACGGACAACCTGGCTGCCGTCAGTAGCCCGAACCCGCTGGAACACCCCGTAATAAGTACGACACTCACCGGGAAGGAGCCAGGAGGGTGCTTAACCCCGCCGATATGACCGCCGTTATGGCGGCCGCCGTGGGAAAAGATATCATCCCGATGGAAAACATCATCATCAGATACCACAGAATCGCAAATCCGTTTCTCAAAATCATAAAGCCAAAGAAGTAGATCAAGATATAAACCAGTAACCCGCCGAACAAGAACAACACGATATCCAGGAATCGGCCCATTCCCTTTCTCCCCCGTATGAAGAACCAGGACAGAAGCGGAACAAAAAAGCAAAGGGAAAACGGATTGATGGCAAACACGTATGTGGCCCCCAGTGCCACCACCAGTATGGCCACGGATTTCACGTGATCATATGGAACCGGTGAAGAACGGGACAGGACCCGCTTTGCGACAACCCTTCCAATCCAGACAAGAAGCGCCAGTCCCGTAACCCACAGGATCACGGCGGTCCAGCGAGGCTCGAAAAGGGGCTCATCCTTGCTCGTGGCCGGATACAAATGGTACCGGTCCATCAAACCGACAGCCACAAAACCGTAAGTCAGGACAATGGATGATAAGAGAGGGGCCCAAATGGTCAGAAAATGGACGGCCGGTTTGACCCAGTCGGCGAGTGATCTGAAGCGATGCTTCCTCGCCGGCACAACAGCGCCGGCAAGAAGAACCGACAGGAACCCCACAAAGACCAGATACAAAGGCAGTCCGCGCAGTACGGTCCCCGAATCTTCAACATAGACATAGGGGCCCGATTCTTCCGGGAAGGTTTCCCTCCGCAAACACTGGCGAAGGATGGCTTCGGACACGCGTCCCGTATGCCCGAGGGTTCCGGCGGACTGGTAGGCAACAAGGTCAGAGGGAGAATGGTAGGTCTCCCAGTGCAACTGAGCCTTGTCTGGCGGGACGTTGCCGGCCAGACCGAAGGAAGGAATCCCGTACGCCACGAAGGGACCCTCATCCATGAACGAAATAGGAACGGCCTGATCCAGGATTTGCAGAACCGGCGGATTTATCATCGGAATCCATGCCTCCCCGATGGATTGAGCCGCTTCCCGGGCCAGCAGCTGAAACCACAGGGCCCCGTACCCGCGAAACTGACCCCTGGGATCCATTCGCAGGCCGTCGTACAGTTCCTTGCCCACGTTGTCCAGTGAAAGGGCAGCAATGATGGCCTCACGGTTCTCATGTGTTTGGACATACCGTAACGACCCCAGCATTCCATATTCTTCTCCGTCCGATGCAAGAAACACCAGGGTATAGGCGGGCGTGGGCTCCGATGAAAAGATCTCCGCAAGCTGCAGGAGAACAGCGATTCCGGACCCGTCATTGTCAGCCCCTTCGTACGTGTCAGGAGACTGGTCAAAATGGGCAACCGTCGTAATCTCCCGGCTTGATTTTCCGGGAATAACACCCACGACGTTTCTCAGGGGTACCCGTTTGCTGTAGTTGATCACCTCCCAGGAATCGACATGGGTGATAAGACCCATCCGGTCAAATTCTCCCCTTATCCATTGGGCCGCCCGTTCATTGTTGGGCTGGCCGCTGTCTCGATTGGGGAAAGCGGTTACAAAGTGACGCACCGTTTCAAGGGCCCGTTCACCGGAGAACCGGATATCCTCCCTGTTGATATCCCCACGATGAACCGGGGGTCTCGTGCAGGAAGAACCCAGCATGGAAAGGAGAAGCAGGGAAATCAGACCGGGGTTCCCTGAACCTGTGGAAATCGTAACCCCCTTATCTCTCGATCTTGGGCGGAAGAATAAATTCATACCGCCCCCACCCAAAGGTGTTCTTCAACCGCCGGTCAAGTCGCCGGAAGGCAAGAAACAACGTCCAGATTAGCCTGTCGTCCCGGTAGTACTTTCTGACTTCGTCATCGTCGATTCGAGAGTCACCTGAGCCCAGGTACCCGTTAACCACGTCAAGGGCGGCGGGAATAAGTTCGGCTCTTTGTTCCTTATGCAGATTCCCCACCATGTCCAACAGTACCCTCCGCAGATCATAGTACCGGGTCATGACCTCCTTCAGGAAGAAAAGACGGATGACCCATCGCAGGAAAGACGGCGCACTCTTCAAGAATAACTCCGGGTCAAGTTGTTCCTTCCCGTTAAGCCGGAACAGTGGTGTCCCTGTGTCGAGATAATAGGTCTTGCTGTCACTCTTGACCCAGTTGGACAATTGTCCGTCCAGACCAAGCTCCAGTTCTGGTCCATTCTGCTGATTGTATTGCCACACCTTGACGATCTCTTCCGTGACGGATCTGAAGATCTCCTTCGCTTCCGCCCCCGTCACCGTTTGAATCAAACGGTTGACGACGCTTTCCGCGGGCAGCTGTTCCTGGATGATGTACAGTACGACCGGCCCGCCCGGCACCGAAACGATCTGGGTCCGGTCCCCCGGGAGGTTCAGTCCGGCCCTCACCAGATGTCTGCAGTAAAACCGGTAGTTCTTCTCATAAGCTTCCGCGTCTGATATCGTTTGGAACAACGGCATGCGCTTGCACGCCACCGATTCCAGTCCATCGATTTGTAGAACCGTCGATATTTCCCCGTACCCGAGCACGGAAGCATGGACTGACGAATCTTCTGGATTCACAGGATTGAGTCCCCGCTCAAACTCTTCGATGATTTCTGTCTGACCGTCCAAGGAATCAACCTCCCCGAGATCCCCGCCAGATGGATCCCACAGCCCGCTTCCCTTTTGCAAACGGTCTGAGCCGTTTCGCCGACGCGAGGGCGCCGTCAAGTCGATCGATCACCCAGTCCACCTCTTCCGTTTCCATGGTCAGCGGGGGGAGGCACTGGGTGACGGAGGTGTCATTGTTGGCGTAGACCAGGAGCAGATCGTGATCATACGCGGTTTTCGTCAGCAAAGGGCCGGAAATCTCATCCCTGAGTTTCAGCCCTATCATGAGTCCTAACTGCCGCAATTCAATGAAAAACCGTGGGTGTTTCTTCATAAGCTCTTGGAGACCCCTTCGAAACGCGTCCGCCAGGGAATTTACGTGGGACAGAAAGTCCGGCGACGAGGATATTTGCAGAACTTTCACGGCAACTCTACAGCCGACTTCAGCACCGCCAAAGGTGGAAACATGAATAAACGGATCGGCGTGGAATACTGCTTCCAGCGGAGTCCGGATCACTGTTGCCGTGATGGGATAGACTCCTCCAGAAAGTCCCTTGCCCAAAACCACGATGTCCGGCACAATATCAAAATGTTCAAACCCCCACAGTCTTCCCGTTCTTCCCAGGCCTGCCTGAACTTCGTCGACAATGAGCACCACTTCCCTGGCATCACAAAGCCGGCGTATTCCCTGCATATACGCTCTTGACGGTATCTTCATTCCCAGGGTGGCGGGGACGGTTTCCACGAGGACCGCTGCTGTCGCCTCCGTCATCCGGGCCTCGATCGCGTCCAGATCACCAAAAGGAACCTGGATGAACCCCGGCAGGTGATGTCCGAACGGTTTGCGGTAATGCTCGTCCCCGGCAGCAAGGGCGAGACCGGTATGCCCGTGATATCCCCCTTTCAAAGAAATAATATCCGACCTTTGCGTGTATCCCCTGGCCACCTTGATGGCCAGGTCCACGGCTTCACCGCCGCTTACCCCGAAAACGGTGTAATCAAGATCGTCCGGCATCAGGCCGGCAATCATCGCTCCGAGTTCGGCCCGCTCCCTGCTCAGAAGGTGATGATTCCCGATATCAAGATCATCCACGGCTTCCTTCAAGGTCTGGACAATGACCGGGTTCTTATGTCCGAGGTTAAATACCCCGCCGTTGCAGTGCAGGTTAAACAGTCGTTTTTCACCATCCATATCGTTCAACCATGCGAGACCCCGGCTTCCCATGACGAAATCCATGCCGTATTTCTCAAACATGGCAACTTTTCCACTGGACACACGGTCGCGCAACTTTTCAATACTCTTCAGTTTTTCCTGAGACGGCTTCACCATATGCGACTCTCTCCTTCCAAGTCAAGACCCATTTTATGTTGCCCTTCGTCATGACCATACATTCCAGAGATGCCCATGAGCTCCACCACTTTGATGTCGTGGAGATCAGAAAATGTTCTGAGCCGGAACTTACTCCTGTGCCTTTTTGGATGGGAGGGCGATTCCCAATTCTCTCATTTCATGAACAAGCGTCTCTCTCAGACCGTTTTCCAGAGGGCGGACCGTGTACCCCAATTCTCGCCGCGCTTTCTCATTGGTGCCAAGATACGTCACTCCGGCCGTGACCCGCAGCGCCTCTTCCGTGTAGATTGGCGGCAGGGGTATTACCCTTTGTATCCTTGCCGCCATTCTCGACAGAAATCTCATCACCCCCGGGGACAGACGCAGGCGGGGTGCCGGAACGCCCGTTATCCTTTCCGCAATCTCGAAGAAATGTTCCACCGTGTGCGGCGGACCGGCGAGGATGTAGGTCTCCCCCGGCTTCCCCTTTTCCATGGCGAGTATGTGTCCTTCAACCACATCGTCGATGTGGGCCCAACAGAAAGCCGTTTCCCGGGGAATAGAAGGAAGCTTTCCCCGGAGATAACGCCTCAGAGAATCGCCCAGACTGCTGGTGTCGCCGGGACCGAAAATGATTCCCGGCATGACAATCACCAGAGGGAGGCCGTCCCTGATCATCGGTTCCGCTACCTCGTAATGGGCCGCCCATTTGGTACGATCATATTCGCTCAAATGTGGTCCGGTGTACCGATACGCTTCATCCGGCAGAGCTCTCCGGGTATCGGAGAATACCCCCAGCGTACTCGTATAAACCCCCTTCTTGACGCCGAGATCGTTCATGACCTCCAGGACATTCCGCGTGCCCGTAACGTTGATCGCGTCCGCCGCATGGCTGTCTCTGACCCCCACTTTATACCATCCTGCCACATGGAAAACGCCGTCCACCCCGGACATGGGAATCCGCATGGTTTCTTTGTCGGTAATATCGCCGGCGGCAAGTCTTGCCCCCGCCTTCTGAAGAGAAGAGGCCTTTTCGGGATGTCTGACCAGGGCCACAACCTCATGGCCCATTTCCAGAAGTTTTCGAGACAGCGCTCCGCCCACGAACCCGGTGGCGCCCGTTACGAAATATCTCACGATTTCAAATCGGACTGGGGAATCATGGGATGGTGAGAAACCGGGGGGAAACCGGAACTGCTGCGTCGATTCAGGGAAAGGGTTATGCCCTGGAAGGCTCCTTCACCTGAACGGAAATCCCGCCCGCTTCAAACTGCTTTTTCAAGCCCTCAAAACACTCCGTGTCCATGGCCACATATCGCTGTCCCAACCAGGCAAAGAATCCTTTACACCACTGCTCAAGCAGAAGGGGGTGGAGAAAATCGGCTTTGAATTCGAAGGGGAGACTGGCCAGGGCTTCCGCATTCCTGAAAAACTCCTCGTTCCTCACCCCCTGCAATTCCCCGGCTGCAGAAAGAAGGGAAACAATGGAGGTGATGTATGCCGCATCCGATTCCCCTACCGGACCTTTCACCGCGGAAGCCATCTCACCGAAGACCGATCTGACGAAATTGATGGACCTTCCAAACCCAAACTCCTGCTTCTCAAGATCCCAGCCAAACGTGTCGGTAAAAGCTTTCAAGAATTGGGGACGGGCAGCCTCCCCCCGAATCTGAATGATATGGTCGATTTGCATGGCTCACCTCCGCAGACTTAGGCAGCCAAACCTACATAATTCAAAATTTTTTCCTTTGCATGCCCCACATATTTTTCCGCCAGCGGATAAAGCTCATCTACGAGATCCGGAAGCGGTTCCACTCCCTCCCAGTGGGCAGTGAGCAATTCCTCGTCCATCATGTTCAACAACTTTTTCGACACATAAAGACACACGAACACATCATCGATCAAAGCCAGGGGGCCAAAGACCTCTTCAGGGATAACGTCCCGGGGGACCACAAAATAGGCGATGGCGGAACTGATCAGGGACCTGGTTTCCTGCGGCGTTTTCTTGTCTTCCAGGAGGTTTGTCATCAACTTGAAAAACGTGGGGGCCAGGTGAATGGTTCTTTCTCTCCTGCCTTTATAACCCTGGACCCTGTCCACCAGATTCTCATAAAACCCCCGGTAAAGTTTCTCTTTCTTGATCATGGATCCCTTTGTCTCGATTCCCCCCGTCATATACCGCCTGTTATTATAATACAATCTAGAACGGTACTCACGCAAGGATTAGATCATCGCCAAAAGGGTTGACCCCCGTAGTCAGATCCCACGGTGCCGAAAGATGTTGTCATCATGGTTAAGCAGAGTTAGATTTTAATGAGATTGAGTCTCAACATCCCATGTCATGACACAGCGTGAATTGGAAAAATTCAGGGAAGTGCTGAAGGAGGAGAACCTCAAGTTCACCCCCCAACGTTACGAAGTGTTCAAAGAGGTGTGCGCCTCGGACGAACACCGGGAAGCGGAAGAAATCTATCTCACCCTGCGGGATCGGAACGTTAATGTTTCCCGGGCCACGGTCTACCGCACTATGGACATCCTGTTCAAGCACGACCTGGTGCGGCGCATGGATATTGGAGACGGCAAGTGGCGATATGAACACTGGCTCGACTGTTCCCATCACGATCACCTGATCTGTATCCGGTGCGGTCGAATTGAGGAGTTCTTGAGTCCCGAGATCGAAAAACTTCAGGAAAAAGTCTCCAGCCGCTACCATTACAAGCTGGTCCGGCACGTGCACCAGCTGTTCGGCCTTTGCGAGGAGTGTCAGAAGAATCCATGATTTTCTTGGCCATCGTTTTCCTCGCCCTCTTCCAAAATCCCCATGACCGAGATCTCCAAGTTCAGGAAAAGGAGAAACTTCTTAATCTGATCGATGCCTTCATGTTTGCCTCTGACACCCACGAACTGCTCCACATCATGATGGGGGAGGAAACTGGAGATCCCACAGCGGCCTACCGGGAGTTTTCCCGGCGCCTGGCGGACCATGACCGCAACCCCGAACTGCTGTCGGTTAGGCTCGCGTTCCGCCGCATTTCGGATCCTTCACACCCGGAGAAGACCGGGGCCGCCGAGCTGGACGCCCTGGTGGATTACCACCAGCTGGCCTTTCAGTTTGGCTACCAGGCCATCTTCAAGGCCTACGGCTACTTCGGTGAGATTCCCACATCGAACAGGGAACTCGCCCGGCTGTCGGACCGGATCAGGGATCTGGAGGATCTGCAGCAGCTGGTAACCTTGTTCGAAGACTACTGAAAAGGAGAAAACGTCCATGGGGATGCCTGAATTTCTCATCACGTTCCGTGAGACCCTGGAAGCCGCTCTGGTGGTGGGAATCGTCTACACGTTTCTGGTGAGGTCCGGAAGAACCGAGCTTCTGCGGAACTTGTGGAACGGCGTCGCCGCCGCCCTGGTGGCCAGTGTTCTGTCGGCTTTGATCCTTCAGGTCGTGGCCGGAGGACTGACCGGAAGGGGAGAAGAGATTTTTGAGGGGACCGTCATGATCCTGGCCGCCGTTATCCTGAGCACCATGATTGTCTGGATGGCCAGAAACAAGAACGTTTCCCGCCATATCGAAAGCCGGGCCCGGTCGGCCATTACCGGAACCCTCAGTGCCGGCGTGGGAATTTTTGCCCTGGCTTTTGTCTCCGTCCTGAGGGAAGGGGTGGAAACGGTGTTGTTTCTCTACGGTGTCACCATCAACCAGGGTGGACTTTCCCTGGCCACATCCCTAAGCGGTGGACTGACGGCAGCACTTATCGGGTACCTGATTTTCTCCCAGGGGAAGAAGCTTCCCCTGAAAACGTTTTTCAATGTCAGCTCGCTCCTCCTGATCCTCCTGGCGGCAGGCCTTATCGCCCACGGTATCCACGAATTCGAGGAGGCGGGACTGATTCCCTATACGGGAGCCCTCTGGGATATCAACCCGGCCAAACTTCCCAACGGCAACTATCCTCTTCTCCATGAGAAGGGACTTCTGGGATCCATTGCCGCGGGACTGTTCGGCTGGAATGGAAACCCGAGTCTGCCGGAAGTGGCCGCGTGGCTCGCGTCGGTCACGGGGATCACCGTGCTGTGGAGACAGGCCTCCCTCAATTAGGACAACGATTCAAAGGGCGGAAACCCCGGGCCCTTTATCATCCCAGCTGTCGAATCTGATCCAGGGCCTTCATCATCTCCAGCGCCGCCACCATGGCCTGTTCACCCTTGTGTCCTTTTGAGCCGCCGAGCCTGTCACTGGCCTGCTGCCGGCTTTCCGTTGTCAGCACGCCGAATATGACGGGAATCCCCGAATTCAGGGCAACCTGTCCCACTCCCCGGGTCACGTTTTCGCAAACGTAGTCAAAATGGGGGGTTTCCCCACGGACGACAATGCCGAGGCAGACAACAGCATCAAACCGGCCGCAATCGACCATTTTCTGGGCTGCCTGGGGAATTTCAAAGGAACCGGGGACGTCGCAGATTAGCAGGTTTTCCGGCTCTCCTCCCAGTTCCACGTACTTGCGAACCGACCCTTCAACCAATCTTTCCGCAAAGTCTGGGTAAAACCTGCTCACGATCAGGGCAATCGACCTCCCTTTCAAATCAGCGGTCATTCTCTTTGCCGTCATTTCTCAGGATAAGGTGACCGAGCTTGTCTCTCTTGGTCTCCAGATACTTCCGGTTCGCATCCCGGGGAACCGTCTCCAGGGGAATTCGCTCAGCCACCTTCAAACCGTACCGGTCAAAGGCGGTGATCTTGTGGGGATTGTTGGTCAGAAGTCGCATTTCCCTGACACCCAGATCATAAAGAATCCGGGCACCGGTGGCATAGTCCCGGAGATCGGGCAAGAACCCTAACTTTTCGTTGGCTTCCACCGTGTCCAGACCGAGATCCTGGTACTCGTAAGCCTTAATCTTGTGTTTGAGTCCCACTCCCCGCCCCTCCTGCCGTAGATAGAGAAAAACCCCTGCCCGTGATCTTCCGATCAACCTGAGGGACTTCCTCAACTGATCGCCGCAATCACAGCGAAAGGATCCCAGCACGTCACCGGTGAGACACTCCGAATGGACGCGGACCAGAGGAACAGACGCCGATGTTATCTTCCCCTTTACCAGCGCCAGGTGGCACTCGTCCGTTGTGGTATCCCTGTAGAGTCGAAGCTCGAACTGGCCGTAACGGCCGGGTAGGATAGACACCGCCTCACATTCAACCCGGTTTTCCGTCCGCTGCCGGTAGGCGATGAGATCGGCGATGGTCAGGATCTCCAGGCCGTGGTGTTGAGCCAACCTTGCCAGATGGTCTCTTTGTGCCGTCCGTCCGTCATCGTCCAGGATTTCCGTGATGACACCCGCCGCTCTGAATCCGGCCAGACGCGACAGATCAACGGCGGCCTCCGTATGTCCGGGACGTTCCAGAACGCCACCCGGACGGGCCACCAGAGGAAAAACGTGACCCGGCCTCGCCAGGTCGCCGGGCTTCGTTTCCGGATCAACCAAAGCGCGAATCGTTTCGAACCGGTCGAATGCGGAGATTCCCGTGGTGGTGTTCTTCACCGCATCCACCGAAACCGTGAACCGGGTTCCGTGCAGTGCCGTATTCTCCCCCACCATTTCCTCAAGTTCCAGTTCCTCCGCCCGCTCTTCAGTCACGGCCACACACAGGAGCCCGCGACCGAACCTGCCCATGAAATTGACGGCCTCCGGCGTCACCGTTTCCGCCGGCATGACAAAATCGGCTTCGTTTTCCCGCTTCTCATCGTCCATGACAATCACCATCTTGCCCCGGCGAAGGGAATCGAGAACCTCCTCTACAGATGACAGATCCACTCTTTTCCCCATCAGGACGGAGCCCCTTTCCACGTTTCCAATGTCTTTACTATGTACTTCCCGATCATGTCAAATTCCACGTTAACCCGGTCACCCGCCCTCCGCTCACCCATCGTGGTCAGCTCCCACGTCCGGGGAATGAACGCGACACGGAATCGGTTCCCGGAACACCCGGCCACCGTCAGACTGATTCCATCGATGGCGACCGAACCGCGATCTACGATCAGGTGTGAAAAACGGGGGGGAATCTCGAAATCGATCATCCGGCTTTCCCCCAGATCTTCCACGGAAAGAATCTTTCCTGTACAGTCCACATGACCTTCCACGAGATGGCCGTCAATCCGGTTCATTGCCCTCAACGGCCGCTCAAGATTCACGGTTCTTCCCTCTGCCTCCGGGCCCAACGTCGACTTTCTTACCGTTTCGGGAACAAGGTCGAATGTCAAACGCTTCCCCTTTTTCCCCGTGACCGTCAGGCAAACTCCGTCAACGGCCACACTGTCGTTAACGTCCACCTCATCCGGTATCCGGTTGGCTTCCACCGTCAGCGTGACGATTTCGCCCGTCCTCCGGATCCCCACAACACGACCCGTTTCTTCCACGATGCCGCTAAACATGCTCCCTCCGGTATGTGATTTTCCGGTCCAGCCCGGACTCCGTTTGATCAATCCTCTTCAAACCATGCTTACTGACGGAGGATTCGTCGAAGCCTATCCCGCTTCCCAGATCCGTATGGGACCGGTAAATGACCACCTCGTTGCAGAGGCCTTCCCGAATGAACGATTCTGCTATGGAGGCACCTCCTTCCACCAGAACAGAGAGCTGGTTGTTCTTCCCCACGATCTTCAGAATCGTCAGCAAGTTGAACTCGTCCGGAGCCAGAGGTGTTTGATGAACTCCTGCGGGCAGGTCATGTCTTCTGATCGTTGAGAAATAGAAGACCCTGTCCGTGTTATCCTCAAATACCCTGGCGGAGTGATCAATCCTTCCTGTCCGGTCAATGATGATCCGGTTGGGATTTCTTCCCCGAACTTCTCGAACCGTCAGGGCCGGATTATCGACGCGAAGGGTATTCGTTCCCACCAGAACCGCATCGTATTCGGCCCGCATCCGGTGAACATCTTTCCTCGATTCAAAGCACGATATCCACTGGGGACTCTTCTCCGAACCTGCGATGAAGCCATCGCAGGAGAGGGCCAGCTTCACCGTGACATAGGGACGGCCTGTCCGAATCCAGTGGGAGTAGAACCGGATCAGCCCGTCCGTTTCGTCCTGCAAAACACCCGCCTCCACGTCGATACCGCTTTTCTTCAGCCACTCAAGGCTTCTCCCCTGCATTCTTGGATTTGGATCGATGGAGCCCACCACACCCCGTCGAATGTTCTCCGATACGATCCTTTCGGTACAGGGAGGGGTGTGTCCATGATGATTGCACGGCTCCAGCGTGACGTAGAGAGTGGCGCCCGCGACCTCCCGGTCCCCTATGGCGTTCGCCTCGGCATGAGGGGCGCCGTATTGCGTGTGATATCCTTCCCCGATGATTCTTCCGTTTCTCATAACAACGGCACCCACCATCGGGTTCGGAGAGACGCACCCCGACCCCTTTCGTGCAAGTTCGATGGCCCGTTTCATGAAGCCGGTATCGCCCATAAAAAAACCCCGGAGCAGTCTCCGGGGCATACCTTTCCACCGTCTTCTCCCATCCGGACTGTTAGGAGTGCAGGGTTAACACTGCACTCCAACCGTCTTCTCCCATCCGGACTGTCACCGTCGGCACCTGGATTTCACAGGTTCAGCCCCGCCGCGGCGGGGGTCGCGGGCTGTCACCGCCGGTGGGGACTTTCACCCCGCCCCGAAGACATTTTCTTCTTGCTGAAACTACTCTCCGAACTCCACCAAACGCAAGGGGAAAACTGTACAGCACCCGGATTTATCCGGGTGTGAAATGCCACCTAAAGTCATGTACCGCTCGATTGGGACAGGGAGCTCACGGCGTTATCAAAGGCTTCCAGTGTCTGGTCCAAACAGTCTTGGTCGTGAGCACTCGACGTAAACAAGCTTTCAAACGGTGATGGCGGAAAGTAGATTCCTTCCTCCAACAAACCCGTAAACATTCGGGCGTATTTGGTTTTGTCGGCCTCTAAAACTCCGCGGTAATCCATCACCGGCTTTTCCGAGAAAAACAGCGAGAACATGCTCCCGGACCGGTTGATCTGGAGCGACAGCTCCCTTCCCTGGGCGATGTCCGTCAGTTCCTGTACCAGTTTCCCGCACCAGTCAAAGAGCCTGCGGTAAAACCCGCTGCCGGATATCAATTCCAGGGTTTTCAGACCTGCCGACACGGCCACAGGATTTCCGGACAGCGTGCCCGCCTGATAGACGGGACCTTCCGGAGCCAGAAGGGACATGATATCCTTTCGACCCCCAAACGCACCGATGGGAAAGCCTCCGCCTATCACTTTACCCAGGGTGGTGATATCAGGGGAAACACCGAATTTTTCCTGAGCAGGGCCGACGCGAAAGCCTGTCATGACTTCGTCGAAAATCAGAAGGGATCCGTAGGCCGTGGTCATCTCCCTCAGTCCTTCAAGAAACCCGTCCACAGGAGGGATGCATCCCATGTTCCCCGCCACCGGTTCCACTATGACGGCGGCGATGGAGGTTGGAAATTTGCCAAACAGTGCTTCCACCGAATCCAGATGGTTATAATGGGCAGTCAGCGTGTCACCAGCCACCGCTCCAGGAACGCCCGGACTGGAAGGAGCCGAAAAGGTGAGGGTACCCGATCCCCCTTTGATCAGGAAGGAATCGCCGTGACCGTGATAACACCCCTCAAACTTGACCACCTTGTCCCTCTCGGTAAACGCTCGGGCCAGGCGAAGGGCACTCATGGTGGCTTCGGTGCCCGAGTTGACCAACCGCACCATCTCAACCGACGGAACCATCTCCACAATTCTCCGTGCCAGCTGGACCTCCGCCTCCGTAGGAGCTCCAAAGCTGCTCCCGTTGCCCACGGCCTCCGCAGCCGCCGCCACGACCTCGGGATGGGCATGGCCCAGAATCAGGGGTCCCCAGGAAAGGACATAGTCCACGTACCGGCGGTCGTCAACATCCTCCAGATAAGGCCCGGTCCCTTTCCGGATAAACCTCGGTGTTCCCCCCACCGCACCGAAGGCGCGGACGGGGGAATTGACACCGCCGGGGATCCACCGCCTGGCTTGGTCGAAAAGGTTCTTGCTCTGACCTGAAATCACGCTCCCCCTATCCTCCTCTCAAACCGCTGAAGCGGTTCCGAAAACTTGAATTTCCGCCTGTCTCCCACCCGACTGAAGTCGGGTGCTATTCTATTCCCCCAAGCCAACAACAAGGCCTCAGCACCCGGATTTATCCGGGT
>JBHIEY010000042.1:0-14077 GCA_046861835.1 Fidelibacterota bacterium | reverse complement strand
AAAAAATAACACGTCCCGGCCTCGGCTCGGGACGTTTCTGTTTCGGTGGGTGGGAAAGGAAATCTCTGTCAGGGTGAGGGATGGGATTCGAACCCACGACCGCCAGGGCCACAACCTGGAGCTCTAACCAGCTGAGCTACCCCCACCATCGGGCATCCCGTGTCCAGCCCGATAGAAACCGTCGGGATTTTCAACCGGACACCACCCTAATTTATCCCTGAAACGGGATCACATCCAACCGCTAACTCCCCCCTTTCATCCCATGAGAAAACCACCTTTTTCCAGAACCTACTTTATTCGGACCATCTTGCGGCTCGCCTTGAACGGACCGGCCCGGAGGTGAATCATGTATACTCCGCTGCCGACAGGTGTTCCCGAATCGTCCCGTCCGTCCCAGGAAACGCTGTAAACGCCCCGGGGGGCCGGTCCTGCCGCCAGGGTTCTTATCTTTCTCCCCCGCAAATCGTACACCTCGAGGGCCATACTGGAGTTGTCACCCAGAGCATATCGAATGACGGTGGCACTGTTGAAGGGATTGGGAAAGTTCTGGTGCAGCCGGAAGCGAAAGGGCACCTTTCCCTCATCCATCGGCCCCTGCCCCACCGCCAGGGGAATCCCCCGGTAATGATACAGCCCCGTGTTGGCCATGTCGTGATGAAAGGTGCCCCACGGTACGCGGGACGGGTCCCCGGAGGTCTCCATCCGGTAGATCTTGAAATCATCGCTGGCCCAGACGATGTCATTGTAACCGTCCCCGTCTATATCTCCCAGACCCGGTGCGGAGACAATGGGGGCCCCCACCGAAACGGGCCATCCCGGAACGCGGCTGCCGTCGGGATTGAAGGCGTAAAGCTTCCGGTCTCCCGCTCCCACCACAATTTCGATGGCGGGATCCCCATCCACGTCTCCCAGAACCGGCGACATGGGCAGCTCCATACCCGTCACCGGAAATCCATCCGCCAGGGAGCCGTCCCGCCGCCACACCAGCACGCTCTTTTTTCCCGAAACCACGATTTCCAGCTCCCCGTCGCTGTCCAGATCCGCCACCGCCGGAGAGGGGGTAATCATGTTCCGGTCCCGGACGTTCACGACGTTCACCCTTTTTCCCCCTTCCCATCCAGGGGGAAACGATCCGTCCATCTCAAGAACATAGAGGCGGTGCCTTTCCGACAGCGCCACGATTTCCAGAGCACCGTCCCCGTCCAGATCGGCAAGGGCGGGAGAGGCGGAAAAGGGGCCGGGTCCTTCGAAAATCAGGGCCGTGTCGAGGTCGGCCTGACCCCACACGTAAATGGAGCCCAGGTCCTGGGACCGGTTGCCTCCCAGCGCCACAATCTCAAGCTCCGGATCGCCGTCCAGGTTGCCCACGGCCAGCGTGGGATACAGGTGTCCCCGGCCGGACCCGTGCCCTGCCACCCTTGGCCACCCTCTCTTCAAGGTCCCATCGTGTTCCCAAACATAAACACGTCCCACCAGATCCATGGCCAGCACCTCGAGAAAGGGATCCCCGTCCACATCGGCCAGAACGGGGGACGAAATGAAGCCGGACCTGCCGGAGGAATTGGGGGGCCAACCGTCAACGGGATCGGGGGTTCCATCCTTATCACTATCGCGGACCTTCCAGGCCTGGACCCCCGGCTCCCCGGCACCGCCCCACAGGGTGACCACCATCTCAACCACCCCGTCCCTGTCCAGGTCGTCAACGGCCGGCTTGCTCCAGACGGCACCGCCCGCCCGAACAAAAGGGGCCAGCGTTGATCCCGTTTCCTCCGCGACAAAGATGGTTCCGTTCAGGGTCCCCATAAACATTTCCATATCTCCGTCCCCATCCGTATCAACAACGGCGGGACCGGATCTCACACGGGTGTCCACGGCAACAGGCCACCCCCGGGCAAAGGGACTTTCCCTCCAGGCGCCGATACTGTCGGACCACACGCTTTCGTTCCCCGAAGAATCCACCGCCGAAATCCGGTACCACAAGAACTGGCCCCCCTCCAGGTCTCTGTCTTCATAGGTGGCAATTCTCGGAAGGGGCCTGTCAAGAATCCTTTCGTAGGGACCCTCCGGGAAGCCGCTTCTGAAAACGGTGTATCCAGCAAGATCGGGATCGTCGACGGGAACCCAGAAGAGGCGGATCGACTCCTTCCCCGGAACAAAGTTCAGCTCTCGCGGACTCTCCGGAGCCACCATATCCATTGAGTACCGCCAGGTCTCACCGTACCGGTCCGTCAACACCAGTCCCAGAATCATGCTCGAGGGGTCGTCGTACGGGCGGAACCGGAAGTATCCGGTCTTGATTTCACCCGGCTCGAACGTGCCATAATCGTCCCTCTCCCGCCGGATTATCCCCTCACCGGATAGGAGGGTCAGTTTCCCCGATATCCCTTCTCCTCTCCCTGTCCCTTCATTGACCACCGTTACCCATACTCCCCACTCCCCTTCGCCTTTATCATACCGGGTCAGAAGACGCCCCAGAGCCGGAGAACGCAGCGTGAGTCTTACCGTATCCTCCCAGGCACCCTCGCGATTGCTCACACTCACGTGAAGGGGAACAACCGCTCCATCCTGAGCCCCCCTGGAGGCCGCCACACTAAAGTATACCCTGGCACTATCATACGGATCGATCGATGCTTCCATCAAAGCGGTTCCGTCCAATACCTCCACCTCATCGGCAGGGCTGCGCAACCTGACGCGAAGAGGAGAACTCCCGCCTGCAGAGAGAGACCACCCCCCGCCGTTGACAATAGAGATTCCCAGCACGGCTGCTTCCCCGGGATTCAGAATACCGTCGCCGTTTCCCCCGGAACTGTCCATGACGGTGACGCCGCCGCAGTAGGCAAAAGGCCGGGATACGGGCTCGACCTCTACCGTTCCCAGAAAAGGTCTATGATTTCGGCCGGTGGCCGTGATGGTCAGCTCACCCGGCGTGCGGGGAGCCACCTGAAGGGTCACCTTTCCGGATGCGTCGGTGAGGCCTACGACGTACACTTCGCCTTCCTTCGCCGCACACACGGCAGCCCCCTCTACGGGGCGGATGAGTCCCCCGGAGGTATCGTAAACGGTAAGGGACAGGCCGGATTCGCCGGGGGCAATGGACGCGGGCGCCTCCACCACCAGAGGTGCGGGAAGACGGGTGTGGACGGGGAGCTCCGGATCCCCCAGGAGAAGATAGTTGAGATAGACCTGACGGTAAACGTGGCTGAAGGTGAACGGAACCAGCGGCAGCTGGGAGCGAGCGAACGCCGATCCCACCCTCCAGTCGTCCTCCTCGAACAGGAGTTTAAAGAACTCCTCATTCTGCAGAATGGAGATGGAAGGATAATCGAGCCACGTGCTTCCAATGTACCCCACCCCTCCCCCCTGGGCGTTCAAGAGGAACCTCTCGGAAAAGCTGTCATCGTAGCTGATATCGTTGGCGTTGCAGGTCACGTTGTAGAACAGGGAATAGCGGACCGCATTTCCAAGAGTGAACATGTCGGTATGCTCTAGAGCATGCCCCGGCGGTCCCACCAGGATGCGGTAGGAATTGCCGTGACTCACGTTAAAAATGAGGTTCTGCCCCATGTTCATGGCCGTCAGGACACTCTCCCTGTTCTCCGTCCCGTCGCTTTCGTAGAGCTTGGTTTTCTCAATCCAGGGCTGGGAAACGTGGGCGTCCACGCGCTCGCAGTAGTACTTTCCGTCACCGGGCCACAGCTTCTCACCCATGTAAAGGATTCTGTTTTGATGATCTCCCCCGCCCTGTTCATAATGCAGGGTCTTGGCGACGAAGATTTCGGCTTCTTCCACCGTTTCCACCGGCGCCCGGCCCACGAAGAGATCGAAGAAAAAATCGACCTTGTCCCCCCTTCGCTCCCCCCAGACGGCGTCGCCGTCCGCGTTCCAGTTCCCATCAAGGTCCCCATAGTACAGATCGCTGATTCTTTCCGTTCCGCTCTCATCCACCTCCACATATCTGGCGGGAATGACATCCACGTCTCCCCCCAGAAGAACCCAGACGACCCCCCATTTTTCGTGGGCTTCGGCAATGAAGCGCCTTAAGGTTTGGGCATCGTCCGCCCCGGCGGGCGTGTGGGCCTTGATCTCCTCCAGAGTCCGGACAACGGCGGGTACCCCCTTTTGGGTCTTCCACTCTGCCAGAACCTCGAACGCCAGCTTCATCTCCTGTGACGTAATGATGAGATACTCCACGGGACTTCCCTGCAGCGACGGTAGAGTCCGGGGATTGAACCCCGTCTGTGCGGACTCCCTGTCCCGTCGACGTCCCGTTCGAAGAGGGGGTCCGGCCAGATCCACGTCCTCAGGATTGTGGACGACCCCCTTGATGAGGCGCTCCATGAGCATGCGGCCTGGCCGGGTCTGACGTTGAGGAACGTGAGCCGCCCGGGAGGAAACGGCAAGATCCACGGTAAATTCAACACTGTTGTAGAAAAGAAGCTTTTTGCGTGAAGGGAGGTACTGAACGGGATACACCAGAACGGCTGCCACAGGGTATCCACTCACCACCCCGGAAGTGGCCAGTTTCACAGTGCGGGAAGGGTACGGTTCGGCAGACGAGTAAATGTCCCGGCGGGGACCGGTGAATTGAACGGACTCCCCGGGGATCCCCGGTCTCTGAAGGGGCAGGGGAACGTAATTCCCGTCCAGGAGTTCCGTTTCCGTGTGCGTTACTCGTACCCTTTCGGCCGCCGTTCCGTGGGGCAGCAAAAGAAAGACGGTTTTTGCCGGCAAACGAGGGGTCCCTTCGTCCCCCGCCGGAACGATTCCCTCCATGTCGATCAAATCGAACTCCCCCGCCTTTCCCAGGTTCAAATGGGAGCGGTCGAAGAGAACACGGTGGTGAATCGATTCGCCCGGTAGAGCGGCCATCCACCCCCCGACAATGAGTGTCACACCCAGGACAACCGGCTTCACTTGCACGGCAGAAATCTCACCGTTGTCTCCATTTCCTCCAGGACATTTCCCAGCGCGGCAACGGTCAGGTCCACGTCTTCCGTTGTCGTTTCATGCGACAGGGATAATCGTATGGAGCAGTGGGCTTCCTCTTCCGTTCGTCCCATGGCCAGAAGGACGTGGGTGGGCTCGGGGGATCCCGATTTGCATGCGGACCCGGAGGAGATGGCGATGCCGTGCCTGTCCAGGGCCACCACCAGCGATTCCCCGCGAAGGCCCGGCAGGGTCACATTCACCGTATTCGGCAGGCGCCATTCAGGGTGGCCGTTAAGCCTGGCGCCGGGAACGATCCCGGCAATCCCCTTCTCCAACCTCTCCCGCAGTCGCTTCACCTTACCCATATCCTGGCGACGAAGACGGGCCATCTCGGCCGCTTTTCCCAGGCCCACGATGGCCGCAACATTCTCGGTTCCGGCCCGGAGTCCCCTTTCCTGTTTCCCCCCGTGAATGAGAGACTCCAGGGCCACACCCTCGCTGACGTAGAGCGCCCCGATTCCCTTGGGACCGTGGAACTTATGACCCGAAAGGGTTAACAGATCCACCCCGAGATCCTCCACGTCCACCGGGATTTTCCCCACCGCCTGGACCGCATCGGTGTGAAAGAGAACCCCCTTTTCCCGGGCCACACGGCACAATTCCTTGATGGGAAGAACGGTCCCCACCTCGTTGTTCGCCATCATGATGGACACCAGTATGGTATCTTCTGAAATGGCCTCCTCGAGGCTATCCGGTGAAACCCGGCCGTCGGAATCGACGTCAAGATAGGTCACGTTGTACCCGAGCGTTTCCAGGAACGAACAGGAATTCAAAACGGCGGGATGTTCAATCCGGGTGGTGACGATATGTCCTCTCCCGGGACCGTGGGCGAACGCGACCCCCTTGACGGCCAGGTTGTCGGCCTCCGAGCCCCCTCCCGTAAAGATGATCCGGCCGGGCCGGGCGTGGATAAGGCGAGCCACCTGTCTCCGGGCATTTTCCACCGCCTGTTTGGCCCGTGTCCCCGCCCCGTGAATGCTTGAGGGGTTTCCGTGATGGTCCTCCAGAAACGGCTTCATGGCCTTTTCCACTTCCGCCGCCATGGGGGTGGTGGCGTTGTTGTCGAGATAGATCTCCTTCCTTCCATCCGTTTTCCTCGGGGGAGAAAGGGCGCCGGAGAATACGGT
This sequence comes from Fidelibacterota bacterium, assembly GCA_046861835.1. Classification (GTDB taxonomy): domain Bacteria; phylum Fidelibacterota; class Marinisomatia; order Marinisomatales; family S15-B10; genus JBHIAI01. Next base: position 7,961 of record JBHIEY010000042.1, on the reverse strand, counting down.
TTCCCGTTCGACGGTCCGGGGAGAACGGGGAACTTTCCCTTTCGCCGCCGCAATCTTAACGACCTCGCACAGGAGGACTTTGTATACGGGAAACCCGGAGATGTCGTCGCAGTTGGCCAGGTCGGTGAGGCGGTTTACGTTCCATTCCCGCCACGCCCGGGGGCCCACGGGAGTGCCACCCCCCATGTTGCACTCCACGGCGCCGGGGACAATATCGTCCGTCACCCACGCCCGGAAGGGAACGGATCCCCTGGCGGTGCGGACTTCCACAAGATCTCCACTCCGGATCCCCCGCTTTTTGGCGTCATCGGGGTGAATTTCGATAATGGGCTCGGGATGATCCTTTACCAGTCCGGGAATCCCGTGATGCTGGGACCGGAAGTCGGTCTGAGGCCTGGCGCCCGAGTTAAAGACCAGGGGAAACTCTTTCGCCAGGGCGGGACTCCCCACGGGTCCTTCGGTGGGTTCCGTGTATTTGGGGAGAGGCTCGTATCCATACTCTTCGAGTACGGTGGACCAGATCTCAAACTTCCCCGTGGGGGTTTCGAAACCCGGCTGACCGTCCTTTCTCAATCCCCCTTTCTCCCACTTCTTGTACTCCTGCATGGAGGCGGGCAGCTTTATCCACCCTCCCCGGGACCGGATATCCTCCAGGGTGTAGCCCGATCCCTCCAGGGCAAACCGGATCATCTCCTCTTCGCTCTGCGGATAAAGATGACCGTACCCCAGGCGCCGGGCCAGTTCGGCCATAATGAGATAGTCGTTCCGGGCTTCGCCCACCGGTTCGATCACCTTCTCCCGGAGCCGGAAAATGGGACCGTACACCATATAGGAATCGATTTCAAACATAGTGGTGGCCGGAAGGACGATGTCGGCATAGGCGCTGTCGGCCGTCAGCTGACGGTCAATCGTTGCCACGAAATCGAGTTTCGACAGGGCCTTCTTCCACAGATCGGTCTGAGGCCAGGACGTCAACAGGGAGGCCCCGTGAATGATCAACCCCCGGATCCGGTACGGCTCCCCTTTCAGAACGGAGTCGATGAGAGCGCTGGCGTGGGACTCGCCCCGGTAATGGCTGTAGACCGGAAACCGGTCGAAGCCCACCGCCCGGCGGATGGCCGGGTTTTCCTGATTGCACGACCGGTTGATAGGAAAGTGGCTGTCCCGCATGGCCAGACCGATGCCGCCGGGAACGTCCAGCTGATGGGCCAGGGCAAACAGCGTCAACACCGCCCGGATGGCCTGAACCCCGCTGTTGGAGTATTCAAGCCCCGTGTACATGACCGGACAGGCACCCGTCGCGCCGGCAAGACGGCGGGCCAGGTTCCGGATGGTCTCCGCGGGCACACCCGTCACGGTTTCGGCCACCTCGGGGGGAAAGTGCTGAACGTAGGTTTTCAGCTCCTCAAATCCGTGGGTCCAGCGTTGAGCGAAATCCTCGGCGACCAGGTCGTCCTCCAGAAGAACCTGAATCATACTCAGGGCCAGGGCGCCATCGGTGCCGGGACGGATGGGCACCCACTCGGCCCCCGTCCGCACGACCGTTTCCGTGCGGCGGGGATCGATGACCACGATGTCGGCCCCCCGTCTCGCCGCGGCCTCCAGACGGACCATATCCAGGGGAGGCGAATCGGTGGCAGGATTGGTGCCCCAGACCATCACCATCTGCGCGTTCTCTATGTCCCAGAACATGTTGATGAGCATCCGGCCCATGGTGACATGAGGGGCGATCATGGCGAAGGAAACATAGCAGAGGGCACCCACCCCCATGGTGTTGGGTGAACCGAAGGGAAACAGTACATTGGACGCCGACGAGACGGCCACCCCTTTGGGTTGAAACATATCGCACAGGGACAACTCAAAGGCACCCCGTCCGGTGTAGATGGCCACCGCTTCTGGTCCCGATTCCCCCTTGATGGTTTCCAAGTTATCCACGATGGTATCGTAGGCCTCATCCCAGGAAATGGGTTCGAATTCATACGATCCCCTGGGTCCCATCCGTTTCAAGGGGCGTTTGATCCTGTGCTTGGAGTAAACGATCTCCGGGGCATGTTCGCCCCGGCGGCAGATCATGCCCAGAGGGTGATCGCCGTCGGCCCGTATGTCGACCAGTCTGCCGTCATTCAGGCCCACTTCCACCCAGCACCCGGCGGGACAGATCCCGCAGACGGCCTTTTTCCATTGCAGGGACAACTCTTCACCTCCGTGCGGACCTGCTCACATCCCCCTCTCTTCATAACATGTAACAGTTTGAGAGGTCATTTGCAACCCATAAATGATCGCCTGGCGAATCTCCCCTTTTCCCTCGTTCCTGCCGGTCCTACATTTGGTCCGGAAGGATCTCTGAATACGGTGAGGCAGCTGGGAAAAACGGACATTCGCATTTCCCCCATCGGCCTGGGGTGCTGGCAGTTTTCCCGGGGCACGGGAATGGCGGGAAAATACTGGGATCCTCTCGATGACAGTACTGTCCGGGATATTGTTGACGAATCTTTGAAGGGGGGCGTTACCTGGTTCGATACGGCGGAGATGTACGGACGGGGTCGCTCGGAAGAGAGCCTCTCTGGGGCCCTCAAGGCACTGAACAGGAGTCCCGGCACCGTGGTCATTGCCACGAAATGGTGGCCCCTGTTTCGAACGGCCCGAAGCATCATCCGCACCGTTGACGATCGGCTGAATGCCCTGGGAGGATTTCCCATCGATCTTCACCAGATTCACTGGCCTTACTCCCTTTCGACTCTGAAAAGACAGATGGATGCCATGGTCACCCTCCTGGAAGAGGGGAAGATCCGGAGCATCGGTGTGAGCAATTTTTCGGCCCGGCAGATGGAAATGTGTCACCGGCTGCTTTCGGAACGGGGCCACGTTCTGGCATCCAATCAGGTGAGATACAATCTTCTGGACAGGCGAATCGAGACAAGCGGAGTGCTGGAGACGGCCAGAGAGCTGGGGATCACCATCATCGCCTATTCTCCTCTGGCCCAGGGGATACTCACGGGGAAGTTCCACGATGATCCTTCCCTCATACGTACCCGGCAAGGAGCTCGAAGACGGCGCAGGGCTTTCCAGGAATCGGGTCTGAAAAAGACCGCCCCTCTCATCGCGAAACTTCGTGATCTGGGACAGAAGTACCAGGTCAGTCCCTCCCAGGTTGCCCTCAACTGGGTGATTCACTCACAGGGGGAAATAGTTGTCGCCATACCCGGAGCGTCAAAGGCCCGTCAGGCCCGGGAAAATGCCGCCGCCATGAGTTTCGAGCTTTCCGAGAACGAGCTCGCCAGTCTTCAACAAAAAAGCCCCCGGGAGTGATCCCCCGGAGGCCTTCGGTCCTTTATTGAATGAACTAACTCTATCCCGGAATTTCCGTCTCTGGTATAGGAAACTCTACGATGGTATCCCCAGCCCTGTCCAGCGGAAGCTCATCCAGCTTCCCATAGTGCCGCATATCGATCAGCCGATGCCCTTCTAAGAAGAGGGAATACCGCTTCTCATAGAGCAACCGGTCCAGGGCATTGGTCGCGTCCGTATCCGTATAGGGATCCAGTCCCGCCGCCGCACGAACGATATTCATATCACTTTCGGCGACAGAGTAATTCCCGAGGCCGATATTTGCCTCCGCCCGGAGAAGAATCAGCTCCTCATTTCGGATGATGGAGACGGCATCGAACCCGCTGGTCCACATGGTGGGCGCCAGGTTACTGGTCAGGTTGTCGTAGGAGATCACCGGCAGGGCGGTATCCCGGACCGTCACCTTGGTGGAAAAGCGGAGGTCGTCCTCTTCGGCATCGTCTTGAAAAGAGGGATGACCCATGAGCTTCACAAAGGTGGCATTCGGGTCTTCGTACATTTCGTTTTCCTGGTCGTTGAGGGCGGAGCTGTAGACGTGGTACACCCCGTTGTCCAGGTCACCGGTTTCATCCAGGAATGACAAGGCGAGGGCATCGAGGGCATCCTGCCACCGGTCGTCGTACACCGCTACCCTGGCGGCCAGCGCCCGGTTAAATTGGGCGAATGTCGAAGGTGTGTCAAAACCGTCAAAGCCGGAACTTAGCTCAAAGGAAAAGGTGGAACCCGCATTTCCAAGATCGGAATACCCCTCGTCCAGAAGGGATTTGATCTCTGCGAACACCTCCGCCTTGCTGGCCAGCGGTTTCGTAATATCTCCGTCATAGTTGATTCTGGCGCCGTTTTCGTCCTGCATATTGATAATCATCAGAAGGTTATAGGCCAGAATCGTCTTGGCGAAGCCTTCCACGCCGCTGTCGATGTCATCCCTTTCCAGGAGCAGGTTGCAGCTTTTTATGACTCTGTAGTGGGCATTCCACGGCCTCAGGGTCAGAAATCCACCCGGGTCCAGGGGTCCCCGGAGCAGCTCCCCCGTATATCTGGGATCCGCCGGTTCCAGGTAGTAGACCTCTCTGCCCACCACGCCTATGTCCCGGAGGTAGATATCCAAGTCCACCCGCATACCGGCTTCGGCCCCCGTTACCAGGGACTGAATGGTCGCCGACTCCACCACCGGTGAATTCGGGTCGGGAAAGTCCAGCGTGTCACATCCTGTCCATACAAGGACCACCAGTACCGGGATAATCTTCTTGAAGGGCTTCATTGTCTCGGTCATGGACTTGCCTCCCCTCATATGCCTAACGAAATGGTGAAGTAAAGAGCCCGGGAGGACGGGAACGGATTCGTGTCCACCGACCCGCCGATGGCGATGTTGCCGAACTGGCTCACCTCCGGGTCGAGCCCGGTGTATTTCGTCCACATGGCCAGATTGCGGCCGCTGATGCCAAGTCTCAGACTCGATATGGATCCTCTGAACACGTCCTGTATCACCTTGCGGTCCAGATCATAGAACAGGTTCAGTTCCCTTAGCTTCAGGTACGATCCATCTTCCACGTAGGGGGCTGTCTGGCTGCCCAGAACCGTGAGTCTCCATTCCCCCAGTTTCCCCGGTTCCTCGTCACCGTCTCCGTCCGTGTCATAGATCTTTTCGTCTTCGTAGTCGGCCGTCGTCCCGCCCAGATCATAAATGAGTTTGGCCAGATTGATCACGTCGCCCCCCTTCTTCCAGTCAAGGAGGAACTGGAGGGTGAAATTCTGGACCCGGAAACTGTTGTTGAAAGACATCTGGAAGTCGGGGGTTTCGTCCCCCAGCTTGATGTGGTTTCCATTGGCATCCGTCTCCGATCCGACGATGGCCGTGGGGGACCACCCTTCCTCGATCCTGTAGGTCCCGAGGAACGTGGCAAAGCCGCCCATGTTGAAGGGGTCCACCTCCAGCTTAGTGATTTCTGAGGACGTCTTGTAGAAATTCACCCGGGACAACCAGTTCAAGGCCGTCGTCTGGATGGGATTGAAGACCAGGGACAGTTCTACTCCCCTGGTCTCCATTTCCGCCGCGTTCTCCCATTTGCTTGTAAAGCCTGACGATGAGGCCTGATCCACCTCCAGGATCAGGTCTTCGATTGTCTGTTGATACAGCGTAAACTCCACCGACCCCAGTCCTTGCAGGAACGAGAAGTCCACCCCATATTCAAGCTCGGTGGTTCTTTCAGGCTCGATATCCGGATTCCCTAGAACCCCAGAAAGTAATGACCCGGCAATACCTCCCATATTCAAGGGAACGAACGATGTGAACTTTGCCGTGGGGGTAGGAAGGTTACCGGTCTGTCCCCAGGCGAGTCTCGGCTTGAAGTTATCGAAGATTCCGGCCAGGGCTCCTGCCTGGTACGAAATCGAGAACTTAGGATAGGTAAACCATTTATCTGTATCTCCGAGGGTGCTGCTCCTGTCCCCCCGCATGCCGAACGCCACGTTGATTCTATCCCTGACGTTTATCTCTTCTTGAACGAAGAACCCACGATCCTGCTGCAACTGCCGGGTATGATAGACGTCAGCGGCGGATGCCAGATCGACGTTGGTCTGTCCCACCACCATCCCTCTGGCATGCACGAAGACCTGTTCCCAACCCTGGGTTTCGTACTGAAGCCCGGCTGTGGTCGTAAGGTTAATGCTGCCCGGAAGGATCATCCGGTGAACCAAGTTGGAGTAGAGGTTGGTGTTCAGATTGTTTGCGGTAGTATTCACGGACTGACCCGGAGTGGACGAGGTCTTTTCATACTGGAGGTCTGCAGGAGAAACGACCTTATTTTCCTGGGCGTAGAAATCGGCACCCCCGGACGTGATCCACGACAGGCTCATGTTCTCGCGTTTGAACAAGCTGTAATCGAGCTGAACGGACCCGATGGCCCGGTTGGTCAGCTCGTTGTTCACAAGAACGCGGGCCGTGTGCAGCGGGTTCGACGGGTTTGTAGGATGATCGGGATAGACACCGTCCTTGGCCCGTATGTCAATAAAACTGGGGGTAAACCCGATGGAAAAGCCGTAGGTGATGTTCGTGTTGTCGTTTCCCGTCACCCCGCGGTCGGAGTCGGTCCGGATCAGGTTCGTGGAAAGTCTCACCCGGGCCTTATCGCTGAACCGGTGATTGATATTCAGTCTCCCCGACCATCTCTCAAATCCGGTATTCACTATGGTCCCGCCTTCGTTCATGTGCTGTCCGGAGATGTAGAACTGCGTCCGTTCCGTTCCCCCGGCGGCACTCACCACCGTTTCCACCAGGTCGCCGCTTCCGCTGGAGTACAACTCCTCTTCGTAATCGATGTTTCTGCCAATCCAGGTCGTGGTATCAGAGGAATTCCGGAGTCCGAGAGCGGCAATATCTGCACCGTACTGGCTCTTGGCTTCCGCATAGGTTTCGAAAACCCGGTGGCCCATCTTTTTCAGTAAAGACCGCTTGCCCACCTTTTGAGAAATATTAAACCGGGTTTTTCCCCCTCTTCCCCGTTTGGTGTTGATGATAATCACACCGTTGGAGGCCTTGGAACCGTACAGGGCCGCGGCGCTGGCACCTTTCAGCACTTCGATGTTCTCGATATCGTTGGGATTGATGTCGGAGACCCGGTTGGTGGGCTGTCCCTGCGGACGGGCGCTCCCGGCTCCCGTGGCTTTGGTGACCACATCGATACCCGATTGATTGGCCAAGTTGTTTATGATCACTCCGTCCACCACATAGATGGGCTGGGTGCTGCCCTGAATGGTGGAAACACCCCGGAGATTCACGTTCATGCCTCCGCCCGGGGCTCCCGTATTCTGGCGTACGTTGATCCCTGCAAACTTTCCGCTCAGGGCGCCATCCAGTGTCTGGGCCGGTGCCGGTATCAATTCCTCCCCCGAAACGGTGGCAACGGCGTTGGCAAGATTCTTCCGCTTCACCGATGACGCCAGACCGGTCACTACCACCTCCGAGAATTTCAACACGTCTTCTTCCATAGCGGCATCGACGATATCCATTCCCGGCCCCACGACGATGTCTTCCGATTTATATCCGATGAACGTGAAGGAGAGGGTCACCTCCTCGTCGGGGATCACCAGGCGGTAGGCGCCATCAATGTCGGTGGTGGTTCCCACCAGCTGGCCCTTGACAATAACCTGTGCTCCTACAAGAGGCTCACCGGTCTCGGCCACGGTTACCTTCCCCGATACTTCCCGGTCTGCCCGGGCGACCTGAAAGGCCACCAGCAAACCGATGGCTAACCTGAACATGGTGTGTGTCTTCATAGGCCTGTTCCTTACTCTAATGGGATAATGGTCCTGAGGATGGAATGTGTATTGATCTGACTCCCCTCGCCCCCCAGCATACCGGAGGTTAAGCTATTTTGCATCCTTCAGTATCGAAAGTCAAGCCAAATTTTTTCCCGGTCCCTCACTTTTCTCACGCCTCATGTGGGGGTCTCTTGAGGATCATTCTGTGAAAAACCCGTCAGGAAAGACGGGTTTCTTATCGGTGGTATGCTTGAATCAGTCAGTGGTCGGGGTGGCGAGATTCGAACTCGCGACCCCCTGCTCCCAAAGCAGGTGCGCTGACCTGGCTGCGCCACACCCCGAAATCTCGTGAC
>JBHIEY010000002.1:0-41863 GCA_046861835.1 Fidelibacterota bacterium | reverse complement strand
CTTCTTCAAAAAGCTTTCCAACCGGCATTCCCCTGAATTCTTCTTCCGTGTACCCCATGAGAGAACAGGCGGCGGGGTTGGCACTCTGGATGGTGGCGTCACGGCCCACGACGAAAACCGGATCGGTCATGGATGTGAATATATTCTGCAGACGCCTTCTGGCTTCTCTGACAGCCTTCTCCGCATTCCTGCGTCGCCTGACAACAAAATGAGCGTAGATTGAAAACAAGATGAGGACGGCCGCCATCAACATCCGCATCCACAATTCGTTGGGTTCCTGGGGAACCAGCTGTCTGATGAAGGGACCTTTACGAAAAACAAAAGCATCCGTTGCTGCTTCCAGAAACCAGTACACTACTGCCAGCCCGAAACCGAGCAGGAGGAGTTGGCCGGATACGGCCTCAGGGAATTTGATGCGGGTTTTCACCGTGATGCGTTCATAACCGATGGGAAGAAGAGGGGCCTGTCCATTATACCTGCTCCCTCCCTCATCAAGATATCTTCGGAGGTCGAATAAATCAAGAAGAATCCCCAGGTATCCTTGCACTCAGTCCGGGCCAGGCCCGGAAAATCAGGGCGTTTTTTCCCTCTTTGTTCGTGGCTGTATCTTGTTCAGGAGGGGGAGTTCCCCGAAACGCTCCACAAAGTCATGGAGGAGCCTGGCTTCCGCCGTTTTGTGATCCTTTGTCTTTCGAAAACGAAGACACAGGGGGTGACTTTCAATGAACCGTCTGATGTCGTCGGTATGTCCATAACCGTTCAGGTACGTGGCGATCCTTTTCCTGAGATTCCCGGATGAACCGATGTAAACGATGGAGGATCTGTCCTTGGCGTAACCCTGGACACCCTGCCTTAAGCTGAGACCATACACCCCCGGCGTCTCGGGAACAAGGTCCAGCGTGTCAGCAGAAAAGGGTTCTGGACGACCAAACCCCAGGAAAAAAAATGGGCATGCCTTCTCGTACGCAGTCTTGCGTCGGGGATGCCCACAGCGTTCCGGCAGTAGGTCACATACCGCCTTGAGACGTGGAGGTTGAACCGGGTCGCCAGTTCCTTGCCCAATTCCCTGTCCGACAACAGGGGATGGACGGTTTCCAGAATTCTCGCGATTCTTGTACCCACAAGAAACGATGCCCTGGGGAGAAGCTCTATGGTGGGGGTCTGTTTGCCGTTGACGATAACCGGTGTGCTTCTCACCACCCGGCTGACGATGGAAGGATCCATGTAGCTTCCCGGGAACAGGCGTTTGAATTCGTCCACGATCACCTGGTATGGAAGACGGCGAAGGGTCATGGGGTCATCCGTCAACATGAATTCTCCCTGCAGGCGGGAGATGATGCCCATGATATGGGCCGTAAGGGTATTCCGCTGGCTGATGTGTCTCAGGGTGTACCAGTTCTTGTCCATCACAGGATCAACCAGAGGGGCCCAGGTTACGGCAAAATGGCGGCATGAGGCCCGGAATCCCTGTTCCGTCAGTTCCCCGAAGGAGCCGGTGTCGCATTCATTTCCCAGATAAGGGTGATAATTGGTCTCCAGTACTTCGTTACTCACACAGTCTTGATACCACTCGTCCTCTTGAATGGTGACGATGAGCTGGTGATATTTTTCAATATCCATACTGAGCATCTTTGCCGTGACTATGTGGACGACGACCTCTCGTTTGTCCTTCAACTCAATTCCCCGTGAGCAACGTACAAATCTTGTTCGTAAGTTAACACCGTTCTTCCATGTTGGGGTACCCGAAACCTGTGTGTCGCGCTGTCTGACACGGATGATAAACCGGCTGTCCACCCGAACCGTATTGTGTGTGGCCCTGGGGCTGACCTCCGCCGTCAGGCCCCAGTCGGGCCGCCCGGGGGATCCCGCGGAAGCCGTTCTGAGGGACCTGTACAACGATTCCGGTTGGGTGAGAGTCGATTCCCTGAAAACCGGACAGGAAATATTCAATAAGTCCCTTCATTCTTCCCCCGTTCCCGCCATCATGGTGACGCAGGAATCTGCCATCGGTGTCCAGGTCGTGGTGGAAACCATTGAAGATGTGGGCCGTTACACGGATTTCATCCACGATGCATATCTGGAAAGGTCCGATCTTTTGGCCCGCCTACCGGACGGTCTGGATGCCTATCAGTTGCTGGCGCTCCCCTTTATGGCCAACCGGCATTATATTTATCGTATGGGCAAGACGATGGATCGTGACGCCGGAATCATCCGGTTTGAATGGTTTCTCCTGCCCCGGGATTCCAGGTACGCCTCTTTTCTCGATTCCATGGATGTTCTTTATGACCGGCCCATTTACCCCCGTGCCATGGCCGGGAGCTGGGAGATTGTTCCCGTATCGCCGTCTAAAATGAGATTGACCTACCGCCTTTATGCCGATCCTGCCGGGTGGGTGCCTTACTTTCTGGTGGCCAGGGCCAACCGCATCATCGCCCCGGCCATGGTGCGGGAAATGGTGGCGGAAGCGGCCCGCAGGGAGGGGCCGTGATCAAAGCCGTTCTCTTCGATCTTGACGGTGTGGTCATCGACTCCGAACCCCTGTATGAAAAGGTCGAAATGGACCTTCTGGCACCCTACGGCATATCCCTTTCCGACCGGGATCAACGGGACCTGAAAGGGACCACGGAACAGGGGTTTTACGCTCTTATTGAGTCCCGCTACCGGCCTGGATGGAATCGTGATGAGGTAATAAGAAAGGGAAGACGGCTCCTCCTGGAGGTCTTTTCAAGGGAACTGACATTCGTTCCGGGATTTGTTGCCCTTATGGACCGCATCACGGGGCGCTTTCGGACGGCAGTGGTGACCTCCACGCCCAAATGGCTGGTCGACGCCATCAGGGGAATGCTTCCTCTGGACCGGTTCTTTTCCGATATCCTGTGCGCCGATGATATTTCAAACGGCAAGCCCCACCCTGAGCCCTATCTTACCATGATGGCTCGACTGAGGGTCCGGCCCCAAGAAACGGTGATCATCGAGGATTCCCTTCATGGGGTTACCTCCGCCGTAAGATCGGGGGCCTTCTGCATCGCTCTGGCAGGGTCGTTTTCCGTGGATGAACTCCAGGAGGCCCACCGTGTGGTGGAATCCCGGAGCCAGATTGACAGGCACTTGATCGATGGCCTGGCACGATAGACTGGGAGAGTGGGAGACCTGGAGAAACGGAGTAATGGAGAATGGGGGTAATGGGGCGGGCCCGTCCGCCAGCTGGCGGACGTGCCATGACAGGATAGGGGCGTGGGAGTTAGGAAATTCTCGGGAGGGAGAAATATCGTGACTCCTTTATCGGGAACCCACCCGGTGGATCTGCGTCCGGTGGATGAATCGGACTTGACCTTCTGGCATGAACTCTCATCCCAGCCGGAATCCCAGGAACATCAACCGCTGCCCCACCGGACCGTTGAGGAACTGCGTCTGGAGCTTCACCGCTATGGTCAGACGAACCTGTCCCATCCTGTTCACCGGAGTTACAAGTGGGTGGTCCGGGACGTGTCAACGGGTCAGAAGGTGGGGATGGTATCCTTTGAAAAGCTCGACCTTATTCAGAAAATCGGCCGCATCGGTTACACGATTTCCCGCGATTTCTGGGGCCGGGGTTATGGCACGTCGGCCGTAGGGGAACTGGTGAAAAAGATCTTTCGCGAATCGGACACCGAACGGATCGAAGCCGAGTGTTCCATCCACAACCCGGCCTCGGTACGGGTTCTGGAGAAAAATGGATTCGGGCTGGAGGGGATCAAGCGAGGGTATCTCAACATCCGGGGAAAGCGGGTGGATCATTTCAGTTTCGGACTCCTCCGCTCCGACTGGAAAGAGAAAAAATGAGACCACAGAGGACACAGAGAAAGAGCAAGGGTGGGAGTGATGAACGATATCCGTTGAGACATCTCACAGAGCGGATCATTGGATATGCACTGGAGGTCCATTCCTATCTGGGCCAGGGTCTGTTAGAAAGTCTGTATGAAGAGGCTCCGGCATACGAGTTTGATTTGAAGGGTGTCAAGTATGAACGACAAGAAGAGGTGGGCTTGGTGTACAAAACCAGACAGATTGGGAATCACAGAATCGACTTTTTTGGTGGAGGGAGAGGTAATCTTGGAACTGAAAGCGGTTCAGAGCCTAAATACGGTTCATGAGGCACAGGTCCTGTCCTATCTGAAAGCAACGCACAAGAGGGTGGGCCTGTTGATAAATTTCAACGTGGAAAGACTAAAGGAAGGAATAAGGCGTTTAGTCCTGCAGAGAAATCAGGTGGATTAATGGAGGCGCCATATTTTCATCGTACGGTGTTGTAGTGTTTCTCTGGGTTCTCTGTGGTGAAGTTTTTCTTAATTCTCAATATTCAATAGTCGATCCCGACGGTCATGATTCAGGAACGATTGGCATCCGGTCCGCCCCTGGTTCTGGACGGTGCCATGGGGACGGAACTTCTTCGCAGAGGGGTGGATGTCGCGTTGCCTCTCTGGTCGGCTAAGGCCCTGAATGAGGCCCCGGATGTGGTACTGGCCATTCACCGGGACTACGCCGGAGCGGGTGCGGAGATAATCACCACCAATACCTTCCGCACCACCGTCCGGACATACCTGAAAATCGAGAAGAATCGACAGGAGGCCGTAATCCGGGCCAGGGACGCGACCTTTACGGCCGTCCGTCTCGCCCGGCAGGCAGCCGGGGATGAGACCTTTGTGGCCGGTTCCATGGCTCCCCTGGAGGACTGCTACTCTCCCGAACTGTTTCCGGGAATGACCGTCGCCAGGGAGGAATTTGGCCAGCAGGCCCGCTGGCTGGAAGAAGCGGGAGTGGACATCTTGCTCTTAGAAACCATGATCCGGACCGATGAAATGCGGGCGGCCCTGGAAGCGACCCGGGACTCTCTCCCTCTCCGGTGGGTGAGCTACGTGGTCACGGATGACCGGCACCTCCTGGGGGGTGATGACCTGGCCGGCGCCGTTCGCATGGCCGAGGATCTGGGAGCCGGCGCTCTTCTGTTGAACTGCGCCACGCTTCCGGTGACCCTGAAAGCCCTGGAAACGGTCCTCTCCACCACAGACCTCCCCGCAGGTATCTACCCGAACCTGGGCAAATCGATGCCATCGGCCCAGGGAGAGATCGACACGGTCTATCCCCCGGAGGAGTTCATCTCGGCCGTCACTACCGCCCTGACCGCAGGGGCCCGCATCGTGGGGAGTTGCTGCGGTTCGGGACCGGAGCACATCCGGGCCGTGAGACGGGCCGTTGATGGCTTGAAATGATGACCGGTGTTCCCTATATTATTTGCGAGATACAACTATGGAATTGGGAGAACGTCTCAAGGAACTGACGCTGGTTCTGAACGCCCTCCACCGGCGCCATCTGTGCAACCGGGGGCAGACATTGAGCCAGTGCTTCGTTCTCATGTCCATACCCTATGACGGCATGGATATGTCGGGCCTTTCGCGGAAACTGGGACTGGACAACAGCACGACGACACGCCTGGTCGATACCCTGGAGAGGCACGGTTGGGTTAAGAGACAGAGGGATCGGCTCGACCGGCGGGTGATGACGGTGAGGCTGACCCAAAAGGGAGAAGAGGTGGCCACGGAGCTTGACGCCAGTATGGAATCGCTGGGAAATGCCATCCTTGAGGATCTGTCACCGCAAAAGAGGGAAGAGACGCGGGAAGTGCTTCAGGAAGTTCTGTGGAGCCTTTCCAAAGAGAAACTGAGGGAATCGTGACCGTCCTTAGTTGCAAGATACAAGTACTATGAAGACTTTTGTCATCCTGTGATGCGCCATGACAACTTCTGGTGGGGGTGGGGCGCCCGGGGGGAGGGATACCCCCTGGCCGACAGGGACGGATTGATCGTCTATCTGGAGTCCCGGCTGGGGAAACTGACGATGCCGGCGCCGGAGGTGCCCCTGGATTCCGTTCGGGTCCCGCCGTCGTCGCTGCTGGGAGAGGAACTGAAAACGGTGGCCGGTATCGTGGGTCAGGACGGTGTGGTGACGCGCGATCGTGTCCGGCTGGCCTATTCCTTTGGGAAGTCCTACAAGGATCTGGTTCGTTTGCGGCAGGGAAAGGTGGATCTGGTAACGGATGCGGTCATCTTCCCTCGCAGTGAAGGAGAGATAGGGGAGATTCTGAGGTGGGCCGCCCGGTGCGACGTGTCGGTAATCCCCTTCGGGGGCGGAACCTCCGTCGTGGGAGGCGTGGAGAGGCATCCTCTCTCTTCCCGGACGGTGACGGTAACCCTGGAGAATCTTTCCCGGGTCCTTGAGATTGACAGGACATCTCTCACGGCCCGGTGTGAAGCCGGCATTCGGGGGCCGGAACTGGAACGGAGGCTCGCCGGGGCGGGGTTTTCCTTGGGGCATTTTCCCCAGTCCTTTGAATATTCCACGTTGGGTGGGTGGATCGCCACCCGGGGAGCGGGCCAGGCGTCTACGCGGTACGGAAAAATCGAAGATATGGTCTCCTCCGTCCGTCTGGTGACGGCCGATGGAGTCATGGAGGTGGGATCCTTTCCCGCCCAGGCCACCGGGAGCGATCTGTCAGAGGTCGTGGTGGGGTCAGAAGGGACCCTGGGGATCATTTCTGAGGCCGTCATGCGGATCCATCCGGTGCCGGCGCTGACGGATGTGAGGGGTTACCTCTTCGAAGATTTCGCCCTAGGGGTGGAGGCGGTGCGCGAAATCCTCCAGGCCGGTGTGCGGCCGGCGGTGGTCCGGTTAAGCGATGAGCCGGAAACAGCGGTTTCGCCAAAATTGAGAGAATTTGAGCGGGGCGGCAGGGACTTCAAAGAGAACGTGGGGAAATTCTACCTCAAGCTCCGGGGGCGGTCGTGGGAGCGGGGTTCCCTCCTGATCATGGGATGTGAGGGAAATCGAAGAGAAGTCCGCTATGAACGTCTCGCGGCCGAGGAAATCATCGGGGACCGCGGAGGGATCTCCCTGGGAAAAGGTCCGGGCAAAGCATGGACACGCCGGCGGTTCCGTCACCCCTATCTGAGGGATGAATTCATCTCTATGGGTCTTCTCATTGATACCCTGGAGACCTCCACCTCATGGTCGAATCTCCTTCCCCTGTACCGTGCCGTTGTCGACCGGTTTGAGGCGATCTTCACCCGGTTGGAGACGAAGGGGCTTCTCCTTTCCCATCTCTCCCACGCCTATGCCGACGGCGCCTCTCTTTACTTTACCTTTCTCACCCCGGCCCGGCGGGACAGGGAGATTGACGTGTGGGAACAGATCAAGGAGGGGGCGCTGGATGCCATTATTTCCAACGGCGGATCCCTGAGCCACCATCACGGCATTGGAAAGGACCACGCCCGGTGGATGAAATCGTTCTTGGGCGAAAAACCGCTGAACATGATGGCGGGACTGAAGCGGCGGGTCGACCCCTGGAGCATCATGAATCCGGGTGCGATTCTCGATCCTGTATGGACGGCGCAAGAAACCCATCCCTCCGGACAGGGGCGGGCGGCTCACCGACGCCGTCTTGATACCGGCACCTTTGACCTCCTTGTGATCGGCGGCGGCATCACCGGCGGCGGGATCGCCTGGGACGCCGCCCTCCGGGGTCTCAAGGTGGCTCTCCTTGAGAAGGACGATTTTGGAAGCGGGACCAGCAGCCGGTCGTCAAAGATGGTTCACGGGGGCCTTCGCTACCTGAAGCAGCTCAATGTGAAGCTGGTGAGGGAATCCCTTCACGAACGGGGACTTCTTCTGAAACTGGCTCCCCACCTGGTGCATCCCCAGACCCACGTGATTCCCATCTACGGCCGGAGTGCGGCGAAAATGATGGAGCTTCGAATCGGTCTCACCGGGTACGATATCCTGGCGGGGAAAATGAATATTGCCCGGCATGAAAAGCTCTCCCGGGAAGAAATGCTTCGTCGTATTCCCTACCTTAAAGAACAGGGGCTTCAGGGAGGATTTCTCTATCACGACTGTCTGGTGAACGATTCCCGGCTGACCCTGGCGGTTGTCCTGGCCGCCTCGCAGGCGGGAGCGGTGATAACCAACTACGTGCGGGCTCAAGGATTTGACTGGGACGATCCTCACGGTCCGAAAGTGCGGTTCAGGGATGAACTGTCGGGTGACCCGGGTACCGTTCAGGCGTCGGTGGTAGTGAGTGCGGCGGGACCCTGGACCGATGAAGTGCGACGTCTGGCGGGCGAAGAGGGGGACCTCCTCCGTCCCACCAAGGGTGTTCATCTGGTCTTTAAGCGGGAGAAAATCCCCACGGACGACGTGGTCGTTCTCTTTGCTTTCGACCGGCGGCCCCTTTATGTGGTCCCCGTGGGCGACTGTTTCTTTGCCGGAACCACCGATACGGACTATTCCGGCGATCTGGACGATGTGAGAGCCACCCGGGATGACTGGCAATATATTCTGAATACCCTGGACAACTATTTCCCCGGGGCGGCCGTGGGGCCGGAGGATGTTATCGGCTCATGGGCCGGTGTCCGTCCCCTGGTTGCCATGGAGGGAAGTCCCAGCGAGGTGTCCCGGGACTACACCGTTGACCACCCCCGGGACGGACTTGTGGTCGTGGCTGGCGGGAAGCTCACCACCTTTCGCTCCATGGCGGAAGACGTGGTGGATGACATCGTACACCGGTATGGCAGGAGACTGGGATGGAAGCTCAAACCCTGTCAGACCCGGACGACTCCCCTGGAGGGCGGCGATGTGGGAGACTTTTTCTCCTACCGGAGGCGTGTCATGGAAGACCTCTCCCGCGGCTGGCCTCTGGATGCCGCCAGCCGGGAGCGTCTGCTGGGCACCTACGGAACACGGTTTCTGGGCGTTCTGGGCTACGGTGTGCACGACCCCGTTTGGTTCAAAGATCTCCACGGGGCGAGCGGGACCATTCTGGGCGAAATTCTCTATTCCATGGATTACGAAATGGCCGTTACGCTGCAGGACATCATGGATAGGCGAACATCGCTCAGGCATTTCTCCCGGGACCACGGTCTGGCGGCTGTCCGCCGGATTGCCCGTGTCATGGGGAGCCGTCTGGGGTGGAGTTTCTCCGAAATTCAAGATCAGGTCAACCGGTATTCGGAAAGCGTGCAACAGGCCGAACGGTGGGAAGGAGCAAACGACCATTCATGAGTTCCTTTTCCGAAGCGCTCCTGGAGTGGTACGACCGGAGCGGGCGGACTCTGCCGTGGCGGGGGGAGCGGGACCCCTACCGTGTGTGGGTTTCGGAAGTGATGTTGCAGCAGACACAGGTGGAAACGGTCATCCCCTACTACACCCGGTGGATTGAGAGATTTCCCGGCGTGAAAGCGGTGGCCCGGGCATCTCAGGATGAGGTTCTGAAAATGTGGGAAGGGCTGGGGTACTATTCCCGGTGCCGGAATTTTCACCGGGCCTGCCGCCGCGTCGTGAGCGAATATGGAGGCCAGATCCCCTCATCATGGAAAGAATTTCGCGGCCTTCCGGGGGTGGGGGACTATACCGCCGGGGCCGTCCTGTCGGTCTGTTTCGGCAGTGCCGTGCCGGCCGTGGACGGCAATGTGGCCCGGGTCATGTCCAGGGTTCTCGCCTTCGACCGCCCCGTGGAGGCAGGGGGGAAGATATTCCGGGAGACGGTCATGGAATGGATGGACCGCAGCCGTCCCGGGGATTTCAATCAGGCGATCATGGACTTAGGGAGCCTGATCTGCCGGAGAAACCAGCCTCACTGTTTTGACTGTCCGGTGACACCCTTCTGCCGGGGCTACCGGGAGGGCCATCCGGAGAAGTTTCCCGTGCGGGTGAAACCGAAACCCCGTCCTCACGTGACGGCCGTGGTGGGGATCATCTGGAGCGGCCGGAAATTTCTGATTCAAAAGCGGCCGGCACAAGGTCTTCTGGGAGGTCTGTGGGAGTTCCCCGGGGGCAAAGTCCGGACCGGCGAATCGGCTGAAAAGGCTCTCAGACGGGAAGTCCGCCAGGAAACGGGTCTCGCCGTCCGTGTGAAAGATTTTGTGGGTACGGTGGATCATGCCTATTCCCACTTTTCCGTCACTCTCCATGCGTTTCACTGTCTCCCCGAAGGGGAGCCGGGGATCCAAAACGGGGATCAGGACCGGAGGTGGATCAGTCCCGCCGAGATATCCCGGTTCGCTTTTCCGAAGGCCAATCACAAGCTCTTTGACGTGTTGAGGACAAGGGGTTGGAAACCGTGAAGCCACGGGCCGGAACGGGGGAATCCTCCCGTCTCCGTGAGCGTCTCCGGCGGCTTTACGGCAAACCGGACGAGGTGAAAGGGATGCCCGACGATTCGTTTACCCGGGCCAGGCGCGGGATGCACCATTTCGTCAAAGGGACATACGTCCCGACGCCGTGGGGCGACATTTTTGTAGCAAGGGTGCGCCACGGGAAAAATCACCGGTGCGGCAACGTCAGGATCGGCAACGTGGCCTCCGTTTCCGACGACTGGTTGTCCCGCTGGGGGCACTTCCCGTCGCCCCGGACCTTCGATCACACCCGGACCATTTTTGTCGACACGGAAACCTCGGGACTGGCGGGGGCCGGCGGGACGCTCCCTTTTCTCATCGGCGTCGGCTACTTCTACGGGGATCAATTCCGCATTGAACAGTTCTTCAGTGAGTCCCATGCCCGGGAGGAAGGGATGCTGGACCTGGTCAGCGAGTTTGTGGAACCTTTCAACACCGTGGTCACCTTTAACGGAAAAGCCTTCGATATTCCCCTCCTGGAGACGCGCTATCTCCTCAAGAGAAAGGAAAGCCCCTTTTCCCGGATGGACCATCTCGATCTTCTCCACCCCAGCCGGCAGTTGTGGCAGCTCTCCCTGGATAATTGTAAACTGCAAACAATAGAACGAAAGGTGTTGGGATTTGAGCGGGTGGATGACCTCCCCGGGGAGGAAATTCCTCAGGCCTATTTTGCCTATGTGCGGCGGGGCGATCCGGACCCCTTGTACAGGGTTTTCCGGCACAATGCTGACGATATTACGGCCCTTGCCGCCATGACCTATCTCCTGTGGGTCGAAACGCGGGGTGAGGGGACCCGGGGGGATCCGGCCCTCGATTTCTCCCGGGGAAAGATCTTTGGCCGTCACGGGGAAACAGAAAAGGCCATTCGGGCCCTGGAGTCGGCCAGATTGAAAGAGACATCCTCCCACAGGGCGGCGCTCATCGACTCCCGGCTGTCCATGCTGTACAAATCCCTGGGACGGTGGAAGGAAGCTGAAGCGGTGTGGAGGCAAATGGTGGACGGTCACGCTCCTTTTCATCTGCTGCCCTACGTGGAGCTGGCCAAATACTATGAACATAGAACGGGGGATCTCCACCGGGCCCGGGAGCTGGTGGAGCGGGCACTGGGGGAAATTTCCCCCCGTCGCCATGACGACGTCGGTGCCCTTCGCCACCGTTTGAATCGTGTGAACCGGAAGATCGAGAGGAGGAAAGCATCGAAAGGATGAGGCCGGAGATTGTGATTCTGGCGGGTGTGATCGTCGTTCTCATCGGAGTGGCGGTGGGGATGGTCCGGAAAGTGGAGGCTCACACGGACCTGTCGCTCCGGGAGGAAAGGGTCAAACCGGGACTCTTCGAGACCGTGGTGTCCGTTCTCCTGTGGCCCTTCGCCCTCGTGGCCTTTGTCGTCAGCATGGTCGTTCTCATCCCTCTCATGTTCCTGTTTCCTCCCCGGTATCTGCATCCGCTGGTACGGTTTTTCAGCCGGTACATTCTCCTCTCTTCGGGGACCGTTCTCAGGGTGAAGGGAAAACACAGGCTTAAACGGCCCGAGGGGTACATCCTGATGCCGAATCATCAATCGATTCTTGATGTCTTCATCCTGGGCGCCGTGGTATACCGTTACATGACCGGTCTGGGAGCGGCCTATCAGTTCAAACTTCCCTTCTGGGGTACCGTCCTGAGGCGGTGGGGCATCATACCGATTCCCCGGAAGAACTTGAAAAAAGCCATCGAAAGCATTGACATGGCCCGGGAAAAACTGAAACGGGGAATTCCCGTCATGGTGGCACCCGAGGGAACCCGCACGGTGGATGGAAGGATCGGGGAATTCAAGAAGGGACCGTTTCACCTCTCCCTTCAATCCCGGGCCGATATCATCCCCATGCTCATTCAGGGGGCGTATGAGGTGAAACCGATGATGGATTGGCGCCTTCGCCCCGGGGTGGTGCGGGTGGAGATAGGAGACGTTATCCCCTATGAGGAATACCGGGGAATGTCGGTGGAAGAACTGCGGAACCATGTGCGGGATCGACTGCGGAAAATGGCGGGGGAAATACCATGAGGCTAAAGGAAATGGTGGGTGTGGTCACCGGGGCGTCGGGGGGAACAGGTCCCGCCGTCGTCACCGCTCTGCAGGAGGCATGCCGGGCTGTCGTGGGGGTCACCCGGGGCCGGGACGTAACGTGGCGGGAAGTGGAAAGGGGGCGGTTTGAGGCCGCGGCCGATGTGCTGAATGAGGCGAGTGTGGCCGCCCTCGTGGCAGAGATACGTCGCCATCTGGGCACATGTCACGTCTGGATCAATCTGGTGGGGGGATTTACGTCCAGCGGCGTGGTAGAGGAGGCAAGCCCGGGGGATTGGTCGCGAATGTTGGATCTGAATTTCACCTCGGCTTTGAACTGTTGCCGGCAAGTCGTCCCCGTCTTCAAGTCCCAGGGTTTCGGTCGAATCATCAATTTTGGATCAGTGCCGGGGCTGGAGGGGATGGCCGGTTCGGGACCCTATGCCGTGAGCAAGGCGGCCGTCACTAATCTGACCTGCACTCTGGCGGCAGAGGGGAAAGATCACGGCGTGACGGCCAACGTACTGATACCGACGGTCATCGACACTCCCGCCAACCGCAAGGCCATGCCCGGTGCCGATGTCTCGAGATGGATCAAACCGGAGGCGATTGCCCGGGAGATCGTGTCGCTCATCGCCTCTTCACGGACGGGGGAGGTGATTCGGCTTTAGTCCGAGTCTTGACCACAGAGGACACTGACTCTCACCCTCCCCTCTCCCCAGGGGAGAAGGATAGAATGAGGGGTCAAGAACTTTATGAAGGAATTTCTGTTACACACCACTGGCATCGAGGATCCCAATGACTTCTCTGTGCTCGTTCGACTGAGCTGGCGACGAAGGCTCACGACGAAGGCACTGTGGTTGATGGTTTGTCTGAAGGGCCGTTGAATTTCATACGTGGGAGGAGTTAAACTTACCCCATGCCTAAGGTTCTGGTTCCCCTGGCTGAAGGATTTGAGGAGGTCGAGGGGGTTACCATCATCGACATTCTCAGACGGGCGGGGGCCGAAGTGGTGGTGGCCGGGGTGGACCGGGACGTGGTGGAGGGTTCCCACGGCATCGCCATAGAAGCGGACGTGCGTCTCGACTCGGTTGATGTGATCGGGTTTGACATGATTGTCCTCCCGGGGGGGATGCCGGGGGCGGAAAACCTGACAACCTCCCATGCCGTCCTGCGGGCCGTTCGTCAGTTAAGTACCGCCGGCAGGTTCGTGGCCGCGGTCTGTGCTGCTCCCATGGTCCTGGAGGAAGCTGGCGTGCTTACGGGGCGCACCGTGACGAGCCACCCCAATCACTCCCGGTTCATTTCCAGCGCCCGCCACACAGGGGAGCGCGTGGAGGTGGACGAAAAGGTCATCACCGGACAGGCGGCCGGAAGTGCCATGGAATTTGCCTTCAAACTGGTGGAACTCCTTTTTGGAAAGGAGAAGGTGGAAGCCGTAAACCGGAGCGTCCTTGCCCGGTTGTAGGGCCGGCGTCTTCTCCCTGCAACCAATGTCCGGAGGCGGGAACACCAAGCTGCTGGTTCTGTTCGATATTGACGGAACGCTGATCCATCCCGGGACTCTGGCCCGCAGGCTTATGAATGAGGCGGTATTCAGGGCAGCCGGGGTCTCACCCGACCTCAAGATGGAAGAGGTGGCCGGATTCACCGATCCTTCCATCATCCGGAATGCCCTTCGGAAGGTCCGGTTCAACCCGGGGGATCTGAACGAAGCCGTGGAGCGGGTTCTTAACGACTATCTCACCCGGTTGAAGGCGGAGTATCCCTCCTATGACGAACCGTATCTCTACCCGGACGCCATAGAGCTCGTGCGGCGGTGCCGGGAGGAAGGGTGGCGCGTGGGACTTCTCAGCGGCAATCTCCGGGAAGGAGCCGTCACGAAACTTGCCCGGTTTGACCTGTGGGATGAATTTGAGTTCGGCGTATTCGGAGACGACGGTGCCAACCGTGAGGATCTTCTCTGGAGGGTTCCGGAACTGGCCTGGGAGGCTCTCAGTGAAGCCTATCCCCTGAACAGGGTTGTCCTGGTGGGGGACACCCCCAACGACGCGAGAATCGCGAACATGAACGGTGTTCGATCCCTGATTGTATGCCGCCGTGCCGAGTGGAAAAGGAAGATCGAAGCGGAGGACCCTACCTGGTTGGTCGATTCCTTTCGAGAGCTGGACGAAATCATCGGGTGGCTTTCAATGCCCCACGGCAGGGGGAATTGACCCATGTACAACGCCTATGTGATCGTCCATTTCCTGCTGATGCTCTTGTGGATCGTTCCGGCCATTGTGGCGGACGACTGGTTTCTGGCTCGGTTCAGAAGGGGAGGCCGTGACGAGAGAATCCGGGTGGTGAAACGGATCCAGGCCCTGTCGGGTAAAACGGAAATGATGGCCTCGTTCTTCATTCCCCTGGTGGGTGTTCTCCTGCTCGTGGAGCGCAGTTTCTGGCTTAAAGAGGGGATCATGCATGCAAAAATCGTCCTTGCCCTGGTGGCCATAGGATCATACCATGCCGGTCGAGCCAGACTGAGGAAACTCCGGAATACCCTGGAATCGGGGGACTCGACAGCGGGGCTTCCCCGGCGCTATATGCTGCTGCGCAGTTTCACCCTTCTCGTCCTCGTTGTCATTGTGTGGCTTATCGTATCGTTCAAGGGGACCTTCAGCACCCTTTACCTGATCAAGTCATGGTTTGGGTAGTCGTGGCGGCCGTTTTGATGAGTACCCCCCATGCTATGGCCGGCCAGGAGGATCACGAGTACTCATCCATCCGTTCCTCCCGGGAAGACTCTGTTCGCCGGCTCTTGAACTTCCCGGTCAGGTCTCCCGGGGGGGAGGTGCTGGGGATACTGGACCCGTTTGAACGGTCGGGCTACCCTCCCGTCTTGATCATTTCGTTTGTCGCCGAATGGTGTGAACATTGCAACTATGAAGCACCCTTCCTTTCGGAGCTGTACCGGGCGTGGGAGGCCCGGGGTCTCGGCATGGTGGCGGTATTTGAATATACCCGTCCCCGGAAGGCGGAAGAATTCATGGAACGCTACGGTCTCTCGATGCCTTATTACCTGGGGCAGATCCCGGGGAAATTCAAGGATCTCCGGGAAACCACCACTCACTACCGGTTGAGGACGCTCCTGGCGGACGAGCGGGGATGGGGCACCCCTTTTCACATTATTCTGCTCGGCGGGGACAGGGAAACGGTATATTTTGTCGCGGGAGAGTTTGTCAGGGAAGAACTCCTTCAGCGTCTGGAGGAATGGCTGCCGCCCGCCAGATAAAGTCTAATTTCCCCGGGTGACTTTCAGGGGATCCCCCCAGAATCCTTCCTGGCTCCCGTAGCGCACGATAAACTGCCTCAGGGCCGGTGTGGGAGATGTCAGGACGGGATCGTCACCGACAAGCTGGTATTGAATCTCTTCAAGATCGCCCGATTTGGTCCGGGATGTCAACCAGGAATAGTCCGGAGGAGTGAGAACCAGCTCACCCGGATTCAGCTCTGTTTTCATCAGGGAATGGAGAGGGAGCATGAGGATGTCCGTCCACCCTTCCAGGGTACCGGGCCGGGGAGTATAGTCCAGATATAATTCGTCATCGAGCCGGGTGAGAAAGGCTCTGAAATACGTCGTGTCGTTGTCCTCCACATATTCTACGTCGTAGAAGATGTTGTCTCCCTTCTGGGAAAAACGTAAGAAAATCCCTTCCTCCGGATTGGACCAGTCGCCCAGGAGGGCCGGTTCAAACACGACCGTACCGGTATCGTACCAGGGGTGGACCGATTTGACCAGGCACGAGTTCACAAGAAGTCCCGCGGCACTCAGGACCACGAATCCCGCTTTCTTCATCACATAACCCTCCCGGTCAACTGACCTCTATTTTACCTCAACGTCCACCGACCCGAGACCGACGCTGATATCGAGCTCCAGGGTGGGCCGGCCCGATTCCCAACGGTCGCTCACCCAGTGACTCCCCTCCTGGACGAGATCGTTCACATCGACGGAAGAGAGAAAAGACTTGCTGACCTCCAGGCGAACATTGGCCTCCCGGGGAAGCACAAGATCAAGGGAACCGAGGCCAACCTCAATCTTGCCGTCCATGTCCTCAATTCCGTCTCCCGAGAAATCGAGGTCGGCGGAACCTAACCCCACGTTCACGCGCACGGCTTTGGCTTTCAGGTTTCCCAGTCCCCTGGCGTTAAAATCGCCCAGGCCCGTCTTGATGGTAAGGGTGCGGGTACGGACAGGATTAGGGGTATCCATGGTGATGGTTACATCGCTCAAACCGCACTCGAGTCGCAACCCTGAGACGGAAAGCCCCGACAGATCCAGATCCGTCTGTCCCAGACCGAGATCGAATTCCATGTCCAGGGGAATCCCCGGAGGAAGGCGAATGTCCAGATCGGCCCGGTATTTTTCTCCTTCTTTATCTTTCCATCTTCCGGACACGCCTCCCGGAAACGAGAATGCTTCTTCGTCATCAAATTCGGGTCCGTGTTCCACCGCGATGTCGAGTTTCCCCCGGGATCCCACGGTCTCATACCGGAGGTGGGGGGTGATCATCCCCGGATCATATTCAATCTGGCCTCCGATCCGGTCAGACCGGACGTTGGGGGTGAGGGTCAGGCTGCCCAGACTGTAGGAAATGGTTACGTCCATTCGATTGATCTTGCCCACATCGAACAGAATCTCCTCCGTGACCCTTTCCGGGGTACTCTGGGCGGAGAGAAGGGTCAGGAAGAAAACGGCAACGGCGGTACGGGTCATGTTCACAGGTTTCAGAAATTGAGATTGAGTCGAAACGTGGTTTCCCAGATGTCCCTCCCGTCAAGGGGCCGGGCCAGATTGATTCGCCAGTCGAGATCGTCGTCGCCCACCCCTACTCCGATGGCGCTGATGCCGCGGTCGGTGATGGCATCCAGATTTGTAAATCCGTAGTCGCTGTGCATCCAGGCATGCCCCAGGTCGCTGAAGAGGGAGATAAGCCAGTCCTTGCCGATGAATTCCGGCAGGAAGATGAGTTCGGTGTTGAGCTGCACCATCCGGTCGCCCTCCTGGGTCTTATAGGGATATGCGCTCACGGAACCGAGTCCACCGACGCCGAACAGGCGGTACCCGGGCAGGGTCCCCCGGGCAGATCCTGCCATAAACCGGGAACGGAGGACAATGTCCGGCGCCGCCTTCCAGCTGGCGGTGCAGCGGACCAGCCACCGGGTGAACGTGTCGACACGGGACTGGAGAATCCTTTCCGCGGTAATCCCGATGTCCAGGCCGGTGGCAAGAGAGTTGAGGTCCCGGATTTTCCCCCGGAGGGTGGCCAGGATACTCTTGATATTGTCGGGGACGGCCGCAAGGGTTGTCCGGAACTGCCGCTCCTTTTGAAAAATGCGGGCCTGACGGCGGGTGACGGAGAGGGAATCGATATCCGTATGGCGGTAGGCACCTCTGGCAAAGAAGTGCGGGTGAGTCACCGCCAGTCCCGCCTCGTATCCTTCTTCGTCCCACCGGTCGTAGAAGTCCTGGCGGGCCAGGAGGGCGGCCAGGGAGTTTTCCATTTCCGGGAGGCGGTAGCCGTCGTCCGTTCGAGTCTCGCGCAGGGCACTGGCGAAAACGATAATCCCGGGCATTTCCGGCGGCAGCAGTTTCTGTGCCAATCGTTTCTCCAGGGTAAGTCGTCCCGCCGGCTGGTGCTGTCCGAACCGGTAACCGAGGGTCAGACTCAGGCGGAAGCTGGACCTCGAGCGGCGGTCCCAGTGCCAGTTTATGGGGGTGAAACGGAATCCTTCATTCCGGTTATAGACGAACCACCGGGTGTCGGCATGGACCCAGGGTCCGGGCACGGGACGGCCTTTTTCCTTCAGACCGAACTCTCGGTGCCTCGGTTTCGTCTCCCGGGAGGGTCCTTCCGAATAGGTAATGCCTTCCCGTATATTGGCCTCCACCACTTTCCCGTTCACCACCGCCCCTTCCTTCCTTATGACGCTGCCGCCGATGGCGACAATCTGCCCGTTCACGACGGCCGTCGGTTCCAGGGTAACATCTCCTCCCAGGACGATGATTTCACCGTCCACCTGGCCGGCCACACCGAGATTTCCGCCAAAAATGCGGATGTTCTCCCGGGATACCTGGCCGGGTCCCACATAGTAGTCTCCGAAGAACTTGGATTCCTTGCCGGTATACGGCAGGGTGTCAAACGGGGCGATGGTTTCCATGGCGACGGAGTCGGTGGCAACGGTATCGGTTGGAGAGTACCCGGAAACCATTCCCGCCGTTAAGAGACCCACCACAGCAGGAATTACGTAGGGCATGGTCACTCCCCCCGGAATATGGTTATGGTGCCCATGGTCGATTCCACCCTGACGGAGTAAAGGCCGTCCCGGAGGGTCCCTCGGGCTCGGGTCACGGCTTCGGAGGCCGTGATATCGAGCGGGAAATCGCTCACGATCGATTCCCCCGGTCTGGTGCGAGGAGAAAGAACACGGGCAGAAACTCTTGCGGAAAAATCGGCGGGCATGGTGAGCTCAATGTCTCCGGCTGACGCTTTGAGGTCAATGTCATGGTCATCCAGTTCGGGCTCCCACCGTTTGACGATCACAATGTCCCCCGCCGAGGTCCGGGCGTCCACACCGCCCAGCATCTTCTTGCCGATAATGGATCCGGCAGAGGTCCAGACGCGGGCATATCCCTCCGTGTTGTCCATTTCAATATCACCGCCGGAAGTGGAGGCATCGAGATCACCGGTGATATCTTCCGTGAAAATGTTGCCGCCGGAGGTGGACAGATCAACCCTTCCGGTGATCGTGGTTGCCGTAATGTCGCCGCCGCCGGTCCGTCCCACGATCTCCCGGCCGTCAATCCCTATGAGGTCAATGTCGCCCCCTTCGGTGATGACGGAGACGCCCCCACGAACCTTTTCCACGCGGATGTCTCCTCCCGACGTCCGGACCCTCAGGTCCCCCTGGACCTCTTCCACATCAATATCGCCACCGGAAGTATTCAAGAACACCCTTCCCCCTAACTCGTAGGCGTCAATGTCACCTCCGGAAGTGGCGGCGGTGACCCTGCCGGAGAGGTGCGACAGGCTGAGGTCGCCGCCTCCCGACGATATGTCAATCTGACCTTTCACCTTCGTGATATCCACGTCCCCTCCCTGGGAGGCGAGCTTCACGGAAAAGATGGGAGGGACCTTGATGGAATAGTCGAGGGAAACGTGACCGTGTCTGAAGGACCTGCCGGTAATGGCAACGGCAAGAGGTTCATCTTCACTGGAAACCCGCTTCACCGATGCCCGGACTTCATCATAAAGCTGGGCTGCCTTCTCTTCCGTTCCGGCCCGGACGGTTATGGTTTCGGTGATTTCCAGGTCGTGGCCCGACGTTCCGGTGATGGAAAAGTCCCCTCTCACATTCTCCATGACGAGCTGCCCGGGCTCCGTGGAGGGAAAGGTGTAGACGGAGGACCCCGCATAGCGAGTGTATGCCTCCCGCGTGAGGTCCTGGCCCCAAAGAGGAGTTGTCACCAGGAAAAGTCCCACCATCACGACGTTTCGTCCCATCCCTATTCCTCCCCCGGAGCCTCCAGACTGTCCAGAAGTTCTGCGGCCCGGGTCCGGATGTACGGATTTTCATCCAGCCGGGTTACCGCCTGAAGAATAGGAACAAGACGCCCCTCGGGATTCCTGAACAGAATGGTGAGGGCTTCCATGCGGACGGCCGTGTTCGTATCCTCCAGGAGCAGTTTGATGGCGGTGTCCCGAATGGTCTTGTCCGCGGAATAAGAGGCAAGGTTCTTGATGGCCCGCAGTCTCACGCCCGGATTCTCATCCGAAAGCGCCGCGGCCACCAGAACCATTTTCATCTCGTCGTCTTCATCAAAGTGGGAGATAAGCTTGATCGACTGGAGTCTTCTGCCCGGGTTCGATTCGTTCAAAAGGAGGTAGTACAACAGTTCCCTCACCAGTCTTTCTTCCGGCCCGCCGGTGTAGGTGAACTCATCCTCCGCCCTCAGACGGAAAGTAATCCTGTCAGACCCGTTGCGTACCGGTTCAATCCGGGTGGCTGCCAGTTGCCCCCCGGCCAGAATGGCCTGAATGCGTTCTTCCACTGACGCCCGGGTCCCTGCCGGAGGAACGGGACCAACGGTGGGGGAAAGGAGAAACCGCCCCATGACCAGACCGAGAATGAGGTAGGTGACGGCCGCCAGGGCCGGTTGCCGCTGAAGCGTAACCACCTGGAAAGTCCGTTCCAGGATCCCCCGCAGCCGTTCAAGAAGGGAACGGCCTGGAGAGGATGCGTCCAGTGCTTGAATCCTGGCTTTCAAGAGATTCCGCTGATGGATCAAAAAGGCCTGTGGAGGTTCCTTCTTTTCCACCGTTTGGGCCAGTTCGAGCGTATGCTTCAATTCCTCAACCAGCTCCTTCAGGGACGGAGACGACTCCATCCTCTTCTCAAAATCTCTGGCCTTCCTGGGGGGCAGTTCCCCCGAGGTGTAAAGGAAAGCCAACCGCTTGAGGCGGTCTGGCAATATGTCAGACATAGCCATACCCTTTCAGTTCTCCCCGCAGTTTTTCCACGGCGCGAAAAAGATACCGTTTCACCGTTCCCTCCGCACAATTCAGGAGGGCGGCAATCTCGGAAATCTTCCGATCTTCGAGGTGCTTAAGGACAAAGACTGTTCGCTGCTTCGGCGACAGTTTTCTAACAGCTCGGACAACGGCGGTCTTGAGTTCCGTGGCACTGTCATGGGCGGTGGCCGTCGGGTCGGCAATCCAGCCCAGGTACTCCTGCTTCCATTCGGGATCCGGTTCCACTGTGCGAATGCGACCCGCCTTCTTCTTGAGGTTGAAGGCCGTGTTCAGGGTAATCCGGTACAGCCAGGTGAAAAAGTCACTCTCGAAGCGAAACGTGTGTATCCTCTTGAACACCTTCATAAAGACTTCCTGATACAGGTCCTCCGCATCCTCAACCGTTGGTGCCAGCCGGTACGCGACTCCCATCACTCGCCTGTCGTAGAGAGCCACCAGGCGGTGAAATGCCTCCCTGTCGCCGGCCTGAGCCCGCTGAATCAACGTGATGGTTTCCGGATCCATGAACCGTGTCCGTCACCTGGTGTGAGACAATCTATAGGGAAAAAAGTTGTCACCAAACCCCAATTCTTTTGGTGACCACAGAGATCACAGAGAAAAGGAAGAACTAGCCTGGAAAGACCGTGACGCGTGACAAAAGACCGGCCGAAGGTCCGCCTGCTGGCGGAAGGCCGGAAAAGACGTGATGCGTAATGCGTAGGTCGAACGCGGAACCTCTAACGTCTAACGTCCAACCTCTAACGCCTAACGTCCAGGTTACAGCCCCGTTTCTGCCACGGTTTTCTTAACGGCATCAAGGGTATTGCCAAGAAGCCCCTTTTCCTCTTCGGTCAACTCCAGTTCCACTATTCTTTCCACCCCGCCGCCGCCGATCACGCACGGAACGCCGATGAAGTAGCCGTCAATACCGTATTCCCCCTCACATCGCGCCGCGGAAGGAATGACCCGCTTCTTGTCCTTGAGATAGGCTTCCACCATTTCCGCAATAGCCGCCGCGGGGCTGAAATAGGCACTGCCGTTGGCGTACAGTTTCACAATTTCGGTTCCGGCCTCCTGGACTCGCTTCACGATGGCATCAATTTTCTCCTGGGGAAGGAGGGAGCTTAAGGGGACGCCCCCGACGGTGGCGAGACGGGGGAGCGGAACCATGGTGGGACCGTGGCCGCCCATGACGATGCATGAGACGTCTTGAACGGAGAGCCCTGTCTCCATGGCGATAAAGGTTCGGAACCGGCCGTTATCCAGGGCACCGGCCATCCCCACCACCCGGTTCCTGGGGAATCCGCTCAACTTGTAAAAGGCGTACACGATAGCATCCAGGGGATTCGACACGACAATCACAAAGGCGTCCGGCGCATAGGTCCTGACATTTTCGGCCACCTCCCGGATGATTTTCAGGTTGATGCTGAGGAGATCTTCCCGTGTCATTCCGGGTTTTCGGGGAACTCCGGCCGTAATCACCACCACGTCTGCCCCTTCAATTCCGGCGTAGTCGCTGGTGCCCTGAAGGTCGACATCATATCCGTCGTGGGGCCTGGCGGCCATGATGTCCAGGGCCTTTCCCTTTACCTTGCTTTCGACTTCGGGGATGTCGAGAACGACGATATCGCCCAGTTCCTTTTCCGCCAGGATGAGAGCCAGTATGCCGCCTACCTGGCCTCCCCCGATGAGTGCTATTTTCTTTCGAGACACCGTTTGCCTCCTTTCAATCGTTGTGTGCAAAAGATGGGCCGCGAAGAAACGGCCTGCTAAATTTAGCCGAGGTTTTGAAGATTGTGAAGGGGATATGGCTCCCGGGTTATCTCCAGAATCGTTCTTTTGGGGGAGCGGGGAGAATTCAGAGGGTAGGGGGAAAAGGGGGAATCAGGAGACGACGCTGACGATTTTCTTTCCCGGAGCTTTCCGGCCGAACTTGATCACGCCGTCAGTTTTGGCAAACAGGGTGTCGTCCCCTCCCCTGCCCACATTGAGACCGGGATGAATTCGGGTTCCCCGTTGACGGACAATGATGGAGCCCGCCGTCACAAACTGGCCGTCATAGGCCTTCACTCCCAGCCTTTTGGACTCGCTGTCGCGGCCGTTCTTGCTGCTTCCCATTCCTTTCTTATGGGCCATGGGTCATTCCCCTTTCACAGGTGCGGAGGTCTTAGGCGTTGTTTTCTTTCGCGAGGAGGCGGCAGGTTTTCGCACCGGCTTTTTCTCCCGGATGGCGTCCACCCGGATGCGCGTGAAGTCCTGCCGGTGGGTGTTCTTCACCCGGTACCCCTTGCGCCGTTTCTTCTTGAATACGGGAACCTTGGCGGTCTTCCCGTGGCCGATGACGGTGGCCTCCACGGAGGATTGGTTGACAGTGGGCCGCCCCACATGAACCTTCTTCCCGTTATCCATCAGCAAAACGGTGTCGAAAGTCACCTTCTTGCCGGGATCGGCAGCCTGACGGGGGATATCCAGCTCCGCGCCAGGTTCCACCAGGAACTGTTTGCCCGATATGTCCACAATGGCGTACATGGTTGTTTTCCCGGGAGTCCGGGGCCGCAAAGCCTGTAAAGTTAACCCTTCCTGACTTTTCTTCAAAAATGAAAAATTTGCCGGGCAGGCGGGTGCGGGGGAATGCTCTTCAACCGTTTCTCAAGGACATATCTATGCCTGGTCGGTAATTTCCGACCCCGTCTTCTTCGAGAAGAACCGGAACCCGTCCGGAGCAATGGTTTCGTCGGCTTCCACGTCAATATGGACAAAATTCTGCCACATGAACTTTTTCACCACGTCCTTCTTTGAATTCTTCAGGTACTCCGCCAGGGAGGGATGGACCCGGAGCTTCAGCCTCAGCTCCCGGCTTTTCTGTCTGAATTCCCTGAGCCAGGCGTCGATGCGGGTGATCATGGAATCCTTGGAGGCGATACGTCCCGTCCCCCGGCAGGTGGGGCATTCCTCGCTGAGGGAATGCAAGAGGGAAAGCCGCACCCTCTGGCGGGTCATCTCAAGTATGCCGAACTCGCTGATGGGAGAAACGGCCACCTTGGCCCGGTCTTTCCGGAGCTCTTTGCGCAGTTCCTTGTAGACCTGTTTCTTGGACTCTTCCTCCTGCATATCGATAAAGTCAATGACAATAAGCCCGCCGATGTCCCGGAGACGAAGCTGCCGGGCCGCCTCCCGGGCCGCCTCCAGGTTGATCTTGAGGGAGTTGGCTTCATGGTCCCCTTTGCCGATGAATCTCCCGCTGTTGACATCGACCACCACCATGGCCTCGGTGTGCTCAATCACCAGGTAGGCCCCGCTCTTCAGCCAGACCCGCTGTCGCAGCGATTTCCTGATCCCGTCTTCGATCCCTGTCTTGGTAAACAGGGGAACCCGTCCCCGGTACAGCTCCACCTTGGGCACGAGATCGGGAGATACGTCCTGCAGATAGCTCTGGGTTCTCCGGAAAAGTTTCCGGGAATCGAATACCACGGCGGTGATGTCGGCCGTCAACAGATCCCGGATAACGGTGGAAACGGTCTCGAGATCCTCGTAAATCAGGGCGGGAGCTTTCATGTGTCTGGCCTTCGATTCCATGGTCTTCCAGTTTTTCATCAGGATATCGAAATCCTTCTTGATGAGCTTTTCAGGCTTTCCTTCGGCCTCCGTTCTGGCGATAATTCCCACGTTATCCGTCACGAGATTATGGATGATTTTCCGCAGTCGTCTCTTCTCGTATTTGTCCCATATCTTCTTGGAAATGCCCACGAATTGGGCGTTGGGGACCAGAACCAGAAGGTGGCCGGGAATAGCGATATTGGTGGTGACGCGGGGGCCTTTCCCTGCGAAAGGCTCCTTGATGACCTGAATCAGGATGTCCTGGCCCGTCTGAAGATCGACCTCGATCTGCTGTCTCGGATGAACCTGGGTCGTTTCCCCCTCATCATCTTCCTCGGAGGTGGTGGCATCCTTCAGGAGTTCGGGATTGGTGATTTCAGAAAACGGGAGGAAGGCATTCGTGTCCTGCCCGATATCGACAAAGGCCGCCTGCATCCCGGGAATCACGTTTTCCACCTTCCCCTTGTATATGTTTCCCACCATCCCCTGATGATGAGGTTTTTCCACATAGACCTCCACCAGTTGTTCGTCCTCCAGGATGGCAATCCGGCGTTCCGTGGGCGTTTCAGAAACGTAAATTTGTTTTTTCATAATAGTCCTATGTCCTATAGTGAACCGTCAACATTCACTAAACGTTAGCGATGGTACTGAAAAGGCCGTAGCGGCCGATGGTCGATCAGGGAAGGGACTTAAGAAACCGCTGTATCCCCCGCGATCTTTCCATCATACCGCGAAGCTATCAGCACCCGTTTCACAAGGGACAGTCAGGAAGGAAGAGTGAAGAAAAAATCTTGTTCCGCCGGACCTCCCGCTGGTCGGGAGGAGGCCGGTTTGTTGCCGATCTGCTTTTTTACGGTCAAAAGCAAAAGCTGAAAGAAACGTTCAAAAAAATCTCGACCCGTCGCCTTCCCAATCTGCTCCTTCGGCAAAAGATACACCCCAAATGCCGGGTTCTCAAGCACTTTATTTACAACGGACAAGTCTGCCGTCCACCGTCACCCTTCTCTGTCACCGCCCGGCTCTCTAAGGGTCAACGGAAGACGTGACCCTTTACGACACCCAAAAGGTGTTTTCTGTTACCCGAGGGTTTGGTAAACTTGAACCGTCGTGATTTGAGCCGTATTGCCGCGACCGTCCCGATGGAGGAGATCGGGATGCGCAATAAACAAGGTGCTAAAAAGGTGCCGACGAGCCGGAAAGCACCGGCTTTTATTTTATTGAAGGAAAGGCAGGTGGCGGTGAAAACCTACGCGTACGGATTTCCAAGGCTGGGAAGGAACCGGGAATATAAACGGGCCGTTGAGGGATTCTGGAAGGGCAAGATCTCCGAAGAGGCGCTGAGAATCGCCCTGGATGATATCCAGGGGGAGATGATCGCCTCCTACCGGCGGTGGGTGGACACCTTTCCCGTGGGTGAGATGACCTTCTACGATCCTATGTTGGACACCGCCGTCATGGCCGGACTCTATCGTCCCGCCCACCTCGGTGAATACTACGAACTGTGCCGGGGGAAACAGGCCCTGGAACTCACCAAATGGTTCAATACCAACTACCATTATCTGGTCACGGACTGGTCCCGGGTGAACGCCGACTCCCTCCGTCTGCACTGGAACAAACCCGCCGAATACAGGGAGAGGTTTTCCGCAGGGATCCCCTATTGCATCGGTCCCTTTACGTTTCTGAGGCTCACCAAAGGGGTGCCGCCGGAACAGTTCCGTCCCCTTCTTCTTAAGCTGACGCAGGTTTACAGCGAGCTGCTCGAGGGGTGCGAGGAGATTCACCTGGACGAACCGGCCTTCGTCATGGAATTGATACCCGAAGAGATTGCCGCCATCCGGGAGTCTTACGCGATTCTTGCCGGTACGGGCTGCCGGATTTATCTCTTCACTTACTACGACAGTGTCGATTTTCCCCGGGATCTCTTTGCCCTTCCCGTCCAGGGGATCGGCCTCGACTTCGTCCACGGCAGGGAGAACTTCCAACACGTGAGAGAAACGGGTTTCCCCGACGACAAGATCCTCATCGCGGGGCTGGTGGACGGCAGGAATGTATGGCGCACCGATATGGCCCGGGCGAGGGAACTGGTGGATGAGCTTGCCGGTCACGTCCGTCATCTGGCCATCTCCAATGCGGCTCCCCTGTATCATCTTCCGGTGACCGTTCAAAACGAGGACCTGGCCCCCGGGCTGATGAAGCGTCTCGCGTTTGCGGAGGAGAGACTGGCAGAGCTTTCCGCCATCGCCGGGGCCCAGCAGGACCACCCCTCCGAAAGAGATGACGCCTCGACAGACTTCGGGGTGAACCCGGAGGTCCGGAAACGGATCCGGGCTCTGACGGAGGCCGACTTTTCCCGGGAGAAAAGCTACGGGGAAAGGAAAAAAGTGCAGCAGGAGCGCCTCCCCCTGCCCCCCTTTCCGACGACAACCATTGGCAGTTTTCCCCAGACCTCCGAAATCCGGAAAAAACGGGCGGCGTTTCGGAGAGGGGATTTGACCCGGGAAACCTACACCTCCTTTATCCGGGAAAAGATCACGGAGCTCATCCGGTTTCAGGAAGAGATCGGGCTCGACGTTCTGGTCCACGGGGAATTCGAACGGTCGGACATGGTGGAATTCTTTGCCGAGAAACTGGAAGGAATTGCCACCACCCGCAACGGGTGGATTCTCTCCTTCGGAACCCGGGGATACCGCCCCCCCATCGTTTACGGGGATGTCTCCCGCCCCCGGCCGCTCACCATCGAAGAAATCTCCTTTGCCCAGAGTCTGAACGATAGACCGGTTAAGGGGATGTTGACCGGTCCTGTCACCATTCTGGCCTGGAGTTTCGTCCGGGAGGATATTCCCATTGAGGAGGTCGCGTATCAGATCGCCCTCTGTCTGCGGGACGAAATTTCCGGTTATGAGGAGGCAGGGATTCAGATTGTTCAGGTGGACGAACCTGCCTTCAGGGAAAAAGCCCCCATAAAACGGCGCGATTGGGATTCCTATTTCCGGTGGGCCATCCGGGCGTTCCGGCTGGCCACCCGGGCCCGGCCGGAAACGCGGATCCATACTCACATGTGCTATTCCGAGTTCGGGGACATCATCGATAGAATCGCCCAGCTCGACTTTGACGCTATCTTTATCGAAGCCACCCGGAGCCGGGGCCATGTCATTGAAAGCTTTGAAAAGATCGATTTTGACCGCCAGATCGGTCTGGGTGTCTGGGATATCCATTCCCCCGTCATCCCCCGGGTGGAAGATATGCGGGCCGTCATGGAGAGGGCCTCCCGGGTCCTTCCGCGGGAGAATCTGTGGATCAACCCCGACTGCGGCCTCAAAACCCGGGGGTGGGAAGAAACCCGGGCTTCACTGAAAAACCTTACCCTCCTGGGCACCACCATGAGGGGGGAAGAAGAAAAAAAGCTTTCGTCTTGAACCGGGAATTGGAGATCGCGGCGGATGCGGCCAGGAAAGCCGGGGACATCATTCTGCGGTATTACCGGTCGGACTATCAGATCATGGACAAGGCTTCCGCCCCGGGGAGGTTCCGAAAACCGAGGTCGTCTGCCGTGAACCCTGTGACGACCGCCGATCATGCATCCAATGATCTGTTGAAGAAAATTCTCCTTTCCGAGTTTCCCGATTACGGATGGTTTTCCGAAGAGACGGTGGATTCGAGGGAGAGATTGGCGAAGAACCGCGTGTGGGTGGTGGATCCCCTGGACGGCACCAGGGAATTCATTGAGGGGGTGCCCCATTTTGTGGTGAGCGTGGCCCTGGTGGAGAATCACCGCCCCGTCCTGGGGGTGTTGTATAATCCGGTGACCGGCGAATTGTTCACGGCGGACGACGGAGAGGGTGCCGCCCTGAATGGTCACTCCATTCGGTGCTCTTCCGAATCCGATCCGGACCGCATGGCGATCCTGGTCAGTCGCACCGAATCGCGGAAGGGGTTGTGGCGACATTTCCGGAAACGTTTCGGGGAGGTCAGACCGGTGGGAAGCGTAAGCTACAAACTGGGGCTCACCGCCGCAGGGAAAGGGGACGTTTTCGCCTCCCTTCGTCCCAAGAACGAATGGGATGTCTGCGGGGGCCACTGCCTGGTGGCGGAATCGGGAGGGATCATGGTTACTCTCAAGGGAGAACCCATTACTTACAACAACCGGAAAACGCGGATCGCCGGGGGCCTCGTTGCGGGGAACCCGAATGCCGTGAATGCCGCCCTGAACATCCTCACCGGGGGGAGGGTTACCCATGCCTGAGAGAGCCCGGATTCCGGAAGGGGCCATTCCGTGTCTGGACAAGGGGTTCCTCCGGCTTGTCGACACCATGGGGGGAGACGAAGCCATCGTTCAGGCGGCCCGGGTGAGCTACGGGAAAGGGACGCGGAAAATTTCCCAGGACCGGGGATTGATCCGGTACCTCATGCGCCACCGGCACACCACCCCGTTCGAAATGGTCGAATTGAAGTTTCACGCCAAAATGCCCATCTTTGTGGCAAGACAGTGGGTGCGCCACCGGACGGCAAACATCAACGAATACAGTCTCCGCTACTCCGAGGCCAGGGACGAATTCTATATCCCCGACCGCGATCACATCCATTTTCAGAGCCCCGTGAACAAACAGGGCCGGGAACTGACGGAAGTTCCAGCGGAACTGGCCGACAGGGTCATCCGTTATTTCCGGGAGATTTCCGAACGGAGCTTTGCCCTCTACTCGGAACTCAACCAGGCCGGTATCGCCCGGGAACTGGCCCGGGCGGTTCTCCCCGTGAACCTCTATACCGAATGGTACTGGAAGAAAGATCTTCATAATATCTTCCATTTCCTCAAGCTCCGCATGGATCCCCACGCCCAGTACGAAATACGACAGTACGCGAAGGCCATGGCGGTTCTGGTGGAAAAGGTTGCTCCCATCGCCTTTGAGGCCTTTCAGGACTACCAGATGAGCGGACTGGCCTTCTCAAATCTGGAACAGGTCATGCTGCGCAGGCGGATTCCGCCAAGAATTGTGGATGATGTGCTGGATGATGTAAACTACAGGATAGTGGCGACCCTACACCGGAACAAGCCCCGCCGTCCCGATGAGCTCTATCCCCTTTATCGGAAGCAGGGGGGCACCGATGCTCCCGAAGATTTTGAGCTGAAGTGGGCCTCCGGTGAGGTTGAACCCGGCAATGTGAGGGAGTTGAGGGAGTTCAAGAACAAACTGCTGGAGCTGTCGCACGGGGAGTCCGCCCGGGAGGGAAACCGTGCCGGAGGGTGATCTCTCGCGGGGGCATCGACAGAGGCTCCGGGAAAGATTCATGCAGGCGGGCCTGGAAGGATTTCACGACTATGAAATAGTGGAACTGCTCCTGACGCTGGGAACCCCCCGGAAAGATTGCAAGGAACAGGCCAAGGTAGCCGTAGAGAAATTCGGCTCCCTGAGGGGGGTTCTGGAGGCCTCCCCGGACGAACTGTCCGAAATCAAGGGGATCGGCCGGCGCAATATTTTCGGTCTGAAACTGGCCCGGGATCTGTCGCGCCGGTATCTTTCCGAACGGATTGAGACGAAGGAATTCCTGAAATCGTCCCGGGCGGTGGTGGAGTACCTGAAGGTGAATCTCAGAGACCGGGTCCGGGAAGTGTTCATGGTTGTTTTTCTGAACGGCCGGAACCAGATCCTTTCGTTTGAGGAACTGTTTGAGGGAACGCTCAATACGTCGGCAGTTTATCCCCGGGAAGTGGTAAAACGGACCCTGGCCAACAACGCTGCGGCGGTGGTGTTTGTTCACAATCATCCCTCGGGAAACACCCAGCCGTCCCAGGAAGATCTTCAGATTACCGAAACACTCCAGAACGCCATGAAGGCTATTGACGTGGTGGTCCACGATCACCTTATCATTGCCGGAGACACCTATTTTTCTTTTGCCGATCACGGTCTATTGTAAGTGAGCCCTGCGTTCACAGTCGGTCCTTCCGGGGAAACGATCCGCTCGGATATCCGGGTCTCTATTACACCGTCCCGGCGTCCCCTCTCTATCGAGGTGACAAGCACGGTGGAACGGCTCTACGGGAAAGCGTTGAGAGCCCAGGCCCGGGAGGTGTGCCGCGAACTGGGAGTCGAATCGGGAGAGTTAGTCCTGGAGGACTTCGGGGCCGTTCCTTTTGTGGTGGCCGCCAGAATCGAGGCGGCCCTGAAGAAAGCGAATCCGGAACTGAAGGCCGAATTCCTTCCGGAAATGAAACCCTTCTGCCAGGAGAAGACCCGGAAAGAAAGATTCAGACGGAGCCGGCTCTATATTCCGGGGAATCAGCCCAAACTGATGCTCAATGCGGGGATTCACCGACCGGATGCCATCATTCTCGACCTGGAGGATTCGGTGGCGCCCGAAGAAAAGGAAGCGGCGCGGTTTGTGGTGAGAAATGCCCTGAGGTCGGTGGACTTCTTTGGCGCCGAACGGATGGTTCGCATCAATCAGGGAGAACTGGGCTTGGAGGATCTCGACTTTGTGGTCCCTCACAACGTTCATGTGATTCTCATTCCCAAGGCAGAAGGGGCAGACCAGATCCGCGAGGTGGAGAAGCGGGCGGAGGAGATCGCCCGGGACCGGGGCCGGAAGGACCCCGTTTTCTTGATGCCCATTATTGAAACCGCCCGGGGTGTGCTGAAGGCGCTGGAGATCGCCGAGGCTTCCCGGCGGAACGTGGCCTTAGCCATTGGTCTGGAGGATTACACTGCCGACATAGGAACCGGTCGAACCGAAGAGGGCCGGGAATCGTTCATGGCCCGGACCACAGTGGTCAATGCCGCCCGGGCGGCGGGAATCCAGGCCATCGATTCCGTGTACAGCGACGTGGACGATCAGGAAGGTCTGAGCAGATTTGTTAAGGACGGAAAGTCGCTGGGATTTGACGGGGTGGGTTGCATCCATCCCCGGCAGATCCAGGTGATTCACGAAGCGCTGGCTCCCACCCCGGACGAGATTGAGAGGGCGAAGGAGATCGTGATCGCTTTTCGCGAGGCCCAGAAGAAGGGCCTCGCGGTTGTATCCCTGGGGAGCAAGATGATCGATCCCCCGGTGGTGAAACGGGCCCTCCGGACCGTGGATCTTGCGGTAGCCACGGGGGCCCTCTCAAGGAACTGGAGACGCCGGTCATGACGCCACGGCCGCGCAGGGTCGCAAACGCGGCGGGACGGAAGGTCCCCACCCGGGTCAACGGTGTCCCTCAGGTCCCGTTCAAAGGGGTGGGGAAACAGACGCCGTCCGGGAACAAGGCGGCCGTTCCCATTCGCACCTGTTCCCACTATCCCCCTGACGGAAACAAGGTGGTGCCCTCCCTCCGGGAGGCTCTGGAAGCGTGTGGTTTGAAAGACGGCATGACCATCTCTTCCCACCACCATTTCCGCAACGGAGACCTCCTGATGAATCAGGTGTTTGATGTGGTGGCGAAGATGGGAATCCGGGACGTACGGTGGTTTCCTTCCGCATCCTTCCCGTGTCATGAACCGGTGATTGGACACATGAAGAAAGGGGTGGTGAGTTGGGTGGAGGGTTCCCTCAACGGTCCCCTGGGCAGGTTCGCTTCGGCAGGGGGGATGGGGGGAAAAGCTGTCCTGAGAAGCCACGGTGGTCGATGGCAGGCGGTCCAGGATGGTGAGGTCCACATCGACATTGCGGTTCTGGCGGCGCCCACGGCCGATCCCTTCGGAAACGCCACGGGCGACCGGGGACCTTCTGCTTGCGGCCTCCTGGGATTCGGACTGGTGGATTCCCTCTACGCCGACCGGGTGATCGTGGTGACCGACAATCTCGTCCCCTTCCCGTGCGTCCCCTGGCAAATTCAGGGTCAGAATGTCGACTGCGTGGTGGTCATGGACCGCATCGGCGATCCGGAAAAAATCGTGTCGGGGACGACCCGCGTGACCCGGTCCCCCGACAGGCTCCATATCGCCGAACTGACAGCCAGGTTCATCCAGGCAGCCGGCATCATGGACGACGGTTTCAGTTTTCAGGCGGGCGCCGGCGGCACCGCCCTGGCATTCGCCATCTACCTGAAAGAGTTGATGAAAGAAGCCGGCGTGAAGGCGAGATTCATCCGGGGGGGATCGACCCGGTACCTGGTGGAAATGTTGGAGGAAGGCCTCACCGATTACATTCTCGACGGCCAGACCTTTGATCTGGACGGGGTCCGGTCCATGCGCGAAAATCCCAACCACATCGACACCTCCCCCTTCACATCCTATAACTGGCACGGCAAAGGGAACTTTTCCACCATGGTGGATGTGGCGGTACTGGGAGCGACGGAGGTGGATGTTCATTTCAACGCCAACGTGGTGACCCATTCCGACGGTCTCTTGCTTCATGGCATCGGAGGGTGGCAGAACTGCCTCTTCAGCCGGTGCACCATTCTGGCCATCCCCTCCTTTCGAAACCGCATCCCCATCCTGGTGGACGACGTTACCACCCTGTGCGGTCCGGGGGAACTGATCGATGTGGTGGTCACAGAAAGGGGCATCGCCATCAACCCCCGGAGGGATGATCTCATCCGGGCCACCCGGGAAAGCGGCCTTCCCATCCGTGATATCGGGGACATTAAGAAGGAGGTGGACGACCTGTGCGGGGGGCCTCCGGAGAAGCCGGATGTCACCGATGAGATTATCGGGGTGGTCAAATGGGTGGACGGTACCGTCTTGGACTCAATCTACAGGGTCAGGGGCCTCACGCCGTAAGCCCCGGCCCGGTATTGGACGGGAGGGATCATGAGCAACAACATCTTGGAACTGTGGCCGGAGATCGGGTGGATCGAGGATGAAGAGCTCCGGGAGAAGGTGACCCGGTGCTGGGAATACGCCCTGGAGAAAAGCGCCTTGAGCGCAGACGATCTGAGAAACATTCCCTTTTCCCTTCTCATCAAGGACTGCAAGATCTCCTTTATGAACCACAAGCGGACCACCGTACACCTCGCCGTGGAAATGGCGAAGATCATGAAGCAGAATTTCGGCGATGAAATTGAGATCGATATGGATATTCTCATTGCCGGAGCCATATTGATGGATGTGGGAAAGCTTTTCGAATACAAAATCGTGGAGGGCAAACTGACCACGAGCGGTGAAGGGAAACTGCTTCGCCACCCCTTCAGCGGCGTCGCCGTTGCCCACCGCTTTGGTCTTCCCGCCGAGGTTCAGCACATTATCGCCACCCACTCCAAGGAGGGTGATTTCGGGAAGCGGTCCGTCGAGTCCGTCATCGCTCATCATGCCGATTTTGTGACCTTCGACGCCATCAGAAACTAAACCACCAATTACACAAATTACCCGGACTTTGGCAAAACATCTTATTCACGGAGATTTTTCCTATGAGATCATCGGGTGTGCTATGGAAGTTCAGAGGTTCAGAGATCATTTCCCATTATTTACAAGGGGAATCATCTGAAGGATTTTGTCTGCGATCTGGTGGTAAATCGTGAAGTCATCGTTGGGTTAAAGGCCGTTAAACAAATGGGGGATTTTGAGCGGGCCCAGGTTCTAAATTACCTCAGGGCAACCCGACTAAGGTTGGGTTTATTGATTAACTTTGCCAGCAAGTCCCTTGTCTATGAAAGAATTGTTTTGTGATAGAATCAGTGAAATCTGTGTAATCCGTGGTTAGGATTATGGATCAAACGCTTGTCGAAAAGATCGTCCAGAGATTTGCCGTGGGCCTTAAAGAAGATCAGACGGTTCGCAGCGGAGACTATGTCTTCATCCGGCCGGCGTACGTCATGACCCACGATAACACGGGTGCCGTCATTCCGAAATTCCGTCGAATCGGCGCCGCCAGTTTCTTCGATCCGAACCAGGCCGTTTTCACCCTTGATCACAACATTCAGGATAGCAGTGAAACCAATCTTGAGAAATACCGGAGAATCGAGGAATTCGCCAGGGAGATGGGGGTCGATTTCTATCCGGCGGGCCGGGGGATCGGGCATCAGATCGTGTGTGAGGAGGGGTATGCCTGGCCCGGGACCCTGGTGGTGGCCTCCGACAGCCACGCCAACATGTACGGCGGCCTGGGGTGTTTGGGAACCCCGGTCGTGCGCACGGACGCCGCCGCCCTATGGGCCACGGGGCAGACCTGGTGGCAGGTCCCTCCGGTAGCCAGAGTGGAACTTACGGGGAAACTTCAACCCGGGGTGACGGGAAAGGACGTCATTGTGACGCTGTGCGGTCTGTTCAACGAGGATCAGGTGCTGAACCACGCCGTGGAATTCACGGGAGACGCCATCCGGCACCTCCCTCTGAATGACCGCCTGACCATTGCCAACATGACCACCGAATGGGGGGCGCTGGCCGGCCTGTTTCCCGTGGATAGGGAGACCATCACCTGGTTGCGGCGCCGGGAGGAGTTTGTGAGCCGGCGGGATCGGCGAGAGCATCCCCGCCTGAACCGTGAACGCATCGACGAGTTGGAGCGGTCACCGTTGACAGCCGACCCTGGCGCCCGGTACGCCCGGGAGCTGTTCCTCGATCTCGGGTCCGTTCGTCCCCACGTCTCCGGTCCGGACCATGTGAAAGTGATGGAGCCGGTCAGCGAGATGGAGAAGAAGAACGTTAAGATCAACAAGGCCTATTTGGTGTCGTGCGTGAACAGCCGGGTGGAGGACCTGGCGCAGGCGGCCAGTGTCGTCAGGGGAAAGAAGATTGCACCCACCGTGGAGTTCTACATTGCCGCCGCCTCCAGCGAGGTGCAGGAGGAAAGTGAAAAAAGGGGGGACTGGCAGGCCCTCGTAGAAGCCGGTGCCATTCCCCTTCCGCCCGGGTGCGGACCGTGCATCGGGCTGGGAATGGGTCTTCTGGAACCGGGAGAGGTGGGGATTTCCGCCACCAACCGGAATTTCAAGGGTCGCATGGGATCCCGTGACGCCCGGAGCTATCTGGCGTCGCCGGCGGTGGTGGCAGCCTCCGCGGTGGCGGGAAAGATTGCAGGTCCGCGGAGATACGATGCCACGGAACCGGTCTGGAATATCCGGATGGGTGACAACGGAAAGAGCCAAACCGGTCCCGTTCCGATTCTGAAAGGATTTCCTCCCACCATGGATGGAGACCTTCTCTTTTGCCATCAGGATAACCTCAATACGGACGGCATCTTCCCGGGGAAATATACCTACATTGACGGTTTCGGGCCGGATCAACAGGCGAAGGTGGCCATGGAAAACTACGATCCCGAGTTCCTGCGTGAGGTCAGGAAAGGGGACATTCTGGTGGGGGGATTCAATTTCGGGACCGGGAGCTCCCGGGAGCAGGCGGCAACGGCCCTGAAAGGGTGCGGCATTCAACTGGTGGTGGCGGGGTCATTCAGCGCCACCTATAAGCGAAACGCCATCAATAACGGCTTCCTCCCCCTGGAGGCCCCCGGCCTGGTTCGCCATCTCAAGGACCTTTTCGGGGAGGCGGACCTGACCCTCCGCACCGGTCTGAAGGGAACCGTCGATTTCAGGAGAGCCGTTATCCGTGTGGACGGCTCTTCCTTTCCCTTTGCCGCCGTGGGAACCACCGCCCAGGAGCTCATTCTGGCGGGGGGACTTGAGGAATGGGTGAAAGGGAAGCTTTCCAGCCGGTGAAGAGTCTCACGTCCAGATTGGTCAGTACGCTTTTTCCCCGCACCTCTGATTTTACTTCTCAGAGCGCCCGCCGGAGGGTGGGTGTGCTGGAGGGTGTTCTTTCCGGTGTTTTGAATCTTCTTATGTTTGGGGTGAAAATGGTTATGGCCGTGGCCATTCACAGCATCGCCCTCATGGCGGATGCCTTTCATACGCTGGCGGACAGTTTGACCTCTTTCGGGGTCATTTTCGTTTTCAAAGTCTCCAGCAAACCAGCCGACGCGGGTCACCCCTACGGTCACGGCAGGGCCGAGTATATCGGCACCCTCATTCTCTCCATGCTCATCGTGGTAGGGGGCGTGGAATTCATCCGGTCGTCCGTGGGACGTATCGAGTCGCCTGGGATTGTCAATGCCACTCCCCTCATGTTCGGCGTCCTCGTGGTGACGGCTCTGCTGAAGGAGGGAATGGCCCGGTTTTCCCGTAACCTGGGCCGTCTGATCGATTCAGACGCCCTGGTGGCCGACGCCTGGCATCACCGCTCCGACGTCTTTTCCTCTCTGGCTCCCATTGCCTCCATGGCTCTGGCCAACCGGGGGTGGGCAATGTGGGACGGAATTCTCGGGATAGGTGTGGGTCTTTTCATCGTCTGGGTTGGCTTCTCCCTCAGCCGCAACGCCATCGGGACCCTTATGGGTTCCGCTCCCGGGGCCGATGTGGTGGGAGAGATTCGCCGGACGGCCCGGGACATCGACGAGGTCGTTGATGTTCATC
Organism: Fidelibacterota bacterium; assembly: GCA_046861835.1. Taxonomy (GTDB): domain Bacteria; phylum Fidelibacterota; class Marinisomatia; order Marinisomatales; family S15-B10; genus JBHIAI01. The sequence goes on along the minus strand of JBHIEY010000002.1, from coordinate 5,146 downwards.
ACATTGTGGTTCACTCCTACGGCCCAAACCGGTATATTTCCCTTCATATCGAAGTGGATCAGCGGGCAAATCAAATGAAGGCCCACGACGTGGCCGCCCGGGTGACACGGGCCATTACCCGGGCCCTCCGTGCCCACGTCACCGTTCACGTGGATCCGGTTACCACCCAGGGTCCCGAGGCCCGGAAAGTCAGGAAGGTGCTCACAGAACTGACGAAGGGGCATCCCCAGGTTCGCTCTTTTCACGATCTTCGTATCGTCATGGCGGAGCACCACAAGCTTATCCTGGTGAAACTGGCCCTGGAAGAACACCTGCCGGAGGCTAAAGAGAAAGAGCTGCAGTCCGCATTTTCCCGCTCCCTGAAGGAAAAGGTTCCGGAATTCGAAAACGACGTGGGGATTATTTCCCCCGTCCACAGTTTCTGAGAAAGGAAAGGACCGGTGGAAAAATTCAAAGTGGCGTGGCTTCCCGGGGACGGAGTGGGCCACGACGTGATGGAGTGCGCCCGGAGGGTTCTGGACGCCCTGGAATTTGACGGCGAGTACGTCCACGGGGACATCGGGTGGGAATTCTGGAAGTCGGAAGGCAACGCCCTTCCCGAACGGACGAAAGCCATCATGCGGGAGACGGACTGCGCCCTTTTCGGGGCCATCACCTCGAAGCCCAAGGATGAAGCGGCCAGGGAGCTTGCCCCCGAACTCCGTCCTAAGGGGTATGTTTATTTCAGTCCCATCGTACAGCTCAGACAGGAGTTCAATCTTCATACCAATGTGAGGCCGTGCAAGGCCTACCCCGGCAATCCCCTTAATTACCGGGACGATATTGATATCGTCATTTTTCGGGAAAACACCGAAGGGCTCTACAGCGGTGTGGAATTCTTCCCCCTCCCCCCGGGAGTGTTCGAGGTTTTGAATGCCCATCATCCGAAGGCCGGGAAGTTTGAGACGTTCGGCCTGGAGAACGTCGCCCTTTCGGCCCGGATCATGACACGGCAGGCGTGCAGAAATATCGTTACCCGGGGGTTTGAATATGCCCAGAGAACGGGGCGCCGTACGGTCACGGTGGTGGATAAGCCGAACGTCCTGAGGGAAACGGGGGGACTCATGATCCGTACCGCCAGGGAAGTGGCCGCGGACTACCCGGATATTGAACTGAGGGAAACCAATATCGACGCCCAATGCATGTGGCTGGTGAAAAATCCCCAGGATTTTGAGGTGATAGTGGCCGAGAACATGTTTGGTGATATTCTTTCCGATTTGTGTGCTCAGCTCGTAGGGGGCTTAGGATTTGCCTGCAGTGCCAATCTTGGGGATGACTATGCCGTTTTCGAGCCGACCCACGGTTCTGCTCCCAAATATGCGGGACAATACAAAGTCAACCCCACCGCCATGATTCTGACCACCCGGATGATGCTGGAATGGTTGGGTGAAACGGAAAAAGCGTCCCGGCTGGAGGAGGCGATGGCCGCGGTAATCCGGGAAGGGAAGGTGAGAACGTACGATATGGGGGGCACCCATACCAGTCTTGAGGTCACCGAGGCGGTGATTTCCCGTCTCTGAGGAAAGTCCGTGACAGATTCCGTGTCAAGAACCATGGCCCGGTTCAGCGTGGGCCTTGCCTACGAGGATCTTCCCTCGGAAGTCATTCACGACGTGAAAAGGTTCCTGTACGACTCCCTCGCCTGCGCCTACGGTGCCCTGGAAACTGAGGATGTCACCATTGTCCACCAGGTTGTGACAGAGATGGGGGGCAGACCGGAGGCGACGGCCATCGCCTTCGGGGACAGACTGCCCGCCGCGAATGCGGCCTTTCTGAACTCCCTCATGGTGCGGGCCCTCGATTACAATGATATTTACTGGAAACAGGATCCCAGCCACCCTTCGGACCTGATTCCTGCCGCCCTGGCGGCGGGGGAACGGGCCGGCACCTCCATGAAGGAGGTCATAACGGCGATTGTTCTGGCGTATGAATTCGAGATGCGGTTGTGCGAATTCGCCGTGCCCGGTATCCGGGAACGGAAGTGGCACCACGCCACGCTGACCCAGTTCGTTTCCCCCCTGGTGGCCGGAAAGGTCCTGGGTCTTACGGAAGACCAGATGGTCAATGCGGTGGGCATATCCGCCAGCCACAACTTTACCGTGGGAGCGGTCACCGCCGGCCAGCTCACCATGATGAAGAACACCGTGGACCCTATGGCGGTCCAGGCGGGAGTGATGGCCGCCCTTCTGGCCCAGAGAGGCTATACGGGAACGGAGCCGATTGTGGAGGGAAAGGAGGGGCTGGTGGAGGTCCTGGGCCCCGGCTGGGACACGGAAAAACTTGTTGGTGGACTCGGCAGTTCCTTCAAGATCCGGGAATGTTCTATGAAGGCGTTTCCCACCGAAGCCCTCACCCATACCCACCTGTCCGCCACCCTGAAACTGGTGAGGGAAAACGATATCAAGGCGGAGGACATCGAGGAGGTGAGAATCACCACCATCGCCAGAGCCTGCGATATTCTCTTTGATCCCCAGAAGTACCGGCCGGAAAGCCGGGAAACGGCCGACCACTCCCTCCCTTTCTGCGTTGCCCGGGCCATACTCGACCGGGAGATAACCCCTGCCAGCTTCAGCCGGGAGAAAATCGACGACCCCCGCCTGAAGAGGCTCATTCACACCATTAAGGGGGAGGCCAGCAAAGATTTCGAGGAGCTCTTCCCGGAGAAACAGCCCTCCCGGGTAACGATCCGTACCCGGGACGGCAGGGAGTTTTCCGTTTATCTGGAGTATCCCAAAGGGGATCCCCGGGAGCCAATGACGGAAGAAGACCTGGACCTGAAATTCCAGGCCTTGACCCGTCAGGTTCTTCCCCCTGAGCGTCAGAGGAAAATCAAGGAGCTGGTGTACGGCTGTGAAGACGTGGGGGACGTGGGAGAGTTTATGAGAGGGTTCGCGGTATGATCGTTCGCCGTTGAGGATTTGCAGGAACACGGGAGGGTGAGTCAACAACGATGGCGAGAGTAGCAGAAAAGGCGGAAAAGACAATCTATCTCGTTCCCCACACCCATTACGATGTCGTCTGGGCTTTCAATAAGGAAGACTATCTCATCATATTTTCGTCCATCCTCTCCAAGGCGGTCAAAATGATCAGGGAACACGGTTTTCGCTTTCTCATCGAACAGACCTACCCCCTGGAGGTGATGGAGCACCGGAACCCGGAACTCTTTTCAGAGGTTGAGGAACTGGTAAGGGAAAAGAAGATCGAAATTGCCGGAGGCGAGTACCTCATGGCCGATCCCATGATTCCCGGGGGCGAGGTATTGATCCGGGAGATTCTTTATGGGAAGCGTTACTGTCAGGAAAGATTCGGGGTCGACGTTCCGGTGGCGTGGGCGGCGGACGGATTCGGGTTGAACGCCCAGTTGCCCCAGATCTACTGGAAGTCGGGGTATAAGTGGCTCGCGTTCCGTCGGGGACTTCCCCGTTGGATCGGAAACCGGGTAAGCGAGTTCCTGTGGCAGGGCCTGGACGGCACCAAGATTCCGACCCACTGGATGCCTCTGGGCTACCGGGCCGGGCTGAGGCTCGACCGGTGGGAGGAGAGCTATCGACGCCTGGAGGCCCTGGCCACCACACCGCACATTCTCATGCCCTGCGGAAGCGGGGGTGCCATTCCCCAGGAGGAAATTCCGGAAACGGTGAGACGTTGGAACCGGATCCATCCGGACGAACAGATGGTTATGGCCACCCCCCGGGATTATTTTGAGCGGTTTGAATCCGCGGAGAAGGAGTTGATTACCTATCACGGTGAGCTGTACAGCGACGAACTGGAAAACATCTTTCCCGACGTGGCGTCCAGCCGGGTGGCGTTGAGACTGGCCATCCGGGACCGGGAACACGATCTCCTTATGGCTGAGAAGCTGTCGTCCCTGGCCCTCCTCCGGGGACACGCATACCCTGCGGAAAGCCTCTCCGATATGTGGAAAAAGGAACTGTTTCTGGCGAACCACGATGTTCTCCCCGGGACGGGCATTGATGAGATCTACGAGGAAGCGTGGGAATACATCGAAGAGATGGCGAAGACCCTGCCCTCCATCATGACCAAGTCACTGAAGCATCTGGTGCTGGGAAAGAAGCGGGGGACCTATGTGGTCGTCTTTAATCCCAACAGCTGGGAGGTGAACAACTGGGTGGAAGTGCGTGTGGAACTGGGCGAAGGGTGGGCCAGCGAACCGGGCATCGGCGGGAATGGAGACGAAGTGGCCAGCGAGGCGGTGGAAGTGAAACGGTGGGACGACGGCTCGGTTCGAAAGGCGCGGATCGGTTTTATGGCCACCGTTCCTCCTCTGGGGTGCCGGGTCTATTCCGTCATGAAGAAAAGCAAATCCTTCGGGAGCCGGGTGACCGTCCGGGGGGAAGAGGTTGAGACCGATTTTTTCAAGGTGTCGGTGAGCAGGAAGACAGGGATACTTACCGTGACGGATCATGATGGTAATGAACTCGTGAAGGGGAACGAACTCATTATTGATGAAGAGATTGGCGATCTCTACTTTCATCGAAGCCTTCTGGAAAAGCATATCGGTTCCGAGAGCGGGGACGGCCTTCACTTCGGCGTTTTCAAGCCGGAGGAGTTCAGGATAAAAAGGGGGCCGGTGAGAACGGTGATCACCTTCCGGGATTCCTTCTATTGTCTTCGCTGGCCTTACTACCTCATCGACAAGTACGATCCTCTGCTGTACCGCCACAAGACGGTGGAAATCACCAAGAAAGTGAAGATCTACAACGATCTTCCCCGGCTCGATTTCGAAACCCGCCTCAATCTGCTGCAGTCCCACGTGCGGGTCAGATTGAAGTTTGATACCTGCATGGTGGCTCCCCAGTATACCCGTCAAACACAGTTTGGTGTGCTCGATTTTCCCGTGGAAAAGACTTTGAAGGAGGCGTTGAAAATACCGTCGCTGAGCTGGATCAATGCTCAGGAAGGGGACCGGGGACTGGCGTTTCTCACCCAGGGGGTCCCCATTAACGAGATCGCCGGCGGCGAAATTTACTGCACGTTGTTGAGGAGTGTGTCCGTTCTATCTGCGGATGGAACCAGTGGACCCCTGGTACCCACCCCGGATGCCCAGGAGCTGGGTGAACACACCTACCACTACTCCCTCTGCCCC
>JBHIEY010000041.1:0-14180 GCA_046861835.1 Fidelibacterota bacterium | reverse complement strand
CTCTTCAGACGGGATATGCCCATTCTTCTCAGGGGCATGGCCACAGCCACGCCCTCGGGAAAATTCTGAAATCCAATCCCCAGGGCAAGGGCCGTGGCGGCCCCCAGGGTAGCCGTCGGCAAACCGACGGCCACGGCCCCAAATGCCACCCCGACGGCGAGACCCTCCGGAATATTGTGCAGGGTGATGGCCAGAACCAACAGGGTGGTGCGGCGCCAGGTCGTTTGAAAACCTTCCGCCGACTCCGACGGATACTCAATGTGGAGATGGGGAAGAATCTTGTCCAGGAACCACAAGAAGCCGCCCCCCAGAAGAAACCCGAAAGCCGGAGGCAGCCAGGCGGGAAGTCCCCCTTCCGAGGCCAGTTCGATAGACGGAGCCAGAAGCGACCAGTAGCTCGCCGCAATCATCACCCCCGCGGCGAAACCGAGCATACCGTCCAGAACTTTCCGGTTTAACCCTTTGAAGGCAAACACGGTGGCGGCCCCGAGGGCCGTCAGGCCCCAGGTGAATCCCGTAGCCACCAGGGCCTGGAGTACCGGGTGAATCTGCCGGAAATTCTCTATCACAGATTACTCCTCCAGAAGACTTCTCAGCATCCAGGCCATTTTTTCGTGTTTGGGTGCCAGCTCGTTCAGGAACTCTCCCGTAACACTATCGCCGTAATCGGCGCTACACTTCCGGGCGTCCACCCTGAGATTCCTTGCGACTTCTTCGTGATCGGACAGAAGGGTCCGGAGCATGGTCTTGTCGTCGGGATACTCCCCGGGGGCTTCCTTGAGGCGGGCCCGCCTGGAAAACTCTTCCATGGTGCCCAGGGCGCGGCCGCCCAGAGTCCTGGCGCGCTCAGCCACGTCGTCTATGATCCCCTCCAGAACTCCGTACTGTCCTTCGAAAAACTGATGGAGATCGTTGAACTGGGGTCCCACCACATTCCAGTGGTAGTTCCGTGTCCTTATGTAGAGGACCGTTTCGTCGGAAAGCAGAGTGTTGAGAATATCGACCACTGCGTCCCGGTTGTTGTCGTCTACTCCAATGTTAGGCTTCATGATGTTTCCTCCCGGACATTTTCCCTCACGCGGAAGATTTCTCCCTCAGGAAGAGGGTACTGTAGACTGATGCGGCAACGGCACCGCCGGCCAAGGGACCGATCCAGTACACCAGGTGATTCTGCCAGTGCCCTCCTACCAGGGCCGGACCGAGCGTTCTTGCGGGATTCATGGAGGCACCCGTCAACGGTCCCCCCACCAGAATGTCAAAAACCAGCACCAAACCGATTCCGAACCCGGCAATCATCTTGAACGCACCCCTTCCGTCGATTGCGGTGGCAAACACGGTGAACACGAGGAAAAAGGTGAGTATCCCTTCCAGGAGAATGGCCGTCCCCGAAGTGACTCCGTCAGCAAGATCGGGCGTGCCCAAACTGACAGCCTGCCACACCTCCCGGGAGAAAATCCCCGCAAGAAGGAGTGCCCCCAGGATTGCCCCCAATAGCTGCGAGGCGATGTAGGTCACACCCTCTTTCAACCCCATTCTTCCCGACACGAGGGCACCCACCGTGACGGCCGGATTGATATGCCCCCCTGAAATGTGACCGACAGAAGAAACCATGACGGCCAGGACCAGTCCATGGGCAAGGGCGACACCCATGAGACCTATTCCCGCTTCCCCTCTGGAGATCAGATATTGGTCCGTGCAGATTGACCCTGCGCCGATGAAAACAAGGCCAAACGTACCAATGAGCTCGGCTGCCCCCTTGCGTATCGTGTCATTCATTCGTTGTCCTCCCCACCGTTTTTCCCTTTTCCCCTACCAGACACCGGGAACACGTCCCGGTGAACTCAATAGTGAAATCGGCGATAATCACACGGTAGTCCTCCCTCACCGATTTCAGGAACCGTGTGTCGCCGACCTCCACGTTGATCAGTGATCCGCACTGCGAGCAACGGAAGTGGTGATGCTTGTCCTTTCTGCCGTCGTACCGGATCACCGTACCATCCCGAAAGCCTGAAATCTCCCCCGCCTCCACGAGGAGGTTGAGATTCCGGTACACGGTTCCCAGGCTGATCTGAGGCAACACCTTCTGAACCTCCGCATAGATCCAGTCCGCCGTGGGGTGTGTATCGGTGGACCTCACCACTTTCAGAATTTCCTCACGCTGCCTGCTGTAACGCATGTCGGCGAAATCTAACGAGAAGAAAGGAAGGAGTCAATAACAGTTCTCATTATTATTCCGCACCCGCACGATATTCGCTTACCCCGGGCGGCCGCCGGAGCTTGCCTGAATGAACCTATTCCTTTCTTTCCAGCCGGCGAATGGTGAGAATCAAAACCACCACCAGGAAGGTTATGATGGTGGTGGAAACGCCGAGTCCGACCCTCCGATTCCTGAAATCGGTAATGGCTTCCAGGGCCCTCTCCCGGGCCCTCCGGGCAAGATCCATTCCCGGGGCGGCCGCTTTTTCCACCTCCCTGCCGTCCAGGGAGTGAATCATGGTCCGGGACTTGATGAGGACCTCGTTCGCTCCCCGGATATCGAAAAGGGCGTCATCGATCTCCATACCCAGGTGTTCCGCCTCATTCACCCGTTCTTCCGCCTCCTTGATGGCCAGAACCAGCGTGTCCAGGGCAGACCGGATCAGTCCCACCTGACGGGATCCGGCGTCTCCCGGGGTATGGCACCGGGAGCAAACCCCCTGTTCCTCCATGGAAATCAGGGCATCTTGAGGATGGACTATCCTGTGATTACTGTGGCAGACGACACAGCCGTGGAGTCCCCTTTCCTCCATCACCTTGCTCATTTTCGTCGCTTCAAAGATTGCCTGATTATTGGGATGACACTGGCCGCATACCATTTTCACCGACCTCACCCCCGGAGGGATCGCGCCGTGATTCCCGTGGCAGTCGTTGCAGGTGGGGGCGGAAAGATCCTGCTTGTCCATGAGTGCCGCGCTGTGGACACTGGCACTGTAGTCCTCAAAAGGGGTGGAGGGAAGGCCGTACTGAGACATGATTTCCGGGTTGCCGTGACACTGGTTGCAGGTAGACGCCACCCGGGTGGGATAGACCAGCGACCGCGGATCGGACTTGGGCAGAATCCGGTGGATGGCGTGACATGAACTGCACGTGGCCACCTGTGTGTCGCCTTTCAGGAGAGCCTTGCCGTGCCGGCTGGACCAGTATTTGGGCACCTGATCCACCGGAAGGGCCGGATTGTAGCGCTGCATGAAAACGGGATCGCCGTGGCATTTCTCGCACAGGAATGGCACCTCCTCATGGGGGGGCACCCCTTTAAAGCCGGCATCGGGATCGTGAGCAAGATCGATGTCAAAGACCGTGGGGTCCCCTCCGTGACAGTCCGCACACGTGAATCCGGCCCGGAAATGGATATCTTCGCTGAAGCGTTCTGCCGGCTCGAGGAATTCATCGTAAAGTTCCAGATGACACGCCTGACATTCATTCACCGGCTCGGGAGTCTGGGACATCCCCGGAACCGCCATGACCCCGGGCAGGATCGCCACGATCATGGGGCGAACCATCATAACATATACCCCAGAAATGTCATGAGACCCATGAAGCCCACCACAAAGACCCCTCCCCACCGGATGATTCGGCTGCGCACCGTTCCCTCTTCTGTGGTGTCGAGAAAGGGGATCAACATCCACAAGAACCCGGCCAGTGTGAAGGCCAGAACACCCAGCAACTCTCCCTCAACGGGACCCACTTTCGCGGGAATGTACTTGAAGGCCTGGAACATGAAAAGAAAATACCACTCCGGCCTGATCCCCGCCGGTGCGGGCGCAAACAGATCCGCCTTTTCCCCCAGTTCCCAAGGGAAGAACACCGCCAGAACCGCCAGAATGTTCAGTACAATAAGCCACAGGAGAATATCCCTCAACAAGAAGTTGGGAAAGAACGGAATATATACCTTTTTCTCCGCCGGCAGGGTGTCCCATCCCCGGGGTTCGGTCATGCCCTGGATCTGAACAAAAAGGAGATGGAACGTGAGGATAATCACGAAAACCATGGGGAGAATCGCCACATGAATTCCGTAAAACCGGGGAAGGGTGGCGCCAGTTACCTCCTCGCTTCCTCTCAGAACCGTCATCAGCCCCTTTCCCACAATGGGAATCACTCCGATAATGTCCGTTCCCACTTTGGTGGCAAAAAACGCCAGCTGGTTCCAGGGCAAGAGATAACCGCTGAAGCCGAAGGCCATGGCCAGAAGAAGTAACACAAAACCCGTTACCCAGGTCAACTCCCGGGGTTTCCGGTAGGCCTTGAGGAAAAAGACACTGAACATGTGGACGAAGGCCGCCAGAATCATCAGATTGGCCGACCAGGAATGAATCGACCTCACCAGCCAACCGAACTTTACCCTGGCCATGATAAAACGGATACTTTCATAGGCGGAATCGGCGGTGGCTTTGTAGTACAATAGAAGGAGGATACCGGAGACCACCTGAACGAGGAAAAGGAATAGAGTCACTCCGCCCAGGTAGTACCAGTACCACCCCTTTCCGTAGGGGACCTTTTTCTCCTTCAGGAATATGATGAAGGCATCAATCTTAAACCGTTCGTCAATCCACTGTCTCAGACGGGTCCACATGGGGCTGTCGCTTGATTTATTCCTTTACCACAGTGATTATAGAATTTGCCTGTCCAGCTCTCCCTGACCCTGAACTATTCCACAGGCCTATGGATGCAGGGTTACCGTGAATCATATTCACACCTTCCCGTTTGTTGTCCTTCCCGGTGCCCTCAGCAGTTCGTGGCTGAACTGTCCGGACTATGCCGATCTGGCCACCCACACTTCGTCATTCCTCAGGTAGACCTCAAATACATCCAGAGGTCGAGGGGGAGGACCGGCCACGTTTCGTCCCGTCATGTCGAACCGGCCGTTGTGACATGCACACCAGATCTGACCGAGATCCGCCCGGTACTGAACAATACAACCCAAATGGGTACAGGTGGCTGTGAAAGCTTTGAAATCGTCCTCTCCCAACCGGACAAGAATTCCCGGCTTCCGTCCGAATTCAAAAATAGTCCCCGTTCCGATGGCAAAGTCGTCCTTCATCCCTATGCGCAAGGAAGATATGTTGGCCTCGGGAAGGGAGGGGGGAACGAGGAATCTGGCGACGGGATACAAAACGCTACCCAGCCAGCTGAAAATGCCCAGACCCAATAACCACTTGAGGAGAGACCGTCTTTCAGAATCCGACTTTTGTTCCACGGCAAGGCAGGCAAAAAAACCGGTAGTGAATTTATGCCCAAAGGACAACAATGTCCACTTGGGAGTTAGCCGTTGGACGTTAGACGTTCAACGTTCGACGTTCTACCCCATGAGTTATGCGTCATGGGACAGGAGTTAGGGCTCAGGCGTCGGGGGACAAATCTGACACGTCGAACATTGACTTTCATCCCCCGAATCACAAAATTACTGAGAGCCTATGAGCCGACGAAAAAAGGTCCTTTTTGTCTGCACAGGCAACAGCTGCCGATCGCAGATGGCGGAGGGACTTCTTCGCCACCTGGCTCCGGAGCGCTTCGACGTGTTCAGTGCGGGCACCCACCCAACGCGCGTACACCCCATGAGCATCCGTGTCATGAAGGAATGGGGCATCGACATTTCCCATCACACGGCCAATCACGTGGACGAATACCTTGACCGGAACGTCGATATCGTCATCACCGTCTGCGACAACGCCAGGGAAACCTGCCCGGTATTCCCTGGAGATGTGGAACAAATCCACTGGAACATTCCCGATCCTTTTGCCGGATGGTCGGAAGACGACCGGTTCGTTGAGCGTTACCGCAGCACCCGGAATCTGATCCGGAATCACGTGGAAGAATTCCTTGCCCGGGACTGAAAGGCCTTTGACGACTCGATCCTCCTTATCGCTTCTTCTTCTTCCCGGTTGTGCCCTCACCCAGGTGGTCCTGTCCGAAATCATGTTTGACCTTCCCGGCAGTGACAGTCCAAATGAATTTGTTGAAATCTTCAACCTCTCCTCCGGGGATACGGTGGACATCGCCGGGTGGAGGATTGAGGATAACTTCTCCCGGGATGACCTGACGGACGCCGGAATGGGGATGAAGCTTGGCCCCCGTTCGTTTGCCCTGATCCTGGAGGGAGACTACCCCGCCGAGGCGGGGTCGGGTATCTACGCCTCTCTGATTCCCGACACCGTACTTCTTGTCCGGGTTGACGACAGCGCCATCGGCAACCAGTTGAGCACCACCGATACCGTCACCCTTCTGGACGGCGAAGGAAACCGGGTGGATGCCCATGGGTGGGCCAACATCTCCGCTCCGGGGTTTTCCCTGGAACGGATCCGGCTGGACAGCCCCTCGTCCCCGCAAAACTGGACTCTCAGCGCCCACCTTCTGGGAACGCCCGGAACCGTCAATACGGCATCGCCGTTGCCCGTTGACGGCGCCATCGATTCTGCGTCGATCATCCATTCCCCCGTCTATCCCGGTGCCAACGAATCCGTGGCTCTCTCCGTCACCGTGGTCAACCGCGGCACGGAGACCGTCGAGGGGAACCTCCGGGTAACCGAAGACAAGGACCTCCTTCAGGAACACCCCTTTGAGGAACTCGACGGAGGTGACTCACTCTCTTTGACGGTGGTGCTGGCACCCCTGGATGCCGGTAACCACCTGCTTGTGGTGACGGTGGACGTTGAAGGAGACGCCAATCCGGATAACAACACAGCCCGCCATCCCGTCACCGTCCGTTTCTCTTCCGGAACGTTGGCCGTCAACGAAATCCATGTAGCCCCGAACCCCGGCGTGCCTGAGTTCATTGAACTGGTGAATCTGACGGGCGGGGATGTCGACCTTGAAGGGTGGAGCTTCTCGGACAGCGACACGGCCACCGTCAGGGTTTTTCCGTCAGAAACCGTCCCTCCCGGGGGGTATGCAGTTATCGCCGCCGATTCCTCCCTGGAGGCCCTCGTTTCTTTCCCCTCGCCTCTGGTGGTCCCCCGGAATGGATTTTCGTCCCTCAACAACGCGGCGGATACACTCCATCTCTTCGATCCCGCCGGCGCCCTCATGGACCGCATACCCTATGCCTCCGAGTGGGACCTGGTGCCGGGCCGTTCCCTGGAGAAAATCCATCCCGGCCTGAATCCGGAGGTGGGTGGGAACTGGGGGCCCTCCATCGACCCGCAGGGAATGACTCCGGGGAGGGAAAACAGCATCTTCTTGGAGACCCTGCCCCCGTCCGGCACGATCGCTCTGGACCCCAATCCCTTTTCCCCGGATGGGGACCGGATGGAAGACGAATTGAGAATCGCGTACACGCTCCCTTTCGCCCAGGCTACCATGACTGCCCTGATCTTTGACAGCCGCGGCCGGCCCGTAAGAACGGTGGCAAGAAACCTGGCCGTGGGAGCTCAGGGGGTTCTCACCTGGGACGGTCGCACCGACAACCGGAAGAGAGCCCGAATAGGGATCTACATTCTGAAGGTGACGGTGTTGGACAGGGAGACGGATAGATCCCTGGAGTGGGTAAAAACGGCGATCCTGGCCGAACCCCTCCGGTAAAACGGGAACGGGTCCTTACAGCCCGAAGGCCAGCCCGAGCCAGACGGAGGAAAAACTGTCGGCACCGGGTACCACATCTGTTGCCATGGTCACCCGGTAGTTCACAAAAGCGTTAAGCGCCAGAAGTTTGATCTGGGCGCCCGCCTGAACATGATATCCAGAAGCCTCGATTCTGTTATTCTTCAGATACTCCGTCAATTCATTGCCAAGATCATCAGGATCAAAGCTCGCCTGGAGGTCACCGCCCATGAGTTGCTCCACCATGCCGATAGAGGCCAGGGGGGTGACATTGTGGTTGTTGATCCCCCCTCCCAGATGGAGTTTGATGCCGCCCAAGAGAGGGACTCCGAAACCAAACAGTTTTCTCCGCAGCGTGATGTAGGTGGAAAGCCTCCCCCAGCCGAAGTTCTGACTGAGAGTGGCAAATTGATTTCCAAAATCAAACTCGTATTCCTGTCCGGCGGCCTCAAAGCTTGCCTCCAGATCGACAAATGGAATGGCATCGATATAGAGAAACCCCCCCACACCCAGTGCTCCCTCAAAGGGATTCCCCGTGAGGGTAACCACGCCGTTAAACCGGCTGTCTGACCACCCGTCAACCGACAGTTGATCCGAAGTACCGTAGATGCCCACGCCGAAAAGAGAGAAGGCTCTTTCCGAAGGAACCAGAACCAGCGCGACAACGGCGGGAAGGATAAATCTTCTCATGGTTTTTCCTCCTGTCCTCATGTGGAAATTACCCCGATCTTGGCATCAATTTAGAACATTCAGTCCAAAAACACATAACAATATTGGAGTGCTCAAGAAAAGCAAGACGGCGTATGAGCGCCCTGGAAACCGGCGACGGTGGAAACGGCTTTGCCCGTGAGGAACCCGGGTAAACCCGCAGGCGTTTCACAGCAAGAAGAAAAGGGACAACCATGAACACTTTCCGGGTGTCCCACTTACGACTCCGTCATGACTGTTTCACAGCAAGAAGAAAGGGGACAACCATGAACAGTGTGCGCCTGTTCTTGCCCTGGTTGCTCGTGACCGCTTCCCTCTCCGCCGGGTGGACGCCGCCCGGTCCTGCCGTCTCCTCAACCGCCAAAGGTGGCCAAGACCGCCTTTCGGTCACGTGCAATGTGGACGGCTCCCGGGCTACGGTGATCGTCACCAGAGACGGCGAGACAAAGGAATACGCTTTCGATCTGGACGATCTTCAGGTTCTTGATTCCCTCCAGTACGACATTGAGGGTCGTTTTCCCGACCTGAAAGATTTTCCTTTCCACCTCTCTGCTCACCCGCCCCGGAGCGTGTGGCTCGGGGTTCATCTCCAACCGCTGACCGATCAATTGCGGGACTATTTCGGTGTCCAGGGTTCCAGGGGCGTTCTGGTGAGTGAAGTGGTGGAAAAGAGCCCCGCCGACGAGGCTGGTCTGAAGGCGGGCGACGTGATCCTGTCCATAGACCGGGAAGATGTCCGGAATACGCAGGACGTCGTTCGAATTATCCAGAACAGAGAGCCGGGGGATGAGGTAAGAATCCGGATTGTGAGGAAGGGAAAGAGACAGACGTTGAAAGCCACCCTTGAAGGGACAACCCCGGGGCCCCGGCCGTTCCGATGGTTCAGAGGGTGGGAGGAAAGAGGCAGCCTCGATTCCCTGAGAAAGGAAGTTCAGGATCTTCGACGTGAACTTGACGATCTAAGACGGGAACTGGAGAAAAGAAAAGAGCCCTGACGCCTGTGCTTGAAAAACCGTTGAATGTGCAGGAGTGCTTTTCTAAATTGATTCTTCGGGTCACCATTCCCTGTGGACAGGTTACCATCATTCCTTCTTTCCGTTTTCCTCGTCCTTTCCGGAGCCTTCGCCCAGGATTTCCTCTGGCCTGTAGAGCTGAACCGGGCCCTATCGTCCAATTTTGGTGAGCCCCGTCCCCGGAGGTTTCACCCCGGCATCGACATCAGAACCAACGGAACCGTGGGCCACGAGCTTGTGGCCGTGGGGAACGGATATGTCTGGCGGATAAAGGTCTCCTCCGACGGTTACGGCCGGGCCCTCTACCTGAGGTTGACTCAGGGTCAGACCGCCGTATATGCCCATCTGGACCGGTTCTTTCCTTTGATGGATGAGCTGGTCAGGCTGGAACAGGAGCGGCAGAACTCCTATGCCATAGACCGGTATTTTCCTCCCGATCAGTTCCCCATCAAGAAGGGGGATGTCGTGGGGTTTTCTGGAGAGAGCGGCTCCGCTTTCGGGCCCCACCTCCATTTTGAACTCCGGGACGGCGACAACCGCCCGTTGAATCCTCTCCTTCACGGTTTTGAACTGCCCGACCCCCTCACTCCCCTCCCCCGCTCCCTGGCGGTGGTGCCCCTCAGTCTCGATGCCGTCATCAACGGCAGTCCACTCCCCCGGATTTTCCCTCTTTTCCCTGCCGGACCCCGGGAATACGAGTTTCCCGATACCCTTCATGTGTTCGGAACGGTGGGACTCGAAATCTCCGCCGTGGACAGGATGCCCGGCGTACCCCACGAATTCAACCTCCACGGCGCAGTATTGACCGTTGACGATGTGGACCGGTACAGAATCGAATTCGACCGGTTCCCCTTTGAGGAATCCCCCCTCATAGAGATCGAACGGGACAACAGTTTCGCCCGGCTCAATGAGGGGGAGTTTCACCGTCTTTTCACCCTCAAGTCCGCGATCCGGCCCAATTTTGTCAAGAGTGAAAACCGGAGCCGCCTCGCATTGAGTCCCGGATACCACCGGGTGTCCATCAAATTGTTTGACGCCGCAAAGAATATGGTCCGTGTTCACGGGGTAATGTATCAGGCTCCCCCGATACGGATCCGGGCCGAGGTTGTCAACCGGTCATCCCGCATTCTCACCGTTTCCCTCGAGCCTGTCGGAAGCCCCTTTCCCCTCTCGGGCATGGTGTGCTATGCCTTTAACCGCAGGGGCTACGTGGAAGAAAAAATCGATCCCATATCCTCCCGGTGGGACGGCCGCCGCATGGTGGTCGATCTTCCGGCATCGAGAACCGTTCGCCGCGTCCTCCAGTTCATCGGCATGGACAGGATGGGGGCCGTGAGCCTTCCTTTTCATCTTCCCGTGAGCATCCGTACGGCCGATCCTGCCGCGGTGAAGGGAGACCTTTCCGTGAGGCACCTGGAAAGCGGTGTGGTGGTTCAGATAGACTACGACCGCTTTTCCCCCGTATTTCCCGAGGTTGTGCTCAGGGGTCCCCGGAAGGACGAACCGGTGGAGATGGTGCAGATTCGACCCACCACGTTTCTTTCCTGGCCTCTTCCTCCGGAAACCTTCGCCGGAACCCGGGAGGTGGTGGCGACCCTTCGGGGATCCCCCGAGCGGGAGATCAGGTTTGCCTTCAGGCCAAAGCTGAGCAGTCCGGTGGAAACGTCGGCGGCGGTGTCACCCGATGGACAATGTTCTCTTCAAGCACTGACGTCCACCTTCTACGACAGCTCCCTTTTCTGGATAGAAAAAGTGGTGAATCCGGTCCCCGTCACGGGGGGCGAGCTCGTGACCTCTGCCTACCAGCTTCACCCTTTTGACCGCCCGCTCAGGGACAGCGCCCGGGTGGCCATTGCCCTGGGTGAATCCGTGCGGGACCTGTCGGGTTTGGGTATATTCTACGCCGATCCAAAAGAGGGGTGGACCTACCTCCCGTCCCGCTTTTCGGAATCGAAGCGAATGTTCTTCACGTCGGTCTACAGCCTTGAGGCTGTGGCGGTCCTCCGGGATACCAGGGACCCCGTGATCCGCGGTCTTTTTCCCGGCCACGGCGGACGATACGATGCCCGGGACGTCACGCTCCTTTCGGCCGCGGTGGATGATGAACTGGCAGGAGTCGGCGGGGACAGGGCCATCGAAATGAGGCTGGATGACACACCGCTGTTGTTTGAGTACCAGCCCGTCAAGAAGAGGGTCACTTACCGCCTGCGCGAACCTCTCCCGTCGGGAGAGCACGAGCTGGTCATTACGGCCACGGACCAGGTGGGAAATTCTGCGACGCAGGTCGCCAGGTTTTCCATAAATTAGATACCATGTTCTTTCCCTACCGAGACGACAATCCCCCGATCATTGTTCCCTATGTGACATACGCCATCCTGGGGATCAATTCCGTAGCCTTTCTTGTTCAGCTGGCTTCCCCCCCGGAGTTCACCTATCAATTCGCCATCATTCCCCGGATGGCATCCGTCGATTTGGGCCATTACGGCCTGACCCTTTTCACCTCCATGTTCCTCCACGGTGGATTCGCCCACATAGGGGGTAACATGTTATATCTCTGGATATTTGCCGATAACATCGAAGGGATTCTGGGTCACGCCAGGTTCATCTTCTTTTATCTTCTTTCCGGACTGGCCGCCGGCCTCCTTCAGACAGTCATCGACCCGGCTTCCACCGTTCCCGTTATCGGGGCCAGCGGAGCCATCGCCGGTGTTCTCGGGGCCTACATGATCACCTTTCCCCGCGCCAGAGTCCATGCCCTGGTATTTCTGTTCTGGTACATCACGACGGTGAGGATACCGGCTGTCTACGTTCTCGGATTCTGGTTTCTTATCCAGGTGACCAGCGGACTGACCATGCTGGGAATCAACACCACGGGAGGCGTGGCCTGGTTCGCCCACATTGGAGGATTTGTCACCGGGATTGCCCTGGTACGTCTTCTGACCGCGATCCGGATCGAGAGAGTGTAATGGACGCCGTGGTTCAGGCCGCCATGGATGCCCGGAAGCGGGCCCGGGCCCCCTATTCCGGCTATACGGTGGGGGCGGCGGTAAAGACCACCACGGGAGCTATCGTACGGGGAAGCAACGTGGAGGCCAGCAGCCTGGGGCTTACCACCTGTGCCGAACGGGTGGCACTGACGTCGGCGGTGGCCCGGGGCCACCGCTCATTCGCTTCCCTCGCCGTGGCGTCCCGGGATGGCGCCCCTCCCTGTGGAGGCTGCCGGCAGATCATCTGGGATTTGTGCGGGGACATTCCCATCCGGCTGGTCAACGGAAACGGCGAAGTGGAAACGGTTACCACCCGCCAGCTCTTCCCCCGGCCATTCGGCGATACCCATCTTTCCCCCTCCCCGCCCCCCGGGAAACCGGAAAAATGAATTCGTCCATTCTCATTGGAATTGGAGGCGGTTCGGGTTCGGGAAAGACGCTGGTCGCCAAGAATATCCTGAAGGAATTCGGCGGAGGAGAAGTGGTGGTTATCCAGCAGGACAGCTATTACCGGGACCTGTCCCATCTTCCCATGGACGAACGGATGAGGACCAATTTCGACCATCCCGATGCCCTCGATTTTGATCTTCTCCGGCGACATCTGAAAGAGCTCGTGTCGGGAAAAGCGGTGGAGGTTCCCACCTACGATTTTGCCACGCACACCCGAAGGAAGGAGACCCGCACCATTGAGCCCCACCGGGCCGTTGTCATTGAAGGGATTATGGTCCTCACCGACCGCAATCTGCGGGATATGCTCGATATCAAGATCTATGTGGAAACGGACGCCGATATCCGCTTCATCCGGCGTCTCACCCGGGATATTGAGGAACGCCGAAGAACCACGGCCGACGTGATCAACCAGTATCTGAAAACCGTCCGTCCCATGCACGAACAGTTTGTAGAAACGACGAAGAAATACGCCGATATTATCCTTCCGGAGGGGGGCGAAAACCCTGTGGCCATCGATCTTATCCAGACCAAAATACGATCCCTTCTTAAGTCTCAGAGCCCGGAGTAGATGCCCACTTTTCGCCCGAGAAACACCGGCTGGATTGAAGTGATTTGCGGCAGCATGTTCAGCGGCAAGACGGAGGAGCTCATCCGCAGGCTCCGGAGGGCAAAGATCGCCCGGCAGAAGGTTCTTATTGTCAAGCCGAAGGTGGACAGTCGCTACGGGGAGGGTCACATTGTTTCCCACTCCCGGTTGAAAATGGAATCCCGGTCGGTGGAACATCCCCGGGAAATCCTTGATCTGGCGGCCGATGCCGACGTCGTGGGGGTGGACGAAGCCCAGTTTTTTGAGATGGGTCTGGTGGACGTATGCAAGACCCTTGCCGCCCACAAAAAACGGGTCATCGTCGCCGGACTGGACAAGGATTTCCGGGGGATCCCCTTCGGTCCCATGCCCGGCCTGATGAGCGAGGCCGAATACGTGACTAAGTTCCTTGCCATCTGTGTGAAGTGCGGTAACCCGGCCAGCTTTACCCAGCGTCTCACCGGAGATGTGGATCAAATCGTTCTCGGCACGACGGACATATATGAGGCCAGATGCCGTCACTGTTATGAGCCTCCCCCCGAGTGATGGAGAGGTTTACCGGCATCATAGGGGCGTTCGTACTTCTGGGGATTGCCTACGGTATGTCCAATAACCGGAAGGCCATCAGCTGGCGTCTGGTGGCCTGGGGCATTGTTCTGCAGGTTTCCTTTGCCCTGTTCATTCTGAAAACGCCCGTGGGTCAGCCCTTTTTCGGTGCCATGGACCAGGCCATCCGGAGACTGTTGAGCTTCTCCGATGCGGGCAGCGACTTCCTGTTTAAGGCTTTTTCCAGCGGGGTTGTGGAAGCTCCCTTGATGAACTTTGCGTTCCGGGTATTGCCCACCATTATTTTCTTTTCTTCTC
>JBHIEY010000178.1:0-3922 GCA_046861835.1 Fidelibacterota bacterium | reverse complement strand
GCTATTCTGTTTCACGGCGGTCAACAATCCGGGCGACCCCGTCACCCTCACCCACGTGTGGAACCGCGAAGGGGAGGAGATGGCCCGCGTAGATATGACTATCGGCACATCTCCCAACTGGCGGGCCTGGAGTATCAAGACGATTCTTCCCGATTGGACCGGAGCCTGGTCTGTGTCCGTGTTGGACACCGCGGGCGGCGAGATTGCCCGGGCAGATTTTACCGTCGTGGCCCCGGTGGAAGCGGTGCCGGAGGTTCCCGAAGTAGAGGAGGAGGCGGAAATGCCCCAGCCGGAGGTTCCCGAGGTTGAGGAAGAAGAGGCGGCACCTCCTGCTGAGGAGCCCTTGATGCCGCAGCCTGAGGCAGTTGAAGAAGCGCCCGCTCCCGAGGAACCGGTGGAGGCGCCCGAAGAGGAACCGGTCCCGGTCCCGGAAGACACGGTACAGCAAGACACCGCCACCACACCATAAGAGGGACGCACACCTGCCCCCTGACCCCGCTCATCCCGGGAACGTCCGGAGACTGTGCCGTTCCGTATCCCCTTTCCACCCTGCCGTCATCACCATTCTGACCGGCGGGAACAGGTCCGTCTGTGAGCGTGGGGATATGAGACAGTCGCCCGTGAGAATGAAGTTGACAGGAACCGGGGGGCATACTATATTGAAACCGGGGAGATGGATGCACCTGTTTATGAAGGTCTACCCCCGGTTGGCACCTGCTCACGCCATGTCCGCAGCGGTTTGTCCATCGATTTCAGCTTCCGCATCAATCTCCGTGAACCCGCACCTCCTGTCGTGGGGTGCCACGTGAACCGTTAGCGAGGAGGGGAAGCCATGGGTCAGCCTCTCAAGACAGTTGCGTTCGCTTTTGTGATGGCCGCGGGAGTCACCGTACTCACGGCCGGAACCACAGGGAAAATTCAGGGGACCGTCAAGGATAAGAAGACGGGGGAAGCTCTGGTGGGCGTGAACGTCGTCCTTCAGGGAACCCAGCAGGGGGCGGCGACGGACTGGGAAGGGTACTACTTCATTTCGAATATTCCCCCGGGCACCTATACCGTCGTGTTCTCCATGATCGGGTACCGGACCACCGAAGTCCACGAGGTGAAGGTATGGATAGACCGCACGACGGATGTCCATGTTCAACTGGAGGAGACGGCCGTCGAGATGGAAGCGGTGGTGGTCCAGGCCGAACGACCCATCGTCCAGCCTGAGATCACCAATAAGGCCATTTCCGTCACTTCGGAAGAGATTGAAACGATGCCTATCCGGGAATCCCAGGATGTCTTGAAACTCCAGGCGGGCGTTACCCAGGTGGAAGGATCGTTCAATAAGGTTGCCGGTTTCGAGGCCAGGGGGATCGACCAGACGCACGTCCGGGGCGGACGGAGCGGAGAAATCGCCTATATGGTGGATGGCATGTATGTGGAGGACGCCGTCTATGCGGGAATGGGGACGTTCGTCAACCGGGCGGCCATCGAAGAGATGAAGGTGGAAGTGGGAGGCTTCAACGCGGAATACGGGGAGGCCCAGGCGGCGGTGGTGAATATTGTGACCAAGGAGGGGAGAAGCGCCTTTCACGGTTCCCTCGAAGCGAGCGGCAGCGGTTGGGCCGATGTCGACGGTACGGGAAAAGGATTCAGGCCCATATCGACACCCGACGCTCTGAGAGATTACCACGACGTCCTGGCCTCCTTCGGGGGGCCCGTCCCGTTGATCCCCGGCCTCTCCTTTTTCTTCTCCGGCGAACAGCGGTTCAACCGGTATTCCATTCTTGAATTTGACGATATCACCTATGACTCCACCCTGATTACCGATCCCAATGACCCCAACTTCGGCAAACGGGTGGGTGACACCACCTATGTGTTCGCCTACGGCAAGGACCGGAGGGCCCACCCGTACGACTCGTTTGCGGGATGGAAGGCTTTCGGCTTTGACGACAAGTGGGATTACTCCATCAAGCTGACCTACCGGCCTTTCGCGGGAATCAAGATTAATCTTCTCCATCGAACCGCTCAGCGCCAGTTCCGGAACTACGAAAACACATGGCGGTTTGCCGAAAAGGTCCGGCACATTACTACCGATCTGACGTCTCAGCAGGGACTGACCTGGAACCATACGCTCAGCACCAATACCTACTACACCCTCAACTTCAACCGGTTCTGGAAAGACCGTTACTACCGGACCCCCGGTCTCCACGGAGACGAGTTCGGTCCGGGACTCAATGCCAGCGACTACGATCATGACGGCATGGGACCTTCGGAAGACTCCGACGAATTGTGGCACTACATATCCGACCGCCCCGATCATCCCAGTCCCCGGTCTCTGGGGGGATTCTGGCAACCCCTCCGGACGGTGGGATTCGACTCCACCCGGGGGGTCTGGGTCTACTCGGGCGGCCTGATGCGATACTGGCACCGGGATTTCCAGCAGTCCTACGGTATCAAGGGAGACCTCACCTCTCAACTCTCCAGACGCCACGAAATCAAGACGGGGTTCGAATTTCGCCAGTACGATATCTATTTCCGGGAGATTCAGCTCCCCTATCTTGAAAGTCCCTACGCCGACAACTATTTTGAGCATCCCCAGGAGGGTTCCGCTTATCTTCAGGATGCAATCAATCTGGACAGGGTGATCATCAACATGGGGACCCGGTTCGACTACGCCGATTCCCGGGGAGCCCTGTGGGAAGATCCGAAAGATCCCACCACCAGGGTGGTCCGGGGCAGGAGAAAATGGCAGTTCAGCCCGAGAGTCGGATTTGGCTACAGTATCACCGACAGGACGGCCTTTCACTTCAACTACGGCCATTTCTTCCAGGTCCCCTCTTACCGCGATCTCTACGTGGGAGCCGCCACGCGAGACCTCAGTACGCCGCTGCCCCTTATCGGCAATCCTCATATGAAGGCCGAAAGGACCGTTCAGTACGAGTTCGGAATAAAACAGCAGGTGGGAATGGTATGGGGAATCGACGTCACCGCCTGGACGAAGTCCATCACGGGACTTTCGGGCACCGTCAATATCATCGGTTTTGATCCCGACAGCCTGGGTCTGTACAGCTACTACAACTTCGACAACTACGACCACGGCACATCAAGGGGAATCGATGTGACGGTTGAAAAACGCTTCAGCCACTACTTCATGGGCAAACTCAACTACACGTTCTCGGTAGCCAAGGCCAACCGGTACTATTCCTGGACGGGATACTGGAACCAGGAAACGGAAGAAACGGAGCCGAAACGGGAGTTGCTCATGCCCTATGACCAGACCCATGTCATGGATGCATGGTTGTATGTCCAGCTCCCTGACCGGTTTGGTCCGGAGGTTGCCGGGATCCGCCCCCTTGAACTGTGGTCGTTCAGCTTCATTTTCTCCTATCAGAGCGGGTATCCCTACACCCCTGTCACAGGATCCCGACTTACGGGGGAACCCATGTCCGCCCGGACACCCGCCCGTTTCCGCGTGGATGCGGACATTCAGCGCTCTTTCTGGGTCTACGGGATGAAATTGGGCCTTTTTGCCCGGGTTCTAAATCTCCTCGACCGCCTCAATCCGTTGACGGTGTACTCCTCCACCGGCAGTCCCACCGAACCCGATCCCGTATCCTCGGGCTACAGTACCCAGTTTGACCGGCCTGACTTTTTTGACATCCGCCGGCAGATCGATCTGGGGGTCCGTCTGGAATTCTGAGGCTTCCTCGCGGCGGAGCGACGTGAATTGACGATGAACGACGAAAGGAGGTCCTGCCGGTGAAGATTCGTCCGTCTCGATGGGTCTGGCTGGCCGTTCTCGTGCTGGCTGGACCTTCGTTTCTTCTTTCGGCCAGCCGGGAAGAAAAAATGAAGCAACGGATACGCCGGCTTCAGAAGGCAGCCCGGTCCACGGACTACGCCGTAGGGCTGATCGATGCGGGGAAGCTTCAGC
>JBHIEY010000040.1:0-14214 GCA_046861835.1 Fidelibacterota bacterium | reverse complement strand
CAAAAGGTCAAATAAAGTGATTACGATGGACCAAATAATGTGATTGCCCACATCTCCCCGGCGGTGTTTATTTGACTGACCCACATTCTTATTTTTTGTTGCAGTATACGCCTTTTGTATGCTATACTTGGAAAAGAGCTACATGGGAGTGAGATGGCGAAGCCGTCCGGCTGAACCCCCGGCCCAGGCCGAGAACTCACAACAAAGCCCTAAGGGAAACACCGGGAAAAACAACCTCACCGGGAGGATAATACCATGAGAAGTGAATGGGGAGCTGCAAGGTATCACACCGACACACCTCAAGATATCGGGGTGTTACTCTATGGAATCAGAGAACACCCAAAGGACTACGAGAGGGATCTGAGCCGGCGAACCTTCGAATTCGCCCTGGAGGTTATGGATCTGCTCAAGAGCGTTCCCTACACCCGGGAAAACGATGTGGTCCGATTTCAACTGGCGAAATCGGCCGCCTCCGTGGGAGCAAAGTACGAGGGGTCCCGGCGAACGGATTCCCCTTCCGATATGCGCGATAAAACCGGAAGCGCCCTCCAACACGCCCAGGAAGCCAGCACCTGGCTGAGGGTCATGCAGCGAATGGCCGTCGGGGACCGGGAAACGATCCGCCGGCTCATAACCGAATCCGGTGAAATCAAAACCGCCCTGAGAAAAATTTACCGGGAGATTGAGGGGTAAATTCTATGGATAATCACCTTTTATTGATTATATTCTTCCAATTATCCACCCCTTTCTCCTTGATCCTATCGTGATTGCTCATGTGGACATGGATTGTTTCTTCGTGGCCATCGAACGGCTCAAGGATCCTTCCCTGGCCGGGAAAGCGGTGGCCGTGGGAGGGGATCCTCAAAAAGGGCGGTCGGTGGTGACCTCGGCCTCCTATGAGGCCAGACGGTACGGCGTCCATTCGGCCATGCCTATGGCCGTGGCCGTCAGGCGGTGCCCCCACCTTATTGTGGTGCCGGTGGACTTTGACCGGTACGACCGGTATCACCTGAAGGTGAAAACGGTCCTGGAATCGTTCTCCCCCGATGTGGAGATGACCTCCATCGATGAGGGGTATGTGAACCTCTCCGGCACCCGCCGTCTGTGGGGACCGCCCCTGAAAGCGGCAGAGCGTATCCGGTGGGCCATCCGGGAAGCCACGGGGCTGACCTGTACCGTGGGGCTGGCGGAGAACCGCCTGGTGGCCAAAATCGCCTCCGGCTGGGCCAAACCCGACGGCCTTCTTGCAATTCTGCCCGAACAGGTGGAAGAACTCCTGGCTCCCCTGCCGGTGGAGGCCATCCCCGGAGTGGGGGAGAAAATGGCCGCTACCCTGCGGGCTTTCGGCCTGGAAAGGGTGGGGCAGATACAGGGGGTGGAGGAATCCCTCATGGAAGCCACCTTCGGCGCCTTCGGCCGGAGCCTGTGGCGGGCCGCCCGGGGAGAGGATCCGTCATGGGGGAGGGATCCCGCCAGGGGGGGACAGGAACCGGAAAGAAAGTCCATCAGCAAAGAGATCACCTTCCCGGTGGACACCACGGACCGCCAGTATCTGGTTTCCGTGCTTCATTACCTGACGGAAAAGGTGTGCCGCAAGTTGAGGCAAAAACGGCGGGCGGCCCGGACGGTGAGCGTGAAACTGAGGTATGAAGATTTTGAAACCCACCTCAAGTCGACCACGTTTCACGAACCGGAGAACCGGGACGGTGCGATCTTTTCGGCGGCCCGGGGCCTGATACACCGGACCATCACCCGGCGGGTGGGGATACGCCTGGTGGGAGTTTCCCTGTCGAACCTCACCGGGTCTGTCCATCAAACGAACCTGTTTGAGGAAACGGGATGGAGGAAAGGGTGGCAGCGGCTGAAGGCGGTGGATAGGACCCGGGAGCGGTTCGGGTTTGATGCCGTTCTGGCCGGGGAAGCCATCCATCTCATTACCTATTCCCCGGATAAACGTCTGAAGCAGACGGTTCCGGTGTGAGAACGGACAAATGTCTTGATGAAAGACCGCAGGGAAGGCATATTGTGGATATGACGGCACCATTTGTATGAAAGAGAAAAAGGGAGGGAAGTCACATGCAGCGAGGAAGCGTAAACCGGGTCCTTATCGTGGGTCACCTGGGATCAGATCCGGAAAGCCGGTACACCGCATCGGGAACCGCTACCACCACCTTCCGGGTGGCGACCAATGAGACTTGGCGCAACAGCGAGGGGGAGCTCCAGGAACATACCGAATGGCACCGGTGCGTGCTCTTTGGCAAGGCGGCGGAAATGGCCAAGGAATACCTGAGGAAGGGACAGCTGGTGGCCCTGGAAGGCCGCCTGAGAACCCGCACCTGGGAAGATAAAGACGGTATCCAGCGGTCCACCACGGAAATCCGGGGGGATACCTTTACCATGCTCGGCCGGAAACCGGAGGCAACGGAAGAGACACCCAAGGAAGAAGAGACGGAACCGGCGGGCGATGACGATCTTCCGTTTTAAGGCAATCCGTTAAAGGGCTCCCGCCCAGGAGTAGGGTTTAAGGTATAAAGAAGTCCTTTGCTTGAGGGGAAACGACCCCCGCATTCGTGGATCACGATGATCCTTTCTTTCCGTACTTCTTTTAACGTAAAAGAAGTACCAAGAAAAGCAGTCGCTGTAGAGAGATTCAACCTGGTTTTCGGGTCGCTCAAGGGATCCATTTAACTCTCCCGCCACGGCGGGATCAAACAGGAAATGGATCTTTCTCCTTTCGCTCCCTCAAACCACCCAAGGGTGAATCTCTCTAAGGCGACAGTGAAAAGAGAAAAAACCGGCCAAATTGGCTCCGGGCCGGGGGTTCTTTGGGTACCTTTCTTGCGCCAAGAAAGGTACAAAAAATCTTTTCGTGTGGGGACTCGACACCCGCATTCGCCTCGGGCCAAGACATTTTTCTTCCTTACTTCTCTTTGGAAGAGAAGTAACAAGAGAACCGTCGCTGCAGGAAGAGCCGGCACTGCTGACCCCTTCGCCTCGGCAATCCGTTAAACTTGTCCCGACGTTGTCGGGACTTCGAACAGTAACGGATTGTCTCCCTCGCCTCGGGTCAGCCGAAACCGTGCCGCCTCTCCCTGAGGCGACAAAAAAACAAAAAACCGGCCTGATATATATCAGTTGTGCGCATGCACCCTCTGTTCATCTGTAAAAGTCATTATACCTTCTTAGAAGGTATCCACGCCGTTGCCGAGTTAGTGGAATTCGCCCGGCATAAGGGAATACCCTCCCTGTGCCTGGCAGACAAAAACGGCCTGTACGGTGCCGTGGAGTTCTACGCCGCCTGCCGGGAAGCGGGGATACACCCCATCGTGGGCACCGAACTGGTTCAGGGACCCCGGGAAGTGATCCTTCTGGCCAGGAATCAAACGGGGTACGAGGAAATGTCGGAATGGGTGACCCGCCTCCACCTGGACGGGATGCAGATCCCGAAGGATCTCGATGTCAACTCCCCCAATCTTCTGGTTCTGTGCCGGGACACCTTTCTCCTGCAACGGTGGCTCCCCCAGGAAAGGAGTTCCGTGTTTCCGGTCCTGACACTCTCCAACCGGCAGGCCTGCCAGAAGGTACTGAACCTTATGACGCGGCGGCCGTTCCGCCGGGGCGGGGCGCGAATACCCGCCGTGCCGGTGATGGAGATCAACCTTCTCTCCCCGGACGATAGATCGCTCTACCGGATGGTCAGCGCCATCCGCCTGGACTGCACCATCCAGACCCTGCCGGTGGAAGATCTGCCCCCGTGGGAAGAAGCCCTGGAGAGGTTCTCCACCGGCGTGGCCGCGAAGACTATTCCCTATGAACCCCTTCTCTCCCCGGCAGAGATCGCCAGACGGTGCCGGCTGGAACTCGACCTCAACCACTACCATCTGCCAGAATTCACACCGGCGGACTGATATCTGGATCACCCTCCCCCTACCCCCTCCCGTCGAGGGAGGGGGTAACAACACCCAGGCCTTGCACGCGACTAGGGCCTGGTCCCTTCCCTCAAGGGAGGGGAGACGGGGACCTTCAATGGAGGGACAACTTTCCCGTTTCAACATCGGATGAATCCTCGACTTAAGGGGATAGCAAGAGCTCTGAGAAAACGGCCTACCGAAGCCGAACATCTCCTCGGCAACAACCCATCGGTCCCTATATCGTTGATTTTGTCTGTTTCGCCAGGCGTCTGATTGTGGAAGTCGATGGAGAGCATCACGATCTAAGGAAAGGTAAGGACTTGAGGCGAGATGACTTCTTGAGAAAACAGCGGTTCACCGTCTTACGGTTTTGGAATAGAGATGTAGTGAGGCACACAGAGGGCGTGCTGGATGTGATACGGAAGAGTTGTCTCGATCCCCCTCCCCCTTGAGAGGGGAGGCTCGGGGTGAGGGTGATAAGAGCTACAGCTTTAATTTCTAAATAATCACACGCTATATATTTAAAAAACGCTTGAAATATTAGTCCATCACTTATAAAATGTTTGAAACCGTGGTGGATGAAAAAGACAGGGTTATTCTCGAGTTGCTCCAGGCTAATGGCCGGAGGACCGCCCGGGAGGTGGCCGAGCACGTCGATCTGTCGGTACCGGCGGTGGGAGAGAGAATCAAGAAGCTGGTGGATGAAAGGATTATCGATGAATTCCGGGCGGTGGTGAATCCCAAGAAGTTGGGCTACGATGTGACGGCATTTATTCTGGTGGTGATGGCCTCATCGGACCATTATGAGGATCTGGTAAGAGAGGCCAGGCGGTCGGAAGAGGTGCTGGAATGTCACTCCATTACGGGAGAGGGATCCCACATCCTGAAAGTTCGCACCCACGATACCTCTTCCCTGGAAGGACTTCTGCGGGAGATACAATCGTGGCCCGGCGTGATTCGTACCCACACCATGGTGGTCATGTCCACCTTCAAGGAAACCACGCGCCTGAAACTCCATTAGAGGAAAAAATGAACCACAGAGGACACACAGTTAGGATCTATAGTCTTTTCTCTGTGCTCTCTGTGGTTTCTTCTTCATAAGGGAAAGTCATGTCCACGTCCGATGCTGATTATGACGTGGTGATTGTGGGGGCCGGGGTGGTGGGACTGGCGGTGGCGTGGGCCCTGGCGGAACGCAAGGTAACCTCCGTTTTGGTCATCGAGAAGGAATCGAGTTACGGCCGGGGGACCTCCGGTCGAAACAGCGAAGTCATTCATTCCGGTATCTACTACCCCGAAGATTCCCTGAAAAGTCGTTATTGCCGGGCCGGCCGGGAGGCGCTGTACCGATTTTGCCGCGATAACGATGTCTGGCACTCCCGGTGCGGAAAACTGGTGGTAGCTCAAAGGGGGCAGGAAAAGGAGCTGGAGATACTCCGGGATCAATCCCGGCGCAATGAAGTCCCGGACATCCATCTCATGGACGCGAAGGAAATGGCCGCTCTGGAACCGGACGTGTCGGGTTCGTGTGCCCTCTTTGTGGGATGTACGGGCGTCGTATCGGCCCACGATCTCATGTCTGCCTTCTACCGCCATTCCCTGGAGGCGGGCCACGATCTGGTGGTGAAAGCCCGGGTGGTGGGAGCCGAATCGAGGGGCGACCGGTATGGGGTGGCGGTGGAAGGTCCCGGACAGGCCGCCTACACGGTAACGGCCACGTGGGTGGTGAACGCGGCGGGACTCTACAGCGATGAGGTGGCGGCGTTTCTGTGGGGATCGAAGAAAACCGAAGGTCTGACCCTGAGGTACTCCAAAGGGTCGTATTTTAAACTTTCCTCCCGATGGCGTTATCGCATTCAACACCTGATCTATCCCCTTCCGGATCCGGAGTACGATTCCCTGGGTATCCATCTCAGTTTTGACCGGGGAGGCGACGTGAGGCTGGGTCCCGACGCCGAATGGCTGGACGAGAAGAAAGAGGAGTACACCGTTCGTGAGGACCGAAAAGCGATGTTCTACACCGCGGGGAAACGGTATTTGCCCGGGCTTGAACCTGAAGATTTGAGTCCCGACTTCTCCGGGATCCGGCCGAAACTGCCGGCCCGGGGCGAAGGCCCTTCCGATTTCTATATCCGGCATGAAATCTCCCGGGGGTATCCGGGATGGATCAACCTCATGGGGATTGATTCGCCGGGACTGACGGCGGCCATCGCCATCGGAAACGAGGTGGGGGGGTGGATTCTTCAGGGATGATACCGTCGAAATACGGACTGTATGACCCGGCCTTCGAGAAGGAGACCTGCGGCGTTGGATTTGTGGCCCATATTAAGGGTGAGCAGAGCCACCGGATCATTCTGGACGGTCTCGAGGTGCTGCGAAATATGGACCACCGGGGCGCCCGGGGCAGCGAGGCCAACACGGGAGACGGGGCAGGCATACTGACGGTTTTGCCCCATGAGTTTCTGGATAAAGTGGCCCGGAGGGACCTGGGAGTCCGGTTACCCGGCCCGGGACGATACGGCGCCGGTATCGTTTTTCTTCCCACCCTCCCCGAGGAGCGAGCCCACTGCAAACGGGTGGTGGAGAAGATCATCGCCCGGCGGGGACAGAAGTGTGTGGGGTGGCGGCCGGTTCCCACCGAACCGGATGAAGCCGGCATCGGGCCTACTGCCAGGGCCAGCGAGCCCCGCATGGAGCAGCTGTTCGTGGCGGCGGGCAATCGCCTGGCGGGGGAGACGTTTGAACGGGAGCTTTACCTCATCCGCAAACAGGCCAGTCACCGTCTCCGGGGAAGTGACGACCTGCAGCAGGGCAAGATGTTTTATATCTGCAGCCTCTCCACTAAGGTGCTGATCTATAAGGGTATGCTCACCCCCCATCAACTGGCCGTCTACTACCCCGACCTGGACGATCCCGGTTACACCAGTCACCTGGCCATGGTCCATTCGAGGTTTTCTACCAATACCTTTCCCAGCTGGGACCGGGCTCAGCCCAACCGGTTCATGTGTCACAACGGCGAGATCAATACCCTGCGGGGGAACATGAACTGGATGCGGGCCCGGGAAGGGACGGTAAAAAGCGAATTATTCGGTGACGACATCCAGAAGCTGTTTCCCGTTCTGGAGCCCGACTGTTCCGATTCGGGGACGTTCGACAATCAACTGGAGTTTCTCCTCATGACGGGCCGCACCCTGCAGGAAGCCATCATGATGATGATTCCGGAAGCGTGGCAGAATGACAGGAGTATGCCGGAAGCCAAAAGGGCTTTTTACGAATACCATTCCTGTCTTATGGAGCCGTGGGACGGTCCCGCCTCCATCGCCTTTACCGACGGCCATTATATCGGTGCCGTTCTCGATCGAAACGGTCTACGGCCCAGCCGGTACTATGTCACCCACGACGACCGGGTCATCATGGCCAGTGAGGTGGGGGTGTTGCCGGTGGAGCCGGAAATGGTGAAAGTCAAGGGCCGCCTCCAGCCCGGCCGGATGTTTTTGATCGATTTTGAACAGGGCCGGTTGATTCCCGATGAAGAAGTAAAACAGGAATTTTCCCGCCGCCGTCCGTATGCGCAGTGGCTCAAGCACCAGCGTATCCGGCTGGAGGATCTTACGATGCGTGGTTCTGTCACCCTTCGTCAGGCTCAGGGTGACAAGGGGGAGAAGGGTGACAAGGGGGAGAAGGGTGACAAGGGGGAGAAGGGTGACAGGGCCAAGAGGGGTGATGGGACAAAGGGACTCGATCGCAATTCCCTCCTGGCCCGGATGCAGGCGTTCGGGTATACCACGGAGACGCTGCAGTTCATGCTTCTGCCGCTCGTTCTGGAAGAACGGGATCCCGTCGGTTCCATGGGGAACGATTCGGCCCTGGCGTGCCTGAGTGACCAACCCCGTATGGTGTACGATTACTTCAAGCAACTGTTTGCCCAGGTCACCAACCC
The DNA here is from genome assembly GCA_046861835.1 of Fidelibacterota bacterium. Taxonomy (GTDB): domain Bacteria; phylum Fidelibacterota; class Marinisomatia; order Marinisomatales; family S15-B10; genus JBHIAI01. Next base: position 6,363 of record JBHIEY010000040.1, on the reverse strand, counting down.
GGCCATCGACTCCATCCGGGAGGAAGTCATCATGTCCCTGGCCTGCCCCATCGGGCCGGAAGGGAACCTGCTGGAGACCACCGAAGCCCAGTGCCACAGACTTCTGGTCAGCCACCCCATTCTAACCAACGAGGAGCTGGCCGCCGTCAGGCACATGAACACCCAGGGGTGGCGGTCCAAGACCATCGACATCACCTTTCCGAGGGTCGAGGGAAAGGGGGGGATGAGGAAGGCTCTGGATCGCATCTGCCGGGAGGCGGAGAGGGCCATCGACGAGGGATTCAGTCTGGTGGTGCTGTCGGACCGGAACGTGGGTCCGGAGCGGGTCCCTGTGAGCGCCCTTTTGGCCTGCGGCGCGGTGCATCACCATCTGGTGCGAAACATGAAGCGCACCCGCCTGGGCATTGTCGTGGAGACGGGGGAGGCCCGGGAGGTTCATCACCACTGCATGTTGATCGGCTACGGTGCCGATGCCGTCAATCCCTACCTGGCCTTTGAGGCTCTGGAGACGGCCCGGCGCGACGGGCTCATCGATTCTAAAGATGTCGTGGCTACCTACCGGAAGGGGGTGGCCAAAGGGATCCTGAAAGTTATTGCCAAGATGGGCATCTCCACCCTCCAATCCTATAAGGGAGCCCAGATTTTTGAGGCGGTGGGGTTGAACAAAGAGGTGATCGACCGGTGTTTTGCAGGGACGCCCAGCCGGGTGGAGGGGGTGGGGTTTGATACCCTGGCCGGGGAAGCCCTCCGCCGGCACACCCTGGGCTATCCCTCTGCCGGAGAGAGACGTCTGGCCCGGCTGCCCAACCCCGGGGAGTTTCACTGGCGGCCCGGGGGCGAACGGCATATGTGGGACCCCGATGCCATTGTCCATCTTCAGATTTCGGCCCGGGGGGGCAACGGGAGTGCCTACCGGGAATTTGCCCGGCACGCCAACGGAGAAGCCAGAGCCCACGGGATGTTGCGGGGTCTTCTGAGGTTCAGGGAAGGGGTCAACGGGGGACCCATCCCCACTGAGGAAGTGGAACCGGCTGTCGAGATCGTCAAACGGTTCACCACCGCCGCCATGAGCTTCGGATCCATTTCCGCCGAGACCCACAAGACCCTGGCCATCGCCATGAACAGGATCGGCGCCAAGAGCAACACGGGGGAAGGGGGAGAAAACCCCCGGCGGTATGAGCCCCTTTCCAGCGGGGATTCGAGCCGATCGGCCACCAAGCAGGTGGCCTCCGGCCGGTTCGGGGTCACCCTCTGGTATCTGACCAACGCCGACGAATTGCAGATCAAGATTGCGCAAGGGGCGAAACCGGGCGAGGGGGGAGAACTCCCCGGGCGGAAGGTGGATGAGACAATCGCCCGCATTCGACATTCCACACCGGGGGTGGGACTCATCAGTCCCCCGCCCCATCACGACATTTATTCCATTGAGGATATCAAGCAGCTGATTCACGATCTGAAAAACGCCAACCCCGGGGCCCGGGTGAGCGTGAAACTGGTGGCGGAGATGGGTGTGGGCACCGTTGCCGCCGGCGTGGCGAAGGCCCATGCGGACCACATCCTCATTTCCGGGGGATCGGGCGGAACGGGTGCCTCCCCCTTAACCAGTATCAAGCACGCCGGTCTTCCCTGGGAACTGGGCCTGGCGGAAACCCATCAGACCCTGGTGTTGAATGATTTGCGCAGCCGGGTGGTTCTGCAGACGGACGGCGGGCTCAAAACGGGCCGGGATGTGGTGATTGCGGCCCTTCTCGGAGCGGAGGAAATGGGGTTCGGGACGGCTCCCCTGATCGCCCTGGGATGTGTCATGATGCGCAAGTGTCATCTGAATACGTGTCCGGTGGGAATTGCCACTCAGGATCCGGAGCTGCGCAAGAAATTCGCCGGTAAGCCCGAACACCTCATCAATTATTTCTTTATGGTGGCCGAGGAGGCCCGGGAGATCATGGCCCGGCTGGGATTTCGAAAGATGGACGACATGATCGGCCGGGTGGATGTCCTGGAAATGGATACCGCCTTGAAGCGCGGCAAGGCAGAAGGTCTGGACCTTACCCCCCTTCTGACCCCGGCCCGGAAACCCCGCGAAGATGTTCAGGTCCGCTGTACCGTCACGCAGGACCACGGCCTTGAAAAAGCGCTGGACAACCAGCTCATCGAGCTGGCCCGGCCGGCCCTGGAGGAAGGAAAGAAAGTCACCGTGAAGCTGCCCGTGGTGAACACCCATCTCACCGTGGGGACCATGCTCAGTCATCATGTGGTAAAAAGGTGGGGAGAGAAGGGGCTCCCCGATGATACCATTCACATTCACATGTCCGGTTCCGCCGGCCAGAGTTTCGGGGCGTTCCTCGCCGGAGGGATCACCCTGGAACTGGCGGGGGATGCCAACGACTACGTGGGCAAGGGTCTTTCGGGCGGACGGATCATCATCTATCCCCCCAAAGGGACGACCTTTGTTCCCGAAGAAAACATCATCATCGGTAACGTGGTTCTCTACGGCGCCACCGGGGGAGAGGCCTACTTTCGTGGCCAGGCGGCGGAACGGTTCTGCGTGCGGAACAGCGGCGCCATGACGGTGGTGGAAGGGGTGGGCGATCACGGGTGCGAGTACATGACGGGAGGCCGGGCGGTGATTCTGGGACCGGTAGGGCGCAACTTTGCTGCCGGCATGACCGGCGGGATTGCCTATGTATGGGATGTGGACGGGGATTTCCATTCCCGGTGCAACCGGGGGGATGTGGAGCTGGAAACGGTGGAAGCCGGGAGCGACAGAGAGGAACTTCTCAGGATGATTAAAAACCACCGCCGGGCCACAGGATCGACTGTGGCCGGGCGGGTCCTGGATGAGTGGCCGGAGATCCTGGCGCAGTTTGTGAAAGTCATGCCCAAAGATTACAAGCGCGTCCTGATGGAACGTAGGGCACCCTTCCAGACTGAGGAGAGAGTCCCGGCATCCGGTTTTAACCGGGTGGCATGATGAACGACAAAAAACGTTATCCGGAACCGTTTCAACGGTTTCTCCAGACATGGTAAACAAACTTACCGGCTTTAAGGTCATCTCCCGGAAAACGGTACCCTGCCGGCCGCCCCTGGAGCGTATTGAAGACTTCCGGGAAATCTTCACGGAACCCCCTGAAAAACACCTGAAGGAACAGGGGGCCCGGTGCATGGACTGCGGTGTTCCCTTTTGCCAGTCCGATTCGGGATGTCCCCTGGACAACTTGATTCCGGAATGGAACGATCTGGTGTTCCACGGCCGGTGGCGGGGGGCCCTGGACCGGCTTCACGAGACCAACAACTTTCCCGAGTTCACCGGCCGAACCTGTCCCGCCCCCTGCGAGGGGAGCTGTGTTCTGGGCATTACCGATCCCCCGGTGACCATCAAGAATATCGAGAATGCCATCATTGACCGGGGATTTGCCGAAGGGTGGGTGAGACCGAATCCCCCTGAGATCCGCACCGGCAAGAAGGTGGCTATCGTCGGTTCGGGTCCCGCCGGCCTGGCGGCGGCGGACCAGTTGAACAAAGGGGGGCACACTGTGACCGTTTACGAACGGGACAACAGGATCGGGGGACTCTTGATGTACGGCATTCCCAGCATGAAACTGGATAAGGGCGTGGTTCAGCGGCGGGTCGATTTGCTCGAAAAGGAAGGGATCCGCTTCGTGACCAACGCCCCCGTGGGAGAGGGTGTCGACCCGGAGAAACTGATGCAGGAAAACGACGCCCTCCTTCTGGCCACCGGAGCCACCCGGCCGTATGACCTCGATATTCCCGGACGGAATCTGAAGGGGATTCATTTCGCCATGGAATTTCTTACCCTCGCCTCAAAGAATCTCATGAACAGGGGGTCCCGCGACGGACATCCCATCGATGCCCGGGGCAAAGATGTCATTATTATCGGCGGTGGAGATACGGGGACAGACTGCACCGCCATGGTCATCCGGCAGGGGTGCAGGAGTGTGGTGAATCTGGAAATCTTGCCCAGGCCCCCTTCCCGGAGGCCCTCCGGCAATCCGTGGCCGGAATGGCCCCGGATCTTTCGTGTGGACTACGCCCATGAGGAAGCCCGGGCCCGCTTCGGAATGGATCCTCGCCGGTATGGAATGGAGACGCTGGAATTCATCGGCGATTCCCGGGGGAGGGTTAAAGCCCTGCGGGTCTGTCAGGTGGACTGGACCCGACCGGGTGACGGCCAGGCTCCGTTCCGGCGGATGGAAGGGACAGAACAGGTTGTCGAGGGGGACCTGGTGTTGCTGGCCCTGGGTTTTCGGGGGCCCGAATCGAAAGTGTCGGATGCGCTGGGAGTCGAAAGGGATGACCGCTCAAACTACCCGACGGGTCCGGACACCTTTGCCACTAACGTTCCCGGGGTGTTTGCCGCCGGCGATTGCCGGCGGGGGCAGTCCCTGGTGGTGTGGGCCATCAAAGAGGGCCGGGACGCCGCCCGGGCTATTGATCGGTATCTGGGGGGGCAGACCTGATTCCGGACAGAACCATCCGGCGAACCGTGATGTCTCTGGTTGCCATCTCTTTAGGAGGGATCCCTGCTGGGGGGTTGCGAGGAGAACCTGTGGCGGACTACGGTCCCGTGGTGGAGCAGCTGATCGCTGCCGCCCTGGCCGACAGTTCGGCCTACGACCGTCTGGCCTATCTCACCGACACCTTCGGTCCCCGCTTCAGCGGCACCCGGAATCTGGAGGATGCCATCGACTGGATTCTTTCCGAGATGAAAAAGGACGGATTAGAAAACGTTCACGGGGAGAAGGTCATGGTCCCCCGGTGGGTGAGGGGAACGGAGAAGGTTGAACTGGTGGAACCGAGGCGTGAGAACCTGGAGATGCTGGGATTGGGGGGCAGTGTGGGGACGCCTCCTGAGGGGATCACGGCGGAGGTGATGGTGGTCAAAAGTTTTGATGAATTGGAGGCTCGGGGGGAGGAGGCCCAAGGCAAAATAGTCCTTTTCAATGTCCCATTCACCACCTATTCAGAGACGGTGAAATACCGCTACGCGGGAGCCGGTGCCGCGGCGAAGGTCGGGGCGGTGGCCAGTCTGGTGCGGTCGGTGGGACCGGTTTCCATGAACACCCCTCATACGGGGGGCATGGGGTATGAGGAGGGGGTTCGCAAGATCCCCCATGCCGCCATCACGGTGGAGGATGCCATGATGTTGGGGCGGATGGTTGACAGGGGGGAAAAGGTGGTGGTGCGTGTAACCATGGAGGCCCATTTCGAAGACGATGTTCCCTCCAGGAATGTGGTGGGGGAGATTGTAGGTCGTGAACGTCCGGAGGAGGTGGTGGTTCTGGGGGGTCACATCGATTCGTGGGACGTAGGGACGGGTGCCATGGATGACGCGGGGGGATGCGTGGCGGCGTGGGAGGCGGTGAGGCTCATGCACGCCCTTGGGTTACGGCCCCGGCGGACGGTGCGGGTGGTGTTATGGACCAATGAGGAAAACGGTCTCCGGGGGGCGAAGGCTTACCGGGATGCTCATAGAGAGGAGCTTTCGAATCACGTGTTGGCCATGGAGTCTGACAACGGCGTATTCAAGCCCGTGGGGTTTGGCTTCACCGGTTCGGATGAAGCCCGGGGGGTGGTGGAAGAGGTTGCGAAATTTCTTGCCTCCATTGAGGCCGATTCTATTTTGGAGGGGGGCAGTGCCGCCGATATCGGTCCTTTACAGAAGGCAGGGGTTCCCGTGATGTCCTTGAAGGTGGATCGCTCCCGTTATTTCTGGTATCATCATACTCATGCAGACACGATTGACAAGCTCGATCCTCACGAGCTCAATTTATGTATTGCCGCTCTGGCGGTCATGGCCTACGTGGTAGCCGATCTGCCCGAACGGCTCCCCCGGTAGCTGAAGACTACTTATCTTCACTGGTGGAACAAAAAGTGTGGGAAAAGTTAAAAAGTGCTGTAAATTTTGTCAGCACTTGCTCCCCGTTCGACTTTCCCGGAATTTCGGGACTCGGACGGGGTTTTGTTTTAATCCCCCTTTCTTTTGATGCCGCGAGAGCCTAAGGGTAAACGAACGGTTGCCTATATTGATGGGCAGAATCTCTATCACGCTGTAAAGGAAGCGTTTGGATATACCTATCCTAATTATGATACGTACAGGTTAGCCGGAAAAATCTGCCAGTTACAAGGATGGCAGTTGGATACTGTAAAGTGCTACACCGGTATCCCAGATCGGAGTGATAATGCATTTTGGCACGAGTTTTGGGCAAACAAGTTGGCCGCTATGGGGCGGCAGGTTCAAGTATTCTCCAGACCCTTGCGGTATCGGAACCAGACCATCGAGTTACCTGATGGGACCCAGCACACCATGCTTGTAGGTGAAGAAAAGGGAATTGATGTGCGCAT
>JBHIEY010000039.1:0-14246 GCA_046861835.1 Fidelibacterota bacterium | reverse complement strand
TCGTGAAGCGTGGTGCCCGCTTTCTCGTGATCGTGGTAAACGACGGTTGGTTCGGAAACTCGTCGGAGCCGTACCAGCACGCCGCCCTGGCCCGTTTCCGGGCCGTGGAACACCGGATACCCGTGGTCCGGTGCGCCAACACGGGGATTTCAGCCGTCTACGAACCGACGGGCTTCATGACTGCCCGGCTCCCCGTCAATGGCCACGGGGTGCTCCTGGCGAATATTTCCCCCGTCCAGAGCGGCACCTTCTACACCCGATTTGGTGACCTGTTTGCCCTGGTGGCAATGGGCCTTTTTCTTGTGATGGGAGTCTGGTTTTGGCATCGAGAAAGATAGCCGGCCTGTTGGCGGTGGTATTCATGGTGGGCCCGGCAGGGTTGATGTCCCATCCCGCGGGAAAGGGATCCCCGGTTCCTCCCCCTGTGGGGGTATCCGCTCTTCGGTCCGCCGTTCTTCCCGGGTGGGGCGAGTTTGGGTTGGGAAAGACAAAGAGGGCCCGTCTGTTTACGAAAGTGGAGGTGGTCCTGTGGGCCGCTCTGATTCAGGCGGGACACGACACCAGGTTGTACGACGCCCGGTTGAGAGCATTCGGCACCCTCCACGCCGGCGCGTCCTTCCCGGGTAAGGACCGGAAGTTCATAACGGATGTGGGAAACTACATGAGTCTGGACGATTTCAACCAGGCCCAGCAGCGGTTGAGACAGCCGGACCGTGTCTACCGGGATCCGGAGATTTACGGATGGTGGTGGGACAGCGACATAATCCGCAAGATCGGTCAATTCGTCATTGGAGGGATGATTCTGAACCGGATAGTCTCTGTCATCGACGTCACGACGCTTCACCGGATGCGATCCAGTTCGTCGAATCTGATCCTTTATCCCCTGGTTGACGGTGAGCGGGGTTACGTGGGGCTGGGTGCGTCTCTCCTGTTTTAAGGTGAGTTCCCGAATCTCCCTCAATCCTCTCACTGTCCTCATTCTGTGGGTGGTCTATCTGGTTCTTGTTCTTCGTACTGTCGAGCCGGCCGGATTTGTGTGGTTGGCCGGCGGCCTGGTGGCGGCATTTCTGTTCACAAGGGGATCCTGGCGGTCTGTTGCGGCCCGGCTGCGCCCCTTTCTCATTTTCCTTCCCCTCCTTCTTGCCGGTTACGTTTTCTTCACCCTTATTCTTACCTCCGGGCCGCCGGTGGAGGCGGTCCGGGCGGTGGTCCCCTCGGCCGTGCGGATTGTCTTACTCATGGGGGCGACTTCCGTTTTTCTCGAGGCCGTCAATTCGGCAGATCTCCTGGATGCCCTCCGGACACTCTGGGTCCGGTCGGGGTTCCGGTGGCGCCCCGTTGACGATTTCTTCCTGCTCGTCTACATTGCCTTTCGTTTTTTCCCTATCCTGAAGGAGGAAGTGGACGGATTCATAAATGCGGACCGGGCTCTCGGCATCCCCAGGCGACAGGGTCGTCTGGGACAAATCAGACGGTGGACCGCCGGTCTCCCCGGCATCATAGCGAGCTGTCTGACCCGTGCCGACAACCTGGGCATGATCATGGGAATCCGCGGTTACGGCCGGGTTCTCCCGAGGGGTATCGCCTCCCCCTTTCCCTTTTCCGTCAGAGATCTGTTTGCCATCACCAGTATCGCCCTGTTCGCCGCAGGGTATCTCTTCGTTGCCTAACTACAAGATCATTCTCGAATACGACGGTGCAGGGTTTTCGGGGTGGCAGCTCCAGCGGGGGCAGCGAACCGTCCAGGGCGTTCTGGAAGAGGTCCTCAGGAAGCTGAATTCGGGTCGGCCCGTACGGGTTCACGGGGCGGGACGAACCGACGCGGGCGTCCACGCCCGCGGTCAGGTGGCCAGTTTCATCCTGGAGAAGGCCTGGCCGGCGGCGAGACTTCTTCAGGCCATCAACGGCAATCTGGACGAAGACCTGCATCTCCATTCGTGCGAAATTGTGCCGGCGGAATTTCACGCCCGTTTCAGCGCCAGAAGCCGGACGTACCGGTACCGTTGCCGTTTGACGGAGTCGGTTATCGACCGGCGGACCGTCTGGTATGTTCCTCCCCCGCTCAATCTGTACCGCCTTCGCCGTTGCGCCCTTCGAGTTCTCGGGGAACACGATTTCACCTCGTTTTGCAAAGCCTCCCCCCGGCGGGGAAATCGGGCGGCCCGCACCCTGCAGGGGAGGGGTGACAGGCGGTGTACCGTCCTTCAATCTCAGTGGATTAAACGCGGGGATTTTGTAACTTTTGTCATCACGGCCAATCGATTTCTTCACCACATGATTTGTTATCTTGTCGGGACAATGGTGGAAGTGGGACGGGGGAGATTGACGGAGGCTGATTTCGGAGCCATCCTCGATGCCAGAAACCGGGAGGCGAAGGTGTTCAAGGCACCGTCCCGGGGACTGTTTCTTGAGGAAGTGACCTACTGATGATCCTGTCTATCCGGCATCATCTTCTGAGATACTGTCTCCTGGTGCCCACCCTGGGGTTGACGGTCCTCCCCGGGTCCGACCTTACCAGGAGCCGGCAGACGGCCATTACCGAGGCCATTGAGAAAGTGGGCCCGGCGGTAGCCAGTATCAACGTGATTCAGGTGCAGCCCTTCTTTCCCTCCCAGTTTTTCAAGGACCCCTTTTTCGAATTCTGGCTCCCTGAAGAACTCTACCGGCAGAAGGTCAAGAGCCTGGGATCGGGAATCGTCATCAGTCCGGACGGCTACATTCTCACCAATCAGCATGTGGTGGAAGGTGCGGTAGAAATCGTTGTGACTCTTCCCGGGGGCAAGGAATACACGGCGGAAGTGGTGGGTGAAGACCGAACGACGGACATAGCCGTCCTAAAGATTAGCGGAAAGGACATTCCCTACGCCGAGCTGGGGGATTCGGACGACATCATTATTGGAGAGTGGGTGGTGGCCCTGGGGAATCCTTTCGGTCTGTTCGACGTGAACAAGCAGCCCACGGCCACCGTGGGCATTGTGAGTGCCGTGAACCTCGATTTCGGCAGGGAGCACTCGGGCCGAATATACCAGGGGATGATTCAGACCGATGCCGCCATCAACCGGGGAAACAGCGGCGGACCCCTTTGCAATGCCAACGGGGAAGTTATCGGCTTGAACACGTTTATCTTCACGGGGGGAGCCTACTCGGAGGGGTCCATCGGTATCGGATTTGCCATTCCCATCAACCGGGCGAAATCCATTGCAGAGGAATTGAAAAAGCACGGACGGATCGACAGGCGGGTGGAGCTTGGTTTCCGCTTTCAACCGGTGGACAGGGCGTTGGGCAAGTACCTTCGACTTCCCGAATCGGGGGGTATCATCGTGACCCAGGTGTTGCCAGCCGGGGAACGGGCAGGTCTGCAGGTAGGGGACGTCATATACGAAATCAACGGGCGACAGGTAAATTCCAGCATCGATATTGTCCGGATCATCCAGGAGAATTATCTGGGGCCGGGGGACAAATTGAAAATCACCTTCTACCGGGACGGGAAGATCAGGAGCACTCAGCTGGTCCTGTCGGGGGTTTAGACTTTCGATTCTGTGGGACCGCATGGAGGAGAGGGGGACGTGAACCGGAGGCGTTCCATCAAGATGATCGTTATCATGCTCTTTGTGGGAGCCATTCTGGGTACCCTTCTGGGCGACGTTCTCGCCCATGTCCTTCCCGAAGGGGTGGTCAAGCAGTTCTTCCTTCAGGGTGTAACGATTTCTCTGGGAGGGGAGGAGGGGTTTTCCCTCGATCTCGGCATCCTGGGTTTCATTATTGGTTTCCGGTTCAAGCTGAATTTCGTCGCTCTGTTCGGGCTCGCGGCGGCATACTATTTCCTGCGATATTTTCGATAATCCAACACGGGAGGTGACGATGGCAAATTTCATGAGCATTCCGTTTCTCATCGGGGGATTGGGCTGGGGAGAGATTCTGCTCATTTTCCTGGTCATCCTTCTCCTTTTCGGGGCCAAGCGCCTCCCCGAACTGGCCAGGGGTCTTGGGAAAGGCATCCGGGAGTTCAAAGGGGCCGTTGAGGGGGTAGAGAAGGAGCTGGATGAGGCGGCGAAATCGGTAGAAAAAGAGCCTGAAAGCGAAAAGAGCGACCCACCGGCCGGTGACTGAAGGTTCCAGGCCTGTAGGGGGGCTCAAGGAAAAACTGGACCGGTTCAGATCCGACGCCCGTCGTCTTACCCCTTTTAACGCCGTGGTGACACTCCCCCGGCGCGCAATTTACCGGAAAGAGCGGCTTTCAACGGGCGATCTCCAGGGGCGGACGGTGGCCGTGAAGGATAACATTGCGGTAAGGGGGTGGCCCCTGAGTTGTGCCTCCCGGATCCTGAAGAACTACATCTCTCCCTACAGTGCCACGGTGGTGGACAGAATTGTGGATCACGGGGGCGTGATCGTGGCGAAAACCAATCACGACGAGTTCGCCATGGGGTCGTCCAGTGAGCACTCGGTGTTTGGTCCCGTGAAGAATCCGGTGGACATGACCCGGGTTCCGGGCGGATCGAGCGGAGGATCGGCGGTGGCGGTGGCTCTGGGGCTTACCGATTTAGCCCTGGGCTCGGACACGGGGGGATCGGTTCGCCAGCCCGCCGCTTTTTGCGGTGTCTTCGGCCTTAAGCCCACCTACGGGCGTGTCTCCCGCTACGGCCTGGTGGCCTTTGCCTCCTCCTTCGACCAGATAGGTCCCTTTGCGGGAACCACCCGCGATCTCGCCCTGCTGCTCAGAACCATCGCGGGGAGGGATCCGAAGGATTCCACATCGGTGGACGTCCCCGTACCGGACTATGTGGAGAGCCTCCAGAACCCTCTGCCGCGGAAGGTGGGAATTCCCCGGGACATTCTTACGGATGAGGTGGACGGGGAAATCATGGTCGCCATGGAGCGGTGCCGGTCCTTCCTGGAAAGAAAGGGATGCACGGTCTCCTCCGTTTCCCTACCCCATGTCAAATACGCCATCAGTACCTATTATATTCTGACGACGGCCGAGGCGTCTTCCAATCTGGCCAGGTTCGACGGGAGCCGGTACGGGTTAAGCAGGCGGGACGGCTCCGTCACGGATCTGTACCGGAAGACCCGCTCCGAGGGATTCGGCCAGGAGGTTAAACGGCGGATCATGCTGGGGACCTATGTTCTCTCAGCGGGCTACTATGAAGCATACTACCGAAAGGCACAAAAGGTGAGGAGACTGATCAGGGATGATTTTGTTTCGGCTTTCAACGAGGTGGATGCCATTCTGCTTCCCGCTTCCCCCACACCCCCGTTCAAGCTGGGGGAACGCCTGGAAGATCCTTTGATGATGTATCTGTCCGATATTTTCACCGCCCCCATCAGTCTTGCCGGGGTGCCGGCGGTGAGTTTTCCCGCAGGGACTCATTCCACCGGATTGCCCATAGGGCTTCAACTGGTTGGAAACCACTTTCAGGAAGAAACAATTCTGACGCTGTGTCATTATATTGAGGAAGATTTAACGTCTTGATCCGTTCTCCGTAGTTCTCACGAAGGATGAATCGGTGTTGGAGTTATCTCATTCATGGATCCTCTCTCTTCTTCTTGTAGTTCCTCTTGCTCTGTGGTGGTACGCCCGGTGGGGACAGCGGCGCGAGGGGACGCTTCAGTTCTCCTCTGTTACCCTCCTTAAGGGCATTCCCGGCCTGGCCGGCCGGTGGAAGTCGAAACTTCTTCTGACTATCCGCCTGACGGTCATCGCCCTCGTTATTCTGGCCATGGCCAGGCCACGGCTGCCGGTGGATCTGACGGAAACCCGCCTGAATGTGGTGGATATGGTTCTGGTGCTGGACATTTCCAGCAGCATGCGGGCGGAGGATTTCAAACCGAGCCGGCTGGAGGCCGCCAAGCTGACGGCCCGGGAGTTCATCCAGGGCCGCCAGGGAGACAGAATCGGACTGCTCGTTTTTGCCGGTGAGAGCTACGTCCAGTGTCCCCTTACGGTGGACTACGATGTTCTTCAGGGTCTTCTTTCCCAGGTGGACATCGTTGACGAACAGCACGACGGAACGGCCATCGGCATGGCCCTTGCCCACGGAATCAATCGTTTGCGCCACAGCACGGCGAAGAGTAAGATCATGGTTCTGCTTTCCGACGGGAGCAACAACGCAGGCGAATTAGATCCCCTGACGGCAGCGAAATTTGCCGCCGGGTACGGGATCAAGGTCTACGCCATCGGGGTGGGGACCCGGGGAAAGGCCCCCTATCCTGTTTACGATCCCGTCGTAGGAAAACGGTATGTGCAGGTGGATGTGGAGATGGACGAAAAGACGCTCAAAGAGGTTGCCAACCTGACCGGTGGCCGCTACTTTCGGGCTACGAATGAGGAGAAACTGGCCGAAATCTACAGGGAGATTGATGAGCTTGAGAGGTCCGAAATCACCGTCAGGGAATACCTTCAACACCGGGAGCTCTTCGGCTGGGTGCTTCTTCCGGCGGTTCTTCTGGCTTTCGCCGAAGGGTTTCTTTCCGATGTGGTGTTCCGGCGAAGGATCTGAATGATCGATTTCCGTTACCCCCATTTCCTTCTCCTTTACGCCGTTCCGCTGTTTTTCGGCCTGTACCGGTGGTTGGAGAGGAAGCGCAGAGGGCGGGAGCTGGACAGCTGGGGGGATGCCCGTGTGAGGAAAAGGCTTTTCGGCCGGGTCAATTCCATGGCCGGCCGCTGGAAATGGCGCCTGAGGTGGATGGCCATGGCCCTTCTCGTTCTGGCCGGGGCGGGCCCCCGTGTGGGAACCGGGCTGGCGGAGGTCAAGCGAAAAGGGGTGGACATCATGGTGGCCCTGGATGTTTCCTCCAGTATGAGGGCGGAGGATGTGAAGCCCAGTCGTCTGGAGAAGGCGAAGTTTGAGATTTCCCGCCTCATCTCGCGTCTCAAAGGGGACCGCATCGGCATCATCGTTTTTGCCGGAACCGCCCATTTGTATCTTCCCATGACAGGGGACTACGAGGCGGCCCGCCTCTTTGTGGATGCCATAGATACGGAAATGATTCAGCTTCAGGGGACGGCCATCGCCGAGGCCGTCCGTCTCGCCCGGTCTTCGTTTCCGGATCCCGGCGGCGGTCACAGGGTTGTGGTTGTGGTGACGGATGGCGAGGATCACGAGGGTCAGGCTCTCCAGGCGGCCAAGGAGGCGGCCAGAGCCGGAATCATCGTGCACACGGTGGGCGTGGGAACGACCACCGGCTCACTCATCCCCGTTTTTGACGAGACGGGCAACCGGGTGGATTACAAGAAGGACCGGAAGGGAAAACTGGTGACCACCACCCTCCGGCCGGAAACCCTCCGGGAACTGGCCCGGGCGGGGGGCGGTAGCTACGTTCACTTCGATGATCGGGCAGGGAACCTGAACGACCTGTTGGAGCCGCTGGAGGCCATGGAGAAGCGGACGTTGAAGACCCACCGCTATTCCCAGTTCGAAGACCGCTACGGGATGGCAGCCGCCGGTGCCCTTCTCCTTCTCCTGGTCGAATTTCTCCTTCCCACCGGTAGAAAGCGGCGGGAGGTGTGGCATGGACGCTCTGTGTAAACTTGCCCTTTTCTCCCTTCTGATCCTTGCCCAGGTCGGCGGTCAAAATATGTCCGGCGAAATGAAGGACGACGGGAAGGTCTCCATGGGCATGGACACCTACCGGTCTATCCTGGAAAGGCGTCCGGGGCTTCCCGAGGCCCACTTCGGGGCGGGTTGGGAGGCGTATCAGGACCAGAACTACGACGAGGCGGCGAGGGAGTTTGAGGCGGCCCTGGAGACCAGGAACAGCGACCTCAGATCGAAGGCTTTTTACAATCTGGGAAACGCCTGGTATCAGAAGGGTGAGTTTCAGCACAGCCTTGAAGCCTACCGGAGGTCCCTGGAAATAAGTCCCGGCGACGCCGACGCCAAGCACAACTACGAGCTGGCCCTCAGGATGATGCACCGTCCTCCAGCCCAGAGTCCGGAGGAATCGCCCCAGGAGGGGGAAAAGGAAAACGGTACCCCGGATTCCCCTCACAGTGGTGCCGGTGATACGCGGGAAGTTCCGCAAAGCGAGCCTCAGGACTCGGGTGAAGAAACCCGGGCAGACCGCGAGTCCGGTGAAAAAGGGGACGCCGCCGCCATTCTGAATGCCCTGGAAGCCAACGACAGGAACCTGATGAAACGGCGGTGGAAGACAAGGGAATCGGTAACGCTGGAAAAGGACTGGTAAGGGTGAAGGGGGTTACCAGATTGATTTTCTTAGGGTGGGGATGCGTTTCCATCCTTCGCGCCGGACCGAAGGTTTTCGCCACGGTGGATGACAACAGGATCACGTTGGACGAGACGGTCACTCTCAGAATCACCGCCGAAGACAGCGACGAGTTCCCCCGGGTTGACATCTCCGGAATTGAAGATTTCACGGTCATTTCGGGTCCGGCCCAGAGCACCAGTTTCCAGTGGGTGAACGGCAGGATGTCCAGTTCCCGGAGCCTCTCATGGACCTTGATTCCCGGAGACACGGGGAACCTCGTGATTCCTTCCCTGGAGGTAGGGGTGGGAAACCGGACTTACCATCTCGACCCCATCACGGTCACGGTGGTGGAACCGTCCCGGGGACCTCCGGGACCGGCCGCGGGAAGGGGTGAGTCCCGGCCGTCCGGTCCCCCCTTGGTATTCCTTAAGGCCGAACCGGACAAACAGGAGGTATTCCAGGGGGAACAGATTACCGTCTATTACAGGCTCTATACGCGGGCCGACCTTCAGCAGTACGCCATAGAACGAAAACCGCAGGGAGTCGGCTTCTGGCAGGAAGTGCTTTACGCCCCCAAGCAGCCGTCGTTCCGGGAGACACAGGTGGAAGGGGTACGGTATCGCGTGGCCACGGTGTACGAGATTGCCCTGTTTCCCACGACTCACGGAGCTCTCTCCGTGGAGCCCATGATCCTCGATTGCACCGTCAGGCTCCCGTCGCGGACCCGGTTTCCTTCCCTGTTTGACGACTTCTTTTCCGATCCTTTTTCGTCCCGGACCCGGAGGCAGGTGGTGCAGTCCGAGGGGCTTCGCTTCAGGGTTAACCCAGTGCCCCCCGAAGGGAAACCGGAAAACTACACAGGGGCGGTGGGTCGGTTTTCCCTGACGGCCCATCTCGACACGACGGCGACAGCCGTGAACGAAGCGGTCACCTATACCCTTGAGCTGAAGGGTACGGGAAACCTGGGACTTTTTCAGATTGAGGAGCCCGTTTTCCCCTCAGGTCTCGACATATTCGAACCCAAGATGACTTTTGAAAAAGATCCCTTCAGGGATGAGATTTCCGGGACGAAGAGGTGGGAGTACATTCTAATTCCCAGGAGAGCGGGCCGCTATTTTCTTCCGGAGGTGAAGCTACCCTACTTCGACCCCAAATCGGGCCGGTGGGAAACGGCCTCCGCCCTCGTCGAACCGCTGACGGTGGTGGCCGGAGAGACGCCGTTCGGAGGGGGCGAAGGTCTCACGAAAGAGGAGATAGCCCTTTTGAGCCAGGATATCCGGTATATCCGGGCAAAACCCGTACGGCTGATGCCCCTGGACCGTCCCGTTATTCCCACAGCGTTCTGGCTGTTGAATGTGGCCGGCCTGATGATGTTCGCCGGACCGGGGGTCGTCAGTTTCGTTCGATCCAGCCGGGAGGCCCGGCGGGATTCTGTGCGGGTGCGCGGTGCCCTGAAGAGAGCCAGGAAAGGGCTCAAAACCGTCAGGGATCCCCGGGCATTTGGGCAGGTATCGCGGATAGTTTTCGTCTATCTGTCCCACAGGTTGGGTGTGTCTCCTTCGGGACTGGACGCCCGGGAAGTGCGACGCCTTCTGAACGGCAATGTCTCGGAGGGTCTGGTGGAAAGGCTAACGGGAATTCTGGCCATCTGTGACGAGGCCCGGTATGCGCCGTCAGGGGTGGACGCCGGTCAGAGGACGGCTCTGGATCTGGCCCGGGAGGTCTCCGAACTTCTGGAGGCGGTGGATCGCCAGTTGTGAAAAGCCTCTGGGGAATCTGCAGCCTGGTTACGTTCCTGATTGGGCCTCTGGGGGCCCAGGGGGGTTACGTGGATTCTCTGTTCGTCCAGGCCAACAGGTTTTACCGGGATGGGAACTATGCGGGCGCCGCAAACGCCTATGACCGGATTCTCCGTCAGGGTTATGCCCACGCCAACCTTTACTACAATATGGGCAACGCCTACTATCAGCTGGGCAGGATCGGTGATGCCATCTGGGCATATGAAAGAGGATTGATGTTGAAACCCCGGGATTCCGACTTGAAGTTCAACCTCAGTGTGGCCCGGGCCCGGACGGTGGACCGGGTGGATGTTCCCGAACCTTTTTTTCTCCTGAAATGGTACAGCGGACTCAAGGGTGCCCTTGTGCCCGGGGAATGGCTTAGTCTCATGAGCGTATTCTTTTTTGTTTCGGGGGTCGCTTACGTCGTCTCCCGGTTTCTCAAGGGAGACCTCCGGGCCTTTCTCTCCCGCATCATCGCTACCGGTTTGACCTTAGCCGGTCTGTCGGCCCTCCTCTTTGCGGACGTCTATTTCGATCTGTCGGGGAAAGAAGAGGCCATTGTGGTGGCGGAGAAAGGGGAGGTATTCTCCGCTCCCCTGGATACGGGGAACCTCCTTTTCGTGGTTCACGAGGGAACCAAAGCTGAAATCACCGGTCACCAGGAGAGATGGACCGAAATCAAACTGATTGACGGGAAGAAGGGGTGGATTTCTGATGACAAGCTCAGGCGATTGTAGGGGACCTGCCCTCCGGATCGTGGGGGCAGTTTTCGTGCTCGTTGTTCTGGCCGGCGGTCAGGATGATGTTAGGAGGGACTCGGTGACGTTCGATGAAACCTTTAATCCCGGCATGCTCAAGGAGCCCCCGATAGAGTGGCCCGTCATTCTTCAGCCGGGGGAAACCCTGCCCGAGGAGGGGGAGGACGTCGCGGCCGATTCCACCGGAGAAGGATACAGGATTCAGGTCATGTCCACGCCCGACTACGCAACGGCCGACAGTCTTATGAGGGAGTTGATGCCCATTTTTGACCAGGAGGTGTATCTTGTTTTCGATCCGCCCAATTACAAGGTGAGGGTGGGGAATTTCAGGTTCCGCTCCAGCGCGGAGGAGGCCCAGAGTCGCCTGGAGAAAATGGGGTTCAGGTCTGCCTGGATTATCCGCACCGAGATCGTGACCCACCCTGACGCCGGCGCTCCGTAGGTGTCGTCGTGAAAAGGGTTGTTCACCTTTCGGGATGTGGCTAAATTGGCCGGCGATGTGATGCGGAGTCCTCGGTTACGCCGGCGTCCGGGCATTGAGGTTTTGTTTGTCCCATCTCAAACTCCCGTTTTGATCTGATGGCCGGCCATTCCAAGTGGGCCCAAATCAAGCGGAAGAAGGCGGCCGCCGACGCCCGGCGGGGCCAGGTTTTCACCCGTCTGATCAGAGAAATCACCGTGGCGGCCCGGCTGGGTGGAGGTGACCAGGAGACCAATCCGAGGCTCCGGCAGGCCGTCGCCCAGGCCAAGGAAGCCAACATGCCGGCCCACAACATCAAACGGGCCATTCAGAGGGGCACGGGGGAGCTTCCGGGTGTGGCCTACGAAGAGGCGGTTTTCGAAGGCTACGGCCCGGGCGGCGTGGCCATCATGATGGAAGTGCTTACGGATAACCGGAACCGGACGGTGGCGTCGCTGAGACACCTGTTTGCCAAATACGGCGGTAACCTGGGGGAACCGGGATGCGTGGCCTGGATGTTTGAAAAGCAGGGACGGGTGTCGGTCAAGAAGAACGGCATAAATGAAGAGTCCCTCCTGGAGTGCGTGGTGGAAGGTCAGGGCCAGGACTACGCGGAGCAGGAGGACGTCTATGAGATTGCTTCCCCACCGGGGAGTGTCGATTCCCTTCGGAGGATACTGGAAGAAAACCATTTTACGGTGGAAAAAGCCGAGGTAACCCTGGTGCCGCGCAACAGCGTGAGGGTGGAAGGAGAAGATGCCCGAAAAGTGCTCAGGTTGATGGACGAGCTGGAAGAGCACGAAGATATTCAGAGGTTCTCCTCCAATTTTGATGTAGATGAGAGGGTACTAATGGAGCTGGAGTAAGTGCGGCGCGTAATCGGCATTGATCCCGGAATCAAAACCACGGGCTATGGAATTCTGGAGGAAAACGGCGCCCGCCAGGAGATCATCGCCTGCGGAACCCTGTCCCCGCCCCGGGGACAAAACCCCTATGAGCGATTGGCCTATCTGTATGACGGAATCACGCGGATCATCCGGGAGTATCGACCGTCCGAAATGGCCATTGAGGAGGCCTTCTTCAGCAAGAATGCCCGCACGGCCCTGACTCTGGGCCAGGCGAGGGGAGTGGTCCTTCTTGCCGGTGCCCATCAAAAGATTGGCTGCTTTGAGTATTCGCCCAGAAAAATCAAACTGTCTGTCGTGGGCAACGGAAATGCTTCCAAGACCCAGGTTCAGTATATGGTAAGATCCCTTCTTTCACTGAAGGAATCTCCCGACAGTTTCGACATCACGGACGCCCTTGCCACAGCCCTGTGTCACCTCAATCAGAGGCAGGGGTCCACCCCGCCTGGGCGGCACAGGCGGGCAGGCAGGAGCACGACGTGATTCGTTCCATCCGGGGGAGGCTCAAAGAGAAAACTCCCACCTCTGTGGTCCTGGACGTGGGGGGTATCGCCTTTTCCATTACCATCCCCATCCCCACGTTCGACGCCCTTCCCGAAATGGGACAGGAAGCGGAAGTCCTGACCTATCTCAATGTAAGGGAAGACGCCCTGGAACTCTACGGGTTTCACACCGAGGAGGAGTTGGCCATGTTCAGACTCCTTATCGGGATTACCAAGATCGGGCCCAAGGTGGCCATCGGAATTCTTTCCGGAACCACGCCGGAGGAATTCAGACGCCGGATCGTCGCCGGGGATGTGGGTGCTCTCATGGCTCTGCCGGGCATCGGTCCCAAGACGGCCAAACGGATAATTGTGGAACTCAAGGAAAAGTTTGTCACCACGGAAATTGAGGAACTGGTGGAACTGGGAGAGGAGCGGTCGGAGGAATTTGACACGGCCCTGGCGGCCCTGGCCTCCATGGGGTACTCCAGGTCCGAAGGGTTCCGCGTCCTTATGGAGATGAAGCGGAACGGGGAATTGAAAGGTGATCTTGAAGACATTATCAAGAAAGCGCTGTCCAGGAGATAGGGGCTGACCATGAGGTTCGCAGACCGGTTGCCCCGGCTGGGGACGGAATCGGCCTTTGAGGTTTCCCGTCAGGCCGCCGATTGGGAGGCAAAGGGACATACGGTCTATCCTTTTCATCTTGGGGACCTGAACATACCGACGCCCCCGAATATCGTGGAAGCCATGAACCGGGCCATCGGGGAGGGAAAAACGGGTTACTGTCCGCCGGCAGGGATTCCCGAGCTGAGGGCCGTTCTGGCGGACGACGTGGGAAGACGGAGGGGGATCACGTATGAGGCGGAAAACGTGGCCATCCAACCGGGCGGCAAGCCCCTGATTGGAAAGTTTATCCTGGCCTTCATGAATCGCGGTGATGAAGTGCTCTATCCCAATCCCGGCTACCCGATTTACGAATCCCAGATCGAATTTCACGGCGGTGTGGCCGTTCCCTACACCTACCGGGAATCGGAGGAGGGTTTCTTTCTGGATCTGGATGAGATTCGATCCCGAATCACCCCCAGGACACGGCTTTTCATCTACAACAACTGTCACAATCCCTCCGGGGCCGAATCGTCTCCCCGGGAAATGGAGGGACTGGCAGAAATTGCCCTTGAACACGATCTGTGGGTTCTCTCCGATGAAGCCTATTTTGAAATCCGGTATGCCGGAGAGTCCGTCTCCATCGCCTCCCTGCCGGGGATGCGTGAGCGGACGGTTATTCTGTATACGTTTTCAAAGAAGTTTGCCATGACAGGCTGGCGACTCGGGGCCGCCGTTGCCTCCCGGGAAGTGACGGATGTCATCTCCGAACTGAATGTGAATGCCGAATCGTGCACGAATCATTTCATCCAGTGGGCGATGATCGAGGCGCTCACAGGCTCCCAGGAAGGTCCCCGGGAAATCCTCGACATATTGAGAAAACGGCGGGATGTGGCGGGAAGCATGCTGCAGGGCATGGACGGTGTTCGTCTGACCATACCTCAAACGACGTTCTATCTTTTTCCAAACGTGACCGATGTGGTGAAGAGAAAGGGGTTTGAGGACATTTCACGGTTCCAGAGGGCGGCCCTTGAAGAAACGGG
>JBHIEY010000177.1:0-3954 GCA_046861835.1 Fidelibacterota bacterium | reverse complement strand
ACCCCTTGTGTCTGTCAAAGCCGTATTCCGGGAAGACCGTGTGATAGGTCCTCATGATTCTATCCCGGGTTACTTTAGCCACAATGGAGGCGGCACTGACGGCGTGAACAGTTTCGTCTCCCCGCACCACCCCCCGGTTGGGTACGACCTGGTCCGGGAGGGAACGGCCGTCAATGATGGCTTCCGAGGGCCGCGGACGGAGACGTCCCAGGGCCATTCTCATGGCCCTGAAGGTGGCGGCAAGGATATTGGTGCTGTCGATCGCCTGTTCGTGAACGACCCCCGTCCCAACGGCGACGGCCTGCCGGAGAATGTCCTCATAAAGCGTTTCGCGGCGGTTTTCCGAGAGCTGTTTCGAATCCCGGACCCCGGGGATGGTGAGATCTTCAGGAAGGATCACCGCCGCCGCCACCACGGGGCCCGCGATAGGACCCCGTCCCGCCTCGTCCACACCGGCCACGAGATTCACCGGCGCGCCTCCCCCTGTGGCTGCCAACGCCGGATCATTCGTATATGTCGCAACAGCAGTCCTTCACCACCGTCACCGTTTCCCTGTCGATCTCCCCCGTGGCGACCTCCATAACCTGGTAGGAGATACAGACATCCAGGGCAATGCCTTCGATTCCCGCAAGGGCCGACAGATCGTCCTGGGTAACCCGTTTGAACAGGTATCCCTCCTCCACGCCGGGTCCGCAGTCGTCGCATTCATCCTGCTCACACCCGATGGGGATGATGGCCACCAAGAGGCTCAAAAGGATGATACCAATTCTGTACTTCATGATGACCGGTCCAAGAAGGTGTCCACGTCGACGTAGTACACCGTCAGTTTACTCTTGCCGTTGGAGATAGTCAACGTGTGTGTTGGGCAGGATCCGGGATCAGGGCTCTGGAAAGGTGGGAGGTCCTCCGATATTGTCTGCGGGCAGAGGGGGTCCTTCTCCGGAGATGGAAATACCCACCATGGCTCCAAACACAACCAGGGCGGCTGCCCCGATCCAGTAAGACCTGTCTATCCGGGCCGCTTTCTCCTTGAGAACTTTGATTCCCTGGGCCACCTTCTCTTTTGAGACCTTACGCGCCTGACGGACTTTTTGCCTTGCTGCCTGAATAGCCGTCGCCCACCGGTCTTCTGGTGGAAAACGGCCCTCCGGCGGCTGAATGGAGAGGACGTCCCAGACACCTTTCTGGATGGAAAGCACCAGACCATTCACGTCACCCTTGTAGTCCTTTTTGACACGCTTCTTTGTGAGCGGACCGTCTGTCACGTCCATGTGCCTCAGGACGAAAGTGTAGGTATCACCGGTTCTGACCAGCGACCAGGTAAGGGCATGGGTTGCGCCCAGTCTGCCGGCTATCGCCGCGATACAGGAATCAGAAGTACACCCCGTTTCCCCTGGTTCCAACGCCTCGAGGGCAGTTTCGATTTCTGTCCGGTTGACCAACGTGGAAGACCCGGTGGCAGAGATTTCTGACCGTATGTATTCGTCCAACGTCTCTGTCTCCAGGGTCGAGATGCCTTCGACTTCAACGGCGAGGACCAGAACATTTGGCCTGGGTGCGGTTGCGGACTGAAGAGTGTCCTGACCTCCAAGCCACGTAGGCCCGGTGAGAAAACACGAAAGAAGGAAGGTCGTATAGGTTCTGATCATGCGTTTTGCCCCGAATCTGTTACTTCAACAGGATCATCTTCCTGGTCTGGACGAAACTGCTGTTACCACTCAAGGGGTTGACGGTGATGCGGTACAGATACACGCCCGTGCTCACCTCCCGGCCGTGCTTATCCCTCCCTTTCCAGGAGACAGACCTGGTTCCCAGATCCTGGGGCCCGCTCACCAGCGTCCTTACCTGGCGGCCTAACAAGTCGTAAATGACCAGGTTGACGTGGGCTGGCTCCTTCAGGACATACCGGATGGTTGTGATGGGGTTAAAGGGATTGGGATAGTTCTGAAACAGCGAAAAGTCTGAGGGCAATTGTGACCAGACGTCTTTGATAAGCTGTTGTATGCGCCCCGACGGGCCGTAAACGATCTTGTAATGATTGGGAAACTTCTCGGAGTACGTTTGGACGACTATTCTCGGGTCATGGGCGAGGTTGTACGCTTGCCTTGTCGTCAAATCCAGAAGCCAGACCTCGTGATCCTCCGGGAACTCCCCGCTCACCGCATGCAGAAAGGCGATGGCACCCGATTCACCTCTTACGTGAAGATTCACGTCCCAGATATCCGATTCGCTCTCGGTGGAACGAATATCACGGGAAAACCTGGTCACCCGGTGTCCCCATTCCGGGTGGTCCATGGAGAGGGAAACGTACCCTTCCACATAGGGGGGTTCCGGTTGGTCCTTCCTGTCCAGACCATCACGAGCATCTTCAGACCGGCCGATATAGTTGGACTTATCCGAATAGCGATTTCCCAGAGCCATGAGTTGAAGTGTCCAACCCCCCGCGGGAGATGATCCTTCTTCAGGGTGACCTTCTACTCCCTCTAAAGGATGCAGTTCAAGAGGCTGGACTGTGTCCGTCCAGTTGTAGAGGGCATACCCTCCCCATGGCTGAAGGAGCGTTGCATTATCCATCCCCCCCTCCCCGTCGTAATCGCCGTAGGTCCATGGCCCGGAAAACAGGGCCGAATCGACTTTGACCGTTATCAAAAAGGGGTAGGGGGAACTGAGCAGGTTCCATCCCGGGTTGAGGGACAGGGTAGTGCCCGTAAGATCCACTGATTGGCCGGATCCGGCAGTAAAGAAGATATTGTCCCGGACGCGCTGATGGAGCCAGTAGCCCCGTCCCGGCTCAACCTGCTCAGCATAGACCCAGTCCGACCCTGTCCATTCGTACAACTTCCACGTTTTCTCTCCGGGTTCAACCCCGAACTCCTCATCAAAAATGGACGAAACAGCCCGATCATCCAGCTTCGTGGGGACCGACACCAGGCGCCATTTTCTCCTGGGGAAACCATCCGCGAACGGGCTGCCGCTTATCCGGCTGGTCACTGCGCCCGAAGGGAAAATCACGGGAATGGCAGTCATCCGGGAGGTAATCCTGGTGCTCAGGGTATCCACGGCATAGATGAAGTAAGCCACACCTGTCACGGTTACGGCTTCGCCCGGGATCACCCCGCTGAACGTTGTCGATCTGCCAGCCGGGGTCATTCTTACTCTCTCAAAGCGGGATTGACCCCCGGTGATGTAGTTAAGGTTCATCGTGTCTACCACAAAGAAATCGGGCACCGTTACCGTGATGGTGATCGGTTCCCCTATCTCCGGCGGCTGTTCACTGAAATCAGGCAAGTCCTGAAAGAGGGGGAAGACCGTAACCAGCACGGTGTCCACGTTTGAGTCCAGTTCTCCGTCATTCACCACCAGGGAGAATGAAAACACGGTTTCATCCGCCACGTCTGGGGACGTAAACGACGGTTTCTCAGCGGTTGAATCAGAAAGGGTGATTTCTGGAGGGGACTGCCAGCGGAATGAAAGGGGTGCGCCTTCCGGATCGGTGCTGCCTGACCCGTCCAATACCACCACGGTTCCATGAAACACCGATTGGTCAGGACCTGCATTCGCCACAGGCCTGGCATTGGGTTTCACCACGGACAGCAGAAGGGTGTCCGCCACCGAAGCGGAAGAATCGTCGGTGGCAGTCACGGTCACCCTGATATCTCCAGTGAAATTTTCCCCGGGGTAAGCCACAAGGGATGTCGTGTCGGATACCGGAGTGCCCGCACCCCTAACATCGAGGGAGTCGAGCCCCTAGTCCAGCGCCTCTCCTGCAAAGACGAGATGGTCGTCAGTGTCTACATCGGAAAAATAGTCTTCTAATCTTGCGATGATAACCGCGCCGAAATCGTTCATCTGGATGGAAACATCGGGCAGCGACTGTACCAGATAAGGGGGATCATTGACACTGCTGGCCCCGAACGTGGCCTCGTCCCATCCCTGCAGCAGAGGATTTGTTAT
>JBHIEY010000176.1:0-3956 GCA_046861835.1 Fidelibacterota bacterium | reverse complement strand
GCGAGGCCATGGAATCGGAGTTGCGGGGGCGGAAGGAGGAGCTTGAAAAGGCCACAGCCAGCACGGAAAAGGAATGGAAGCAGCTCATGGCCAGACGCGAAAAACTGTCTCCCCGGATTGAGTCGCGGCATCTTTCCGTGTACGACCGCATACGAAGGGCCCGCGACGGTCTGGCCGTGGTTCCCATCATCAATCAATCGTGCGGGGGTTGTCATTCCAGACTCACCTCCCAGTCGATTGTAGAGATCCGCTCCGGAGACATCGTTACCCAGTGTCCCGTTTGCCGGCGGATCCTGTTCTGGCCTGCCGGCCCTCCGGAAGAGGGAGCAGGCGAGCCCGGCGATTGACCCCCCCCCCTTTTTTACGCCGGGAATTTCATTGAGTAAGTTTCCCCGGGAGGCATAAATTTGCATGAGACGAACGAAACGGGCTTTTTGACATCAGAGCAGGCCGGGTGATCGCCCCGATACCCATCGGGGAGGAAAGTCCGAACACCGCAGGGCAGGATGCCTCCTAACGGGAGGAATCCCGAATCCATCGGGATATGGAAAGTGCAGCAGAAAGCAGACTACCCCGCCGCGGCGGGGAAAAGGTGAAACGGTGGTGTAAGAGACCACCAGCCCCGGCAGCAATGCCGGGGGCTCGGCAAACCCCATCCGGTGCAAGACCAAGCAGTCCCAGTTCCGGCGTGGCCCGCGCCGCCGTCCGCCGGCCGGCGGACAAAGGGACGGGTGGGTCGCTTGATCCCGACCGCGAGGCCGGGACCAGAGGAATGATCACCACCCCGAGGTTTCGGGGCACAGAATTCGGCTTACAGGCCTGCTCTGATACGTCCGTTTCCGGCTCCCTTCTGAATGACTGTTTGGAATATCAAATCTGCTGATCCCGGACTGGTTTCCCACCTGAAGGGAGAGGTCCGGCTGCCCGACATCCTGACCCGGGTCCTTGTCAACCGGGGCGTTCGTTCCGCCAGGGAGCTGAAGGAGCTGTTTGAGCCGAGCCTTACCCGGTTGCACGATCCCTTCCTGATGATGAACATGGAGAGGGCATCCGCGGAAGTGGTCCACAGGATCAAAGGTAAGGAGAAGATCCTCGTCTTCGGGGACTATGACGTGGACGGGACCACAGCGGCCTCCATGCTTTTTCTTTTTCTCCGGCGTCTGGGAGTCGACGTGTCCGTTTATATTCCGGACCGGGAAAAGGAAGGGTACGGCCTTTCCGGGAAGGGAATCGATTATGCCCGGGAGACGGGGGCCCGTCTGATCATCACCTGTGACTGCGGTATCAACGCCCATCGTGCCGTTTCCTATGCCAACGCCAGAGGGATTCCCGTTATCGTTACCGATCATCATATTCCCGATGCCTCCCTTCCCGATGCTCTCGCCGTTCTAAATCCCAAGCAGGAGGGGTGCCCCTATCCGTTCAACGACCTGTGCGGTGGCGGTGTGGTATTCAAGCTGGTGACGGCGGTGGCCGACCGTCTCGACATTCCCTTTGAAGAGGTCAGCGACTATCTCGATCTCGTAGCCCTGGGAACGGCGGCGGACCTGGTTCCCCTGGTTGACGAGAACCGGATACTGGTCCACCACGGCCTCAAGAAACTTGAACAGAGCAGCAAACCGGGCATCCGGGCCCTCCTTGCGAGAGCGGGGATTTCCCGGACCGATTTGACGGTGGGCAAACTGGTCTACTGGGTGGCCCCCCGCATCAACGCCGCCGGCCGCATGGGCGATGCTACCCGGGCGGTGACCCTCCTTACGACCGGTGACAGGGACGAAGCGGAAGCCCTGGCCCTTCAACTTCACAATGAAAACCGGGCCCGTCAGGCCATCCAGCAGGCCATTGTTGACGAAGTGGAAAAGAAAATTGATGCCGAGGTGGATCTCGACAGAGACCGGGCCGTGGTTCTCTGGAAGGAGGGGTGGCATCCCGGTGTCATCGGAATTGTCGCATCCCGGGTCAAAGAGGTGTACCACAGACCGGTGGTGGTCATAACCGTGGAAGGAAAAACGGGGAAGGGGTCCGCCCGGAGCATCCCCCGGTTCGACCTGTATGAGCAGCTGTCCCGGTGCGCTCGCCATCTGAAAGATTTTGGAGGCCATCCCATGGCCGCCGGCCTCACCATTGAGTGGGAGAATCTTGAGGCGTTCCGCCGGGACTTTGTGGACCTGGCCAATGAGTCCCTTTCTCCGGAGGATATGGTAAGCACGCTTGACATTGAAGGGGAAATGGACCTAAGTGTTATCGACACGGAATTCATCGATTTCCTGAAGAAGCTGGCTCCCTACGGTCCCGGCAATGCCCGGCCCCGGTTCGTTACCCGGGCCACCCGGGTGGGTGGAACGCCCCGGTTGGTGGGAAACGGGGATCACCTGAAATTCACCGCCCGCCAGAACGGGGTCAGCTACGACGCCATCGGATTCAACATGGCCCGCCATTACGGCCGGCTCATCACCGGTGACCCTGTCGATATCGCCTATGTGGTCGAAGAGAACGAGTGGCAGGGACAAACGTCCATTCAATTGAACATTAAGGATGTGAAACCAACGGGAAAGGGCAGACCATGAGACGATCCCGAATAACGGGAGTGGGCCACTATGTGCCGGAACGGGTGGTGACCAATGCCGAGCTTGAGAAACTGATGGATACCACCGATGAATGGATTGTGGAGCGGACGGGGATCCGGGAGCGTCGTTTTGCCGATCCGGACACGGGGGCCTCCGATCTGGGCGTCCGGGCTGCCCGGCAGGCTATGGAACGGGCCGGTGTGTCCCCCGGTGATATCGATATGGTCATTTTTGCCACCCTCTCATCTGACTACTTCTTTCCTGGTTCCGCCGTTCAGGTTCAGGACAAGATGGGCATGGGCAACGTGGGGGCGTTTGACATCCGGGCGGCGTGCTCGGGGTTCTTGTACGGACTCTCCGTGGCCGATCAATTCATCAAGTCCGGAATGCACGATGCCGTTTTGCTCATCGGTGCCGAAGTCCAGAGTGCCGCTCTAAAGCTGGACACGGAACACCGGGATTTGGCCGTCCTTTTCGGGGACGGTGCCGGCGCCGTTGTCGTTCAACCCAGTAACAACGACTCGGGAATCCTCTCGACCCATCTACATTCGCAAGGAAAGTATCTGAAAAACCTCTGGCTGCCCGCCCCCGGGAGCCGGTTCAAGCCGTGGTTGAGCGATGAGATTATGGAAAAGAATCTTCACATGCCTTATATGAACGGCCGGGAGGTATTCCGGCACGCCGTCACCCGGTTTCCGGAAGTCATCCGGGAGGCCATGGATCGAAACGGCCTGACCGTCGATGATGTGAAACTCATCATCCCCCACCAGGCCAACTACAGGATCAGTCATGGGGTGGCCAAACGGCTGGGGGTTGACATGGACAAGGTGTTTTCCAACATTCACGCCTACGGGAACACCACTGCCGCCTCTATCCCCATCGCCCTTTCCGAAGCCTACGAGCAGGAAAGATTCTCGGAAGGGGACACCATCATCCTGGCGGCGTTCGGTTCCGGGTTCACCTGGGCCGCCGCGGCTGTCCGCTGGTAACATACGCGTGCAGAACTCGAACAGGTCTGTTCCAATCGTGCCCTTCAAGCCATGAAGGACTTTTTTCTGTCAGAGGAACATCTCATGTTGAGGGACATGGTCCGCGATTTCGCCGCCAAAGAGGTGGCGCCGGTGGCGGCCGAGTTGGACCGGGAGGGAAAGTTTCCCCGGGAGATCGTGGAGAAAATGGGACAACTGGGGCTCATGGGCATACCCATTCCGGAGGCCTACGGAGGTGCAGGAATGGACACGGTGGCCTATGCCACCGCCGTTTATGAACTTGCAAAGGTGTGTGCGTCCACCGCCATTACGCTGGCGGCACACACATCCCTGGGGTGCGCACCCATCCTGTTAGGGGGCAGCGAAGAACAGAAACAAAACTACCTGCCGGACTTGGCTT
>JBHIEY010000038.1:0-14330 GCA_046861835.1 Fidelibacterota bacterium | reverse complement strand
CCCGTGGCCTTTGCCGTTTGGAACGGCAGCCAGGGCGACAGGGACGGTCAGAAGATGGTCTCTACCTGGTACCGGCTGGAATTGAAATAGATCAAGAAAGAAGGAGAACTGGGCATGTCCAGACGCAACACCTATACCCGGAGAGAATTCCTCAAAATGGGAACCGTGGGGTTGGGGGGCGCTACCCTGATGTGGTCGTCTCCCGTGAATCTATTCTATCTGAAGAACCTGGCCTCCATCGACAATCCCCTGGGATTTTACCCAAACCGTGGCTGGGAGAAAATCTACCGGAATCAATACCGGTTTGATGACAGCTTTACCTTCATCTGTTCCCCCAACTGCACCCACGAGTGCCGTCTCCGGGGGTTTGTGCGTAACGGCGTTATGATCAGAACCGAGCAGAATTATGACAACCACAGAATCAGGGACCTTTACGGCAATCAGTGTACCTATGCGTGGAATCCAAGGGGGTGCTCAAACGGTTTCACCTTCCATCGAAGAGTGTACGGGAGCTACCGGCTGAAATACCCTCTGATTCGGAAGGGGTGGAAACGGTGGGCTGACGAAGGATTCCCCGACCTTACGAAGGAAAACAGGGACCGGTACGGATTCACGTCGCGGGGCGGGGACACCCTGGAGCGGATAGGGTGGGACGAGGTGATAGATTATGTCGCCAGGGCCACCATCCATATTGCCCGGACGTACAGCGGTCCCCGGGGGAAGAAGAGACTTCTTGATGAGGGATATCCTGAGGAGATGCTTACCCATTGGGAGGGTGCCGGCACCCGCACCATAAAGCTGCGGGGCGGAATGGGTCTTCTGGGGGTCATCGGAAAATATGGTGCCTACCGGTTCAGCAACACATTGGCCCTGGTGGATCACCATGTGCGCAACGTCGACAGGGATCACGCCCGGGGAGGCCGCAACTGGTCCAACTACACCTGGCACGGGGATCAGGCACCCGGCTTTCCCTTCGTCCACGGCCTTCAGGCCTCCGATGTCGATTTCAATGACATGCGGTTCAGCAAACTCCACGTTTCCATCGGGAAGAATCTCGTTGAGAACAAACGCCCCGATAACCATTTCGCTGCCGAGGTCATGGAAAGGGGAGGGAAACTGGTGGTCATATCCCCCGAATACAGTCCCTCTTCATCCAAAGCGGACTATTGGATTACCATCAGGCCCAACACGGATGCGGCACTGTTACTGGGCGTTTCAAGAATCCTTATCGATAACGGCTGGATCCATGAACAGTTTCTCAAGGAGTTCACCGATTTTCCCCTTGTGATCCGCAGGGATACCCTGAAAAGACTGAAGCCTGAGGACTTCATTCCCGGATACAGGGGGCAGCTCCAGGAGGACGGACCGAGCTTTCGCATTCACGGTCTCAGGCGTGCCGAGTACGAAAAGATCGGGGACTTCGTGGTTTACGACGGGAGGTCGCAGGCACTCACGCCTGTCACCCGCGATGACGTGGGACAAAAGGTGGTCGAAAAAGGGATGGATCCTGTCCTGGAATGGGAAGGGACGGTAAAGACCGTGGACGGGAAAGAGATTGGCGTGTGCACCCTTTTTCACGCGTACAAGAACATCCATCTGAAGGACTATGACCTGAAAACGGTCGTGGAGATCACCCACAGTAACGGGGAGCTCATCGAGCAGCTTGCCCGTGACATCGCCACCATCACCCCCGCGTGCATCCATGTCGGGGAAGGACTGAATCACTGGTTTCACGCTGTGGAGACCAACCGGGCCGCCTACCTTCCCATGATCCTCACGGGAAATATCGGGAGGCCTGGCGCAGGGTGTCATACGTGGGCCGGTAACTATAAGGCGGGATTGTTCCAGGGGTCCGACCAGGTGGGACCTGGCTTCAAGGCGTGGGTGGCTGAGGATCCCTTTGAGCCCAACCTGGATCGCCACGCCAGGGCCACCGACATCAGCATCCGGGGCTACGCCCGCGGCGAAGAGCCGGCCTACTGGAACGATGACGACCGGCCCCTCATTGTGAATACCCCAAAGTACGGTCGTAAGGTTTTCACGGGGACCACCCACATGCCCACCCCTACCAAGATGCTCTGGCATACCAATGTGAATCTCCTGAACAACGCCAAATACGTCTATGAGATGGTCAGGAATGTGAATCCCAATATTGATCTCATCATCAGCCAGGATATTGAAATGACTGCCACCTGCGAGTATGCGGACGTCGTTCTTCCCGCCAACAGCTGGGCCGAACAGCAGTCGTACGAGTTGACGGCTTCCTGTTCCAACCCGTTCCTGCAAATCTGGAACGGGGGCCTCAAGCCCGTTTTCGATTCCCGGGACGACGTTCTCATCTTTGCCCAGGTGGCCGCCAGGATGGGAGAGATCCTGGAAGACAAGAGGTTCTCGGATTACTGGAAGTTCGCCCTGGAAGGGAAAACGGGGGTATACATTGACCGGCTCTTGGATGGAAGCAACACCACCCACGGGTATACTACCCGGGACATTATGGCGGGGAAGTACGGAGAGCCGGGTGCGGCACTGATGTTGTTTCGCACCTATCCCAGGATTCCCTTTTACGAACAGGTGAAGGAAGGGACCCCCTTCTTCACGCCAACGGGAAGGCTGCAGGCGTACAACGACGAACCGGAAGTGATTGAATACGGCGAGAATTTTGTCGTCCACCGGGAGGGACCCGAGGCGACGCTCTATCTCCCCAACGTCATCGTTTCCACGAATCCCCTCATCCGCCCCGACGACTACGGCATCCCCCTCTCCGCAACGGGGGCCAACGAAAGACAGGTCCGGAACGTCAAGATGGCCTGGAAAGAGGTGAAAAAGACGAAAAACTTCCTCTGGAAGGACGGATTCAAATTCTATTGCCTTACCCCCAAAACCCGTCACGCCACCCACTCAAGCTGGCAGGTAACGGACTGGCAGTTTATCTGGAATAATCCCTTCGGCGACCCCTACCGGCTGGACCGGCGCCAGCCCGGAGTGGGGGAACACACCCTTTACATGAACCCCCGGGCTGCGAGGGACCTGGGAATTGACGACGGAGACTACGTGTACGTTGACGCCGACCCCCGGAATAGACCCTACAAGGGGTGGAAGAAAGACGACCCCTTTTACAAGGTAGCAAGGTTGAAACTCCGGCTCCGGTACAATCCTTCCTACCCGTATCACGTGGTCATGATGAAGCACGGGGCCTGGATGGCGACAGAAAAATCGGTCCGGGCCCATGAAACCCGTCCCGATGGGAGAGCCCAGTCGGAAGATACGGGATATCAGGCGAGCTTCCGGTACGGTTCCCACCAGTCCGTCACCTATGCCTGGCAGATGCCCATGCAGCAGCTGGACACCCTGTTTCATAAGGCCAAGGCCAGGATGGGATTCCTGTTTGGCTATGAGGCCGACAACCACGCCATCAATACGACTCCAAAGGAAACCCTGGTGAGAATTACCCTGGCGGAAAAAGGGGGCGCCGGCGGGAAAGGAACCTGGGCACCGGCAAGAACGGGGTATACTCCCGCCAACGAGAGTGAATTCATGGAATCGTATCTCGCCGGTGACCTTCTTGCCATCAGGGAGGCGTGGGGATGGTGAAACGGTTTGAACCGGAAGACCCCCTGGAATTGAAGGGGACCGAGATTCCGGACGGAAATCTCGAGCAACAGGCCAGGATCATCATGGAGGAGTTTCTGATCATGGGAGCGCCGCGGGAGCAGGTCCTTGAGTTGTTCAAAAGCCCGTTCTTTTCCGGGACGCATAACCTTCTAAGAAGGTTGGGGAGTAAGAAAATCGCTACTCTCCTGGAAGAAGCGTACAAACAGATAACGTCGCCCACGGTTGTGGCGACGGAGAATCGGTAGGGGAGGCCCGGCATGGCGGACGTACATAACTGGCAGATCGGCAGGACCATGACATATCCCTATGAGGGGAAGTACCCCGAGTGGCAATTCGCCGCCGTGTTCAATATCAACCGGTGCATTGCCTGCCAGACCTGCACCATGGCGTGCAAGAGCACCTGGACCTTTTCACGGGGACAGGAGGCCATGTGGTGGAATAATGTGGAAACGAAACCGTACGGGGGCTATCCCCAGTTCTGGGACATGAAACTCCTCAGGCTTCTCCGGCGGGCCCATGAGCGTCAGGAAAAGGACATGGTCTGGCATCCGGGTACCAACGAAGACCCCGGGGCTCCCTACGGGGAATATGCCGGCATGACTGTCTTTGAAGCGGCCGAAAAGGAAAAAACGGAAACCGGTCACTCCCGGGTTCTCGGGTATCTGCCCGAGGACCACGAATGGTCCAGGCCGAATATCGGCGAGGATACCTCCCCTGCGGCCAGGGCCAGAGAAGACGAAATGGGATTCATCCGGGATGCCGTCCGCCTTCCCGAACACAAGACGTATTTCTTCTATCTCCAGAGAATCTGCAACCACTGCACCTACCCTGCCTGCCTCGCCGCCTGTCCAAGGAAGGCCATTTACAAGCGCCCCGAGGATGGGGTGGTTCTCATCGATCAGAAGCGGTGCAGGGGATACAGAAAGTGCGTGGAGGCGTGCCCCTACAAGAAGGCCATGTATAACGGCCAGACCAAGATTTCCGAGAAGTGTATCGCCTGCTATCCGAGGCTGGAGGGCCGCGACGCCCACATCACGCCCGATGGTGTTCCCGTGGAAACCCGCTGTATGGCCTCCTGTGTGGGGAAAATAAGGCTCCAGGGCCTGGTCAGGATGAACGGGGACGGTTCGTGGAAAGAAGATGAGGAGAATCCCCTCTACTTCATGGTCCATAAGGAGAAGGTGGCCCTGCCCCTTTATCCCCAGTTTGGAACCGAGCCCAACATCTACTACATCCCTCCCCGGTGGGTCCCCCGGCCCTACCTCCGGCAGATGTTCGGTCCCGGGGTAGACCGGGCCATCGATCGATATACGGCCCCTTCCCGTGAACTCATGGCGGTGTTGCAGCTGTTCAGGGCCCAACGGGAGGTCATTTTCAAATACGAAATCCGGAAGGGTCCGAAGCTGTTTGAGAGGGAGATGACCCTGTCCGACGGATCAAAGAGGACTCTGGAAATCTTCAACGACGTGGTCATCGGGTACAACAGGAAAGGGAAAGAATGCGTCCGGGTTGCCGTGGAGGAGCCTCTGTATGAAAGACCGGCCAGACACTTCAATTCCATCTGACGTCACCGCTCCTCAGGGGGACGGGGTGACAGACACTGCCCGGTTTCGGTCCGTTGTCTACACTTTCGTCTCGTCACTGTTCTCGGATCCCTCCTCGGAGAGATTTCGTCTCCTGTTCGACGAATCTTTCCGCCGGGCCGTCACAGAATCGTGTGAGGCTCTCGGCGGTGTGGATGAGAAAAAGGGGGAGTCTCTGAGCGTTCTCGCCCGGTCCCTTTTTGATCGCCTCTCCCGGACTGAGAGGTCCATTGAGAACGAATATGTGGCGACATTCGGACACACCCTCTCGAAACCGACGTCCCCCTATGAACTGGAGCACCTGAGGAACGAAGACGTTTTCTACCGCACGCAGCGTCTGGCCGACCTGGAAGGGTTCTACAGGGCGTTCGGATTGGCTCTCGACAGGAAGGAGCGCGCGGACCATATCTCGGTGGAGACCGAGTTTCTCGCTCATCTTCTGGCGAAGGAAGTCTTCGCCAGAGACAACCACCTGGGAGATGACGCCATAGAAGTTTGCCGGAAGGCCCATCGCGATTTCTGGACCGACCATTTCGGGGGATGGACCCCCGTCTTCCTTGAAAACGTGGCGGCCCTTTCTGCGGGGGATTTCTATCCGAAAGCTTCCAGGTTCACTTCCCGTTTTCTACACATGGAAAGGGATCAACACCATGAGGGCTACGGATCAGCTGAGAAATGAACACGACGCCATTCTGTCGATGCTGGCCATCCTTGAGAGGGTGTGTGTCAGCCTGCAGTCGAAGGAAAAAGTCGACGCTTCACATCTTGAGGAGATGATCGATTTCTTTAGAGTGTTCGCCGACAAATGCCATCACGGCAAAGAAGAGGCTCACCTTTTCCCCGCCATGGAAGAGGCCGGAGTTCCCCGTTACGGAGGGCCCCTGGGCGTCATGCTGGAAGAGCACGATGCCGGTCGCGGTTACGTCAGGGCCATGAGCGACGGGGTCCAGAAATATGCATCCGGGGACATGGCCGGTGCGGCTCAATTTGCGTCCAGTGCAAGGCGTTACGTCGATCTTTTGAGGCGGCATATCGACAAAGAAAACTCGATCCTGTTTCCCCTGGCTGACCGGTCTGTTGCCCCTCAGAAGCAAGACGAGCTTCTGAAGGAATTTGACCGGGTGGAGCGTGAGGTGGTGGGGGAAGGAAAGCACGAAGAGTTCCACCGCCTTCTGCAGAAGCTCCAGCGAATCTACACGACCTGATCCTCCCTGACCTTTATCCTTTTTCTCGAAGGAGGCAAATCATGACCGAAAACGTCAAATACGAAGTCCCCAGGCCTTTTCGCCGGTTTACGGAAAGGTATCCCGAGGTAGCCGATGGGTATCAACGGATGGGCGAGGCGGTTCACGCCTGGGGTCCCCTGGATGAGAAAAGCCGGGCCTTGGTGAAACTGGCCATCTCCGTGGGTGCCCGGTTAGAGGGAGGGGTTCACAGCCATGCCCGGAAAGCCCGGGAGGCGGGAGTGGAACCCGATGAGATTCGTCATGCCGTTCTCCTTTCTCTTCCGACCGTGGGTCTCCCTTCCATGATGGCGGCCCTCACGTGGGTTGAAGACATTCTGTAGCGCGGGATTCGTTTCGCCCAAACCCTCCCGGCCCCGGGGTGGCTCAATGAAGAAGGGTCCTTTTGGTATTGGACCCTTCTGGGAATCTTTGTATATTATGATATGAGGATGTTGTTATCTTATTAACGCGACGCAAGGAGTGGAGGTGATCATGCCGGAACTGGTCTTTTATCCCGGCAAGGATACGGTTTCGAGAGCCCGTATCAAATCGATGGAGGAATACCGGAGGCTGTACCGTGAGTCCATTGATCAGCCCGAAAAATTCTGGGCGGACCAGGCCCGGCGTCTGCACTGGAGCCGGATGTGGGACCGGGTCTTGAGGTTCGATTTCCTGAACCCTCACATCACCTGGTTCGAGGGGGGGAGACTCAATGCGAGCTATAACTGCCTGGACCGCCACGTGGAACAGGGTCACGGGGACGAGACCGCCATCATCTGGGAAGGGAACGAACCGGGAGAGTCCAGATCGTTTTCCTACCGCGATCTCCTGACAGAAGTTTGCCGCCTGGCTAACGTCCTGAAGGCTCACGGCGTCAAGCGGGGCGACAGGGTCTGCATTTACCTCCAGATGATTCCCGAGCTCCCCATAGCCATGCTGGCCTGTGCCAGGATTGGAGCCGTACACTCGGTGGTGTTTGGGGCCTTCAGCGCCCGGTCGCTCCGGGAGCGGATCAACGATTCCGCCTCCAGGGTAGTCATTACCCAGGACACGGCGGTACGGGGTTCCCGGACGGACATTCCCATGAAGGCCAATGCCGATGAAGCCCTCCGGAAAGCCCCCTCCGTGGAAACCGTTATCGTTGTGCGGCGAACGGGTAAGAAGGTTTCCATGGAAAAAGGACGCGATATCTGGTGGGATGAGGCTGTGACCCGGATGGACGACCGGTGCGTCCCGGAGGAAATGGACGCAGAAGATCCCCTCTTTATTCTGCATACCTCCGGGTCCACCGGAAAGCCCAAGGGGGTGCTTCATACCACGGGCGGATACCTGGTTTTCGTTTCCATGTCACACGAACTCATCTTCGACTATCATCCCGGCGATGTGTACTGGTGTACCGCCGACATCGGGTGGGTTACCGGTCACTCCTATATTGTCTACGGTCCTCTGGCGAACCGGGCGGTTTCCGTCATGTTTGAGGGGGTCCCCACCTACCCGGACTGCGGTCGCTTCTGGCAGGTGGGGGAGAAACACAGGGTCAATATTCTTTACACCGCTCCCACGGCTATTCGTGCCCTGATGAAAGAGGGCCGTGAATGGCCCGACAAGTACGATCTTTCTTCCCTTCGTCTTCTCGGTACGGTGGGAGAACCCATCAAGGAACCGGAATGGCTGTGGTATTACCGGGTCATCGGCCACGAGAGGTGTCCCATTGTGGATACCTGGTGGCAAACGGAAACCGGGGGTATTCTGATCACCCCTCTGCCCGGTGCCACTCCCCTGAAGCCTGGCTCTGCCACCGTCCCGTTTTTCGGCGTGGAACCGGTGCTTCTGGATGAGGAGGGAAGAGAACTCGAAGGTCCCGCCCAGGGGTATCTGGCCATCAAATCGGCCTGGCCCGCCATTATGCGTTCGGTCTACGGCGATCCCGAGCGGTTCCGTGAGACCTATTTCGAGCGGTTTCCCGGGTACTATCTCACGGGAGATGGTGCGGCCCGGGACAACGACGGATACTACTGGATAATGGGCCGAATCGACGACGTGATCAATGTGTCGGGCCACAGGATCGGAACCGCCGAGGTGGAAGGGGCCATCGGAAAAACGAAAGGGGTCGCAGAGGCGGCCGTTGTGGGCTTTCCCCATGACGTGAAAGGGGAAGGCATTTATGCGTTTGTTACCCTGATGAAAGGGGAGAAACCCTCCGACGCGCTCAAGAGGGAAATCACAAAAACGGTCGTGAGGGAAATCGGTCCCCACGCCAAGCCCGACAAGATTCAGTTCACCTCTTCACTGCCCAAAACGCGATCGGGCAAAATCATGAGGAGGATTCTGAGAAAAATCTCCCGGGGGGAGATCCATGACCTGGGGGATATATCCACCCTGGCGGATCCGTCCGTTGTGGAGAGGCTCCTGGCCGGGAGGGTGTGAAACCGATCACCCCTCTTTGAGTTCCCCCACTTCGCACAGGGCTTCTCCACAGGCGCAAACAATCAAATCGCTGTTCTGCATCCAGGCGTAGTCGCCGTAGTCCGCCGACCAGGGCGTACCGCACCGCGGACACAGGATCACCGTGGCAGGGGGAGCCGGCGTGCTCTTTATGGGTTTCCCGGTATCAACGGTTTCGATGACGTCGTCATGTTTCGTGGCGTGTTGCATACAAAAGGCGTATACAAGATACGAATCACTTTTTCCCGTGTCAAGTGGAATCTTCGGGGGTTTTCCGGACCCATCGGGTTTCCCGGGGGATGATTGGCCTTTCCTTGTTTATGGAAATTGGACTAACTTTGCCGGCGTACCCATCGTCATTACGGAGAAGATTGGCATGGCCTATTTGAAAACCGTAAAGATTTCGAGAAGGGCGTGGCACGATTTGGAGCCCGAGCTGTTGGTTCTCGGACTTTTCCAGGAGCAAAATCTGTCTCCATTTCACAGGGATGTCGATGCCCGTAGCGGAGGCGTCCTTTCCGATCGCCTGGCGGCCGGAGACTTTTCCGGAAAGCTCAATGAGACCCTGATGGTTTACTCGACCGGGCCGGCCCGCAGAATTTTGATGGTGGGTATGGGAAAACAGGAAGAATTTACTCTGGACCGTCTTCGGCAGGTGGCGGGTACGGCGGCGAAAACGGCTCAGGCCGGTCGGATAACGCAAGTGGTAACGGAGATTCCCGGCAGGGAAACGCTGAAGGAGACGCTGGAGACGGTTTCCCGGGCCTTCGTGGAGGGAATGATTCTCGGGTCCTACAAGTTTCTGGATTACAAGAGCGACCAGGAGGAGGAAACCGTGCTGCAATCGGTGGTTCTGATCCACCCGGTCAGCAGGAAGGGTGTTCACCGGGCGGTTACCGTTTCTGAAGCGGTCTGCTTTGTCCGGGATCTGGCCGCCCATCCCAGCAATGTGGTGACGCCGACCCGTCTGGCTTCCGAAGCGCGACGCATCGCCCGGGTGCCGGGAATGAAATGTACGGTATTTGGCCGCCAGCAGTTTGTGAAAATGGGGATGGAGGCCTTTGGAGCCGTGGCCAGGGGAACGGATGAACCTCCCAAGTTCGTCCTTCTTCACTACACGGGCCGGCCGGGGGCGGAGACGTCTGTCGCTTTTGTGGGGAAAGGGATCACCTTTGACACGGGCGGGATTTCCATCAAGCGATCCAAATCGATGCATGAAATGAAATTTGACATGTGCGGGGCGGCAGCCGTTCTCGGCGTCATGAAAGCGGTGGGTCAATTGAAGCCAGAGATGAACATTGTGGGTGCCATGGCGTGTACCGAGAATATGCCGGGGGGCCACGCCACCAAGCCCGGCGATATCGTCCGGGCATATAACGGCAAAACCATAGAGATTCTGAACACCGATGCGGAAGGTCGCCTGATACTGGCGGACGCCCTCTCCTATGTGGCAAAGAATTTCAATCCCCGGTGGATGGTGAATTTTGCGACGCTGACCGGGGCGGTCGTGGTGGCCCTGGGTCACTGGGCCAGTGCCGTCATGGGCAGTGACGAAACCCTGATCCAAGAAATTATGAAGGCGGGGGAACTGTCCGGCGAACGGGTGTGGCATCTTCCCCTGTGGGATGAGTATTCCGAGGACATCAAGGGGAAGGTGGCCGACGTTAAGAATATCGGATCGCCCGGTCAGGCGGGGACCATCGCCGGCGGTGCATTTCTCAAAGAATTTGTCGGTGACATTTCCTGGGCCCATATCGATATTGCGGGAACGGCATGGTGGGACAAAGATCGCCCCTATGCTCCCAGCGGTCCCTCGGGAGTGGGAGTCCGCCTGGGATTGGAACTCTTGAACCTTCTCTCCCGGGCCGGGGGGTGACGGTAGGCCCATGGGAACTGGCGGATCATAGGCCAGGAGTTGGTGCCGGTTGAGGCGTTTACAGATCTGGCGGTGTAGCTCA
The DNA here is from genome assembly GCA_046861835.1 of Fidelibacterota bacterium. Taxonomy (GTDB): domain Bacteria; phylum Fidelibacterota; class Marinisomatia; order Marinisomatales; family S15-B10; genus JBHIAI01. The sequence continues at coordinate 3,506 of JBHIEY010000038.1, read as the reverse complement.
GTGGTAAGAGCAGTGGCTTCATAAGCCATGTGTCGGCGGTTCGAATCCGCCCACCGCTACGACCTTCGAATTGTCTGGATTCTCAGGAGGATGTGTATTAACATTCCGTACGGCACCGGACTCCGAAATGCATTCCCCATCCCACGTTGAAGGACCAAAGGGCACCGCACCTTCTCGACACCGCCCCCGGGAATAAAACGATGATCCAACAGGACTTCTCTTTTTCCGGCTTCGCCCAGCAGAAATTCTACAGGATATTGAATGCCAGACTCATTGACATGCTGGAATTGGGTTCGGGCCAGCGAATCGTCGACCTGGCGTGCGGTACGGGTGCCATTTTGAAACTTATCCTGGAGAGACTTCGAAACGCCCGGGAGTCAGTGGTCATCGGTATCGACCAGTCTTCTTCGGCTCTGCAGCAGGCGGCAAAGGACCTGGCCAGCGCAAAAAATGCCGCCCTGGAGTTTGTTCAAAGCAGGGTGGAACGCCTCTCCAGGGTGGTGAAAGGATCGGTGGATACCATCGTCTTCTGCAACGGCATTCACTACATCAAGGACAAGGGGGGACTCATACGGGAGATTCGTTCGGTTCTCCGCCCGGGGGGCATTTTTGCCTTCAATACCAGCTTCTTTGAAGGGGGACAGGTCCCCGATTCCTTAAGATTTTACCGCCGCTGGATGCTCAAGGCCCTCAAACATCTCAAATACACCTACGGTCTGGTCCCCAGAAAAGAAGACAAAGTGGAAGCCAGAAGGCAACTGAGTCCCGACCAATATGAGAGGCTCTTGGAGGAAGGGGGGCTGGAGGTGACCCGGAAGGAAGTTCACACCGTGGATATGCCCCTGGAAGGGTGGCTGACCATTAGCCAGTATGAGGATTTCATTGCCGGCGTCATGCCGGGAGTTCCCCTGGAAAAGGCCAGCAATTCCCTCAAAAGCGCCGTGAAGCAGACGTTTGAGGAGCTCAATCTCAACGTGGTGCCCCGTAACTGGCTCTATATGGTGGCCCTCAGGAACCAATGAAAAGGAGGCAGCATGGGCGAGAGCATCTATAAGGTCATCGACCTGGTGGGAACCAGCGACACCTCCTGGGAGGAGGCTGTCCGGAACGCCGTGGAGACGGCCTCAAAAACGCTGAAAGACCTGAGAATCGCTGAGGTGACGGACCTCGACGTAAAGATCGAGGAGGGGAAAGTAGTCGCCTACAGGGCCAGAGTGAAGCTGTCGTTCAAGTACGAGTCACCGGGTTAGAAGACACTCCACTCGCCCCGGGGGAATCTGCCGCTCTACGTTCAACCTGATCCCAGGGCGAAGGCAACGTAGGAGTAAAAAAGAACCAGGACTGCCGCCGTCAGAACAGAGGCCCCCAGGCCCGATATTTCCCGGGACTCGTTGCTGTTTTCTTCCCACTTTTCCCTGTACAAACTGGCAAAGTCGACGTCTCGACCCTCCTTTCGGGCCATCCGTTTGCAGCGCCAGGAGTGATAGATAAACCGGGGGATTTCCACTGGCGTCAGGGCATTCAGTCCCTCCCTCCTGGCCTTGGTGACCACCGGATGGCGGCACGGGTCTGAACGAAGGGAAGAGGTCTCTTCCGGTGACTGAGCTGCCACTCTCGTCGATCCAAGGAGGACTATCATGATGATAACGGTTATGGGAAGGCCTCCTACCACCCCACCACCAGGGCGAACCGGACCAGCGGGCGGGAAAGGTCGATCTTTCCGGTGATGGTGGTATCCTGACCATCACTTTTCCATCCGTCTCCCTTGAAGGTAAGGTTCAGGTAACCCGCCGTTAGCTCCACCGCCAGAAACGGATTGACATAAAACCTCCCTCCCACCCAAGAGGCGTAGGCCATGGCCCCGTGCTGAATACCCGCCGATGTGGACGTGGGAAGCTGAAAAGGGGAAGTCGTGGCACTGATCTCCGTCTGCGAAAAATCGGCTCGGGCGATCATGGGTGCGAACCCGAAATTTGCTTCCATCCTCCGGACAATCGTGAAATAGGTTTCCACCAGGATCCCCGTCGTGGTGATCGTCAAAGCCCAGTTGTCGGATGACCGGTTTTTCAAGAGCCCGTTGGAGTAGCGCACATAGCCGACGCGCAGGGAGGGGTGAGCCTGGACCGACACCATGAAGGCGGTGGGAATCCACAGAGGACTCACCTGGTCCAGGCCGGAGTCTGCCAGCATGGAATTGAACCCGTCCATATCCGGCGCGGGAAAGACCCCCCCGAGTCCCGCTCCCACGGAGTATCTGAACTGACCCGTAAGCGACGAAAAGGCCAGGAAGATAAGGGTGACTACCCGCATCGTGACAGGGATCCCGCCGCGGTGAAGATGTACAGAATTCACTACTGGCGTAAACACGGCGTGAATAAATTTAGTCCCGACCCTCTCAAATCCAAATGAAGATCTTACTGTCCCTGCTGGCCGTGTGGACCGTTTCCAGAGGAGCCCCTTTCCGGCATCACATCGTTTTCCTGGGCGGGGAAACCGAGCCGGGCAGGGTGGTCGCCATGACGGAAGACAGGGTGAAATTTCAACCGCTGGGTCAGGAAACGGTAAGGGAAGTGCTTCTGGACAGCGTCCTCTACATTCACAACGGTGAGGGAAAGCTTTTTTTCGTTTCTGAAAAGCTTGAGACGTTTCTGGAAAGAGCCCGGGGGCGGGGAGGCCGTCTGGTGACCGTGAGCGGCTACGAGATAGCCTACGGGGCATTGAGACCGCAGCTCTTTATGTATAATCCCACAATCAGTTTTGCGGTTTCGGGGCTTGAGGGGTGGGTGAACATCCCCCTGGAGAGTATCCATCGAATTGAAGTGGACAGGTCCCTGAGCGAGTTTGCCGTCCGGAAAGGATTCTACGTCGGTGCGGGAATCTCGGTGATCCGTTTCCTGATCAAGTTCAAGAGTATCCGCCAGTTGGGCAGGGCCCCGGAATATGCCAGTGAGGTCTATCCGGGCCTGGTGACACTGACCCCTCTTGTCACCTTGGGGTGGATAGTCTACGATTATTTCTACGGAAAACGGGAACTGACTATAAACTCACGGAGGTTCCAGTGAATAGGGCGCCGGGTCATCGTTCAATGGTACACGAAGAGGGGGATGGTAGAGTCTTCGATGAGTCGTCTGGCGGCTGAGCCGAAGAACAGGTCCGTGATTCCCCCCTTCCCGTAAGCTCCCATGACCACCAGAGGGTCCGTAACGCTCCTGGCCCGTTCCAGAATAACCAGCCGCGGCTTCCCTCCCTGAACCACGGTTTCCGCGGTGAGATTCCAGGCGGCCAGGTAGTCAAGGGCTTCCTTCTGAATCGGTTTTGCGTCCTGTCCCCGTTCCTGAACGGTCAGCAGGGTGAGGTGAAAATCTCCGGGCTTGGGATGAAACCGGTTCACGAATCCACGGAGAGCCTTGGCCGACTCCAGGGACCCGTCATAGGCAATAATGACATGGCGGAAGGGAGCCGGCTTTGCCGGGACGGCCAGAATCGGACAGACGGAGTGTTTCAAC
>JBHIEY010000175.1:0-3986 GCA_046861835.1 Fidelibacterota bacterium | reverse complement strand
CCACGACCACGCCCTTCGGTCAACACCACTTTTTTGCGTATTCGGAGCAGTCGGACTACGGATATCAGAACTACGGGGTGTTCAGGTATGATCTGGATACAGACTCACAATCCAAGATACTCGACGAAGGGTACTACGGCACTGTTTCCAAGGACGGAAAATGGCTCTACTACAGGGTATACTCCTACAGCTCCGATATCCGGAGGTATAATTTTGAAACGGGTGAAACCGAGCGGGTGACCTTCGAGCCTCACACCCATATTTATCCCCGGATATCTGACGATCAAACCAGATACTGCTACTACGCCTCCCCGCCGGTCAGGGCGGTATATGTTGCCGATATTGACGGTTCCAACCAGCGGCTTCTTCGTTCACTTTACGGGTTCACCAATTTCGTTTTCCGACGCAATGACCGTGTGATGAACAGAGGTATCGTTTACGATACAGAAGGGAATCCCGTCGGCACTCTGATCGATTATGACGAGGAGAACTGGGGAGTGTTTAAGAGCGAGTATTCAAGCAACGGTGATCAGCTGGTGGTTATTGTTCAATCCCCGCCCTTTGAGCGCTTCGGATCTCCTCGAGAGGAAACCCGGGTGTTGCTGTATTCCGTCGCGGGGGAGGAAATCGCGCAAATCTTGCCGGAATCTTTTGGTATTGTGCATGACGTTGATTTCGTGAACACGAACTCCGGTGAAAAGGTTCTCGTTCTGAAGCGATACGAGATAGGAATAATAGACAAGGACGGTTCAAATTACAGGGTGTTGAAATCCGTTTCAGAAACCAGCGGACGCAAGTTGGCTCATATTTCCAGCGCCAAGTAGATTGACCGGGCGCTTTCTTCCCGTTGCCGAATCCCCATTTCAAGGCCATATCCCGCTTTCGATAAAACTACGAGGTTCTCTAAATCGATGACGTACCGGTACGGTTCCGAAATCCTCAAAACGGCCGTCAGCGTGAAGGGGCAGTCGTCATGACCATCAGGCCTCCGATAAGGGAGGTGGGGAAGCAGACCACGGTCTACGGTGCGGGGAACCTCTTGTCGAAACTGGCTGTCTTTCTTCTTATCCCCATTTACACCCGATTCTTGAGTGTTACGGAAGTGGGAATCGTCGCTCTTCTGGAGGTGATGGAAGTTTTCCTGAGTACCGTGGTTCCTTTTGGCATCAACGCCGCGCTCTGGAGAAATCTTCCTGAAACGACCGGAAAAGAGGACCAGAAGAAGCTGATCATGTCAGGCTTCATGGGGACACTTCTGGCCGACTTCGTCGTGCTGGGAATTATCGCCCTCACCTACCGCTCGCTCGCCCCGTTTCTTGGGCTTACCGAGGCTGATTCCTGGTTGACCCTGATCGTAATCGTAAATGTATTCCTGGGCGTGGGTTATCGGTTCATTCTCGGGTTGTGGCAGTATGAGGGACGAGCCACCCGGTTTGTGGTGCTCTCGCTGGCCCAATTTGTCGGTGTACTCCTGGTGACGATTCTGTTTGTGGTCGACTTCGGATGGGGGATCCGGGGCGTCGTTCTGGCCAGGACTATTGTCTCTGGTGCCATTTTCGTGGTAAGTGCCATTTTTATTGTTCTGCCTCATCTCTGTGTTCCCTCCGTGGCCGTCTATAGAAGCCTGGTTACCTTTGGAGCTCCCCTAGTGCTTCTTGCCCTGGTCACTCCGGTCTTAACGTTCTCGGATCGCGTTTTCATGAGACTTTATGTGAGCCTTGAAGACATTGGGATATACAGCATCGCTTACAAATTCGGCATGCTGATCAATATGGTCCTGGTCATTCCCCTTCGCCGGGCCTGGTCTCCCATGATGTACCGTCTGGGCGTGGGCCGAGAATCTCACGAGTTCCACCGGGATGTTCTCTTTTACTATGCTGTGACCGGGGCAATGATATTCCTGGGTGTTTCCCTGTTCTCCGTGGATATTCTCAAGGTAGCCGCCACCCGGGAGTATCTTTCGGGGGCATACTTAATTCCTGTGATCACCCTTGCGTATTTCTTCAACGGATTCCGACAGTTTTTTGTGGCGGGAGCGGCTCTCTCCAATAAAACCCCCAGGCTGGCCTACGCCGCCTCAGGGGGCGTCGCCGTGAATCTGATTCTGAACTTTTTTCTGATCAGGTACTTCGGGGTTCCGGGCGCCGCGTGGAGCACCGTTATATCCTATGTGGTCCTGACATCGCTTGTCTACCTGTCTTCCCAGTCCCTGGTGGCCATCGACTGGAAGTGGAGTAGGTTGAGAGGTCTTGTTATCATCATGTTTGCCGTGTACGGGCTGACGCTGGCCCTGCAGTCCTGGCTGGAATCGTGGTTAGGCCTCTGGGCGGTTCTGGGCATCGTATCCTTTCCCATTCTGTTGTGGGTCGCCGGAATCATCGGACCGCGGGAACTCAAAGGGTTCAAGTCCGTGCTGGTGATGCTGAAGCCAGGAAGGGAGAAGGCATGAGATGAAACTCTCTGTCAAAGCCGCTCTCGGCGTTGTTTCAGTGGTTTCTCTCATCTTTCTATCGGAAATGGTATTCCTGAACCGGGTGCCGGAAGCCAGTGACACGGTTGCCAGGTACCCCATCAACAAATGGGGAGAGGATTACAGGCAGAGGGAAAGGGGGACCGCCCAGTGGTTTCCCCACCTTTTCTCAGGCATGCCTTCCTATGGGGCATATATCAATACGGATCAAGGGCCCATCAACACCCTCTTGCGGACCCTTCGAGTAAACAAAGGCATCCGGTTCTGGATTCATTTTGTTCTCGGTGGCATGACCGTCTTCATTCTCCTCAGGCGCAGGAAACTATCAACCGTAGCCGCATGTTTTGGTGCCCTGGTCTATGGTCTGACGCCATACTTGTTTGGACTCATCAACGCAGGGCACGGCGCAAAAATCACCGCCGTGGGGTATCTCCCCTTGGTCATCCTTGGTTTTGAATACCTGCTGACAAGGACTACCTGGCGGGGAATCTTTTATCTGGGCGTTGCATCAGCGCTGCAATTGTGGTCCAATCATCCGCAAATCGTGTACTATACCTGGATGCTGGCCCTTTTCATGTTTGTGTGGAGTCAGCTCCATGAAGTGTCTCAGAGAAAGTGGTCTCCAAGGATGTTTGTCGCCCGGGTCGGAGTCATTGTCGGGGGGATTGTTGTGGCCACATTGATGGTGGCGGATCCCTACGTGCCGGTCCTTCAGTTTCAGGCTCACTCCACCCGGGGGGCTCCGTCGGTGCTGGACCAATCCCGTGATACGGAGCGGGGCACCGGCTGGGACTACGCTACCCAGTGGTCGTTCCATCCCAAGGAGACGGTTTCCTTCATCTATCCCTATTTCTATGGACTTCAGAACGCCCCCACACGGGATCTGAAATCGGCCGCCTACTGGGGATATATGCCCTTTACCCAGTCCACCCACTACCTGGGCCTGCTGACCATCCTGCTGGCAATCCTGGGACTGACCCTCAAGAAACCCGATTCGTTCACCCTCTCCATGACAGTTGCCACCGCTATCATTCTTGTCATCGGTTTCGGGAAATACGTTCCGGTCCTCTACTGGCCCCTGTTCAAGTTTGCCCCCCTGTTCAGCAAATTCAGAATCCCTTCCATGATCTATGTGCTGCTCCCTCTGACCCTGGGGGCCGTGGCCGCCAAAGGGGTCGATATCGTGACGGCCCTGCTGGCCGAGGGCGATAAGACCTTGATAGGAAAGCTTCGGATCCGGTCCCTGGCCATATTCGGAACCGTGATCGGGGCAACAATTCTCCTCCTGATACTGGGGAGGCCCGCGTACGACGCCATGGGATTCTTCGTGAAATCCGGTGACCCCGGGAGGTTCCAGGCCAATGTATTGGCTCAGCTCAAAAATGTGAGGCTCGAAATATTCCAAAAGGGAATGCTTCTGGCTCTTTTTGTCTCCGCGGGAGGACTCGCCTCCCTGTGGCTCGGTTGGCGGCGCACACTGAAAGGGGAAACGGTGTGCATTCTTCTCCTCGGTCTC
>JBHIEY010000174.1:0-3988 GCA_046861835.1 Fidelibacterota bacterium | reverse complement strand
CCAGGGAATCCATCAGTTCACTCCACCCCCCGGGGTCGTGTTCCACCGCCCTGCAGGTCAGGTAAGTTTGCTTCCCCGTCATCACGTCACTTCCCAGGCTTTTTCCCATCTCCTCATCGCTGGAATAAATCTCGAGAAGATCGTCCTGGATCTGAAACGCCTGTCCCAGGAGAACACCAAACTCTTCCAGGGCGAGCTCGTCTCCCTTCTGCGCACCCGAAACAATAGCTCCCAACCGGCAACTGGCAGCGAGAAGCGTCCCCGTTTTCAGTCGAACCATGTTTAGATACTCCGTTAGGGTAACAGAACGCCTCGATTCGAATTCCTTGTCCAGGGCCTGCCCTTCGCAGAGTCCGATGGTCGCCCGGTTGAACGCCACGATGCATGCGAGGGGGCGCCTTTTTATCTTTAACAATTCATGGTATGCCAGAGCGAAAATGGCGTCCCCCGCCAGAATAGCTGCCGATTCATCCCACTTGCGGTATACGGTGGGAAGCCCGTGACGAAGACTGTCCCGGTCCATAATATCGTCATGAACCAGGGAGAAATTGTGGAGCAGTTCCACGGCGATGGCGGCGGGGAGAGCCTCCTTCACGGAGGTCCCGAACATTCTGGCCACCAGAAGAACGAGAATGGGGCGGAGCCGTTTCCCCCTCCCGCCAAACACGTACCTTACCGGCTCGTAGAGATAGACGGGTTCGTGGCTGTCCACCAGGGACGCCAGGGCCCTGTCAATGAGTGACCGGTACTCGATCAGGGTGTTTCGAAAATCGTCAGTCGTCACCGGGAATGGCCACCTCCCCCATCTCTCTGAGCCTGTCAAGAACCAGGGCCTTGATCTCCTCCATCCTCTCCGGGGACGTGGCTTCAAACCGGCACACAATCACAGGCTGGGTATTGGAGGCTCTGACCAGCCCCCATCCGTCTTCAAACCGTATCCGGACACCGTCAATGTCCAGGCAGTCGAAATGCTTCTTGAAGTACTCCGATGCCGTCCGTGCCAGTTCAAACTTCGCCTCATCGCTGGGACACTCCAGCCTCATCTCCGGCGTGGAATAGTAGGTGGGAAGCTGGGCCACGAGTTCAGAAAGTCTCCGTTTCTGACGGGAAAGGGTTTGAATGAACCGGGCCGACACGTAAATGGCATCGTCGTAACCAAAGTAGTCGTCACCCATGAACAGATGCCCGCTCATTTCGCCGGCAAACTTGCACCCCAGTTCTTTCATTTTCTGTTTGATGAGGGAATGGCCCGTCTTCCAGATTACCGGCTTACCGCCAAGGCGAAGGATTTCATCTTCCAGCAGTTGGGAACATTTGACGTCAAACAGAATGTCATCCCCGGGTCTGACGATTTCGGGAAGAAACAGGGCCATGATCTTGTCGGCCCATACCACCTGCCCCGTCTCATCCACGACTCCCAGGCGGTCCGCGTCACCATCATAAGCAACACCCAGATCCATATCCCCTTCCCGAACGGTCCCGATAAGATCCTTCAGGTTCTCGGGCACGGTGGGATCGGGGTGGTGGTGAGGAAAGGAACCGTCCACTTCACAGTACAACTCCGTAAGGTTAACCCCGAGTCTCCGGAAGAGCTCCGGCGCCACGAGACAGGCAGACGCGTTGCCGCAATCCATGGCAACTTTGAGCTCCCGGTCCAGACGGATCTTTCCCAGGACCATGTGCAGATAATCCCGGAGAATATTGTAGCTGACTTCCGTTCCCGTCCCCGTTTCAAAGTCCTGGTTCTCAATAATGTCGCGCAATTCCCTGATCTGCTCTCCGTAGACGGCCCCCTTGTGAAAGGACATCTTGAACCCGTTCATTTCCGGCGGATTGTGGCTTCCCGTGATCTGTACCGCCCCCGCCACGTCCAGCTTCCACATGCTGTAGTAGTTGGCGGGGGTGGGAAGGATGCCCAGGTCAATCACATCCGTTCCCGTCTCCAGAACCCCCGTCTTGAAATCTTCCTTGAGACGGGGGGTAGTCAACCGGATGTCGCCGCTCAGGCCAATCTCCCGGGCTCCCCGTCTCCTTATGAAAGTCCCGAACGCTCGCCCAAGATTCTCCACGAATTCGCGGGGGAAATCTTCCGCCACAATCCCGCGAACATCGTATTCTCTGAAGACGTAGGGATTGAACGTCACGGGGCCACCTACGGGGTTAGTTTCCCGAGCACCACCGGGCGGGCGGCGCCGGTTACAGAGGGGAGGTTACCGGGAATCCCTTTGAAGAATGCGGCACCGAAAAGGGCGAATCCAAGGGCTTCCTTCATGTCCGGATCGACGCCGATGGTCCCAGAAGATACCACGTCAATGGGGGCAAATTCCCGGCTCAACATCTCCATTACCGGGACATGATGAACACCGCCGCCGCTGACAATCACGGTCGTTACGGGACGGAGATCGGTGAATTCGCGACAATTTAACGCGACCGAACGAGCGGTAAAAAGGGATAATGACGCCAGAATGTCTTCTGCCCTGCCTCCCCTTTCCCCCGGCACATTGGCCTTAAGCCATGCCGATCCGAATCTGTCCCTCCCTGTCGATTTCGGCGGACTTATGCGGACGAATTCGTCGGTCATCCACGTATCGACCCATTCCTGTACGGGCCGGCCCCGTGACGCAAACTTTCCCCCAGGGTCCACGACGCCCTTCCCTGTTTTTCTGACGGCTTCATCCAGGAGGGCCATGCCCGGTCCCGTGTCAAACCCCGTGACGGGATCGCCCGAGAGACGCGACGGAAGATAGGTGACATTGGCAATGCCCCCCAGATTGAGGCAGATAACGGCCTCCCTCTCCCGCTGAAAAATCCATTTGTCCACCATGGGAATTAGGGGGGCTCCCGTTCCCCCCACCGCAATGTCCCGGGCACGGAAATCGGATACCACCGGCACCCCCAGAGCCTCCGCCAGAAACGAAGGTTCCCCCACCTGCAGGGTGTGCTTTCCACTGGCATGATAAAGGGTCTGACCGTGCATGGCTACGGCGTCGACCCTCCTATCTTCGAGCTCCGATGCAAACTGCAATGTTCTCTCCGCGTAGAACTTGCCGAGACGGTAGTGGAGACCGGACACATCCTCCACCCGTCCCGAAAGGGCGGCACCGATGGCGTCCCGGAGGGAGGAAGGAAAGGGGTCCGTCCGGGCGCCTAGGATGCGGAACCGGACGGATTCGCCCCGGAAATCGACATCCGCCCGGCAAATGTCCAGACCGTCCATGGATGTCCCGGACATCAGCCCAATCATACGCAGAGATCGCTTATTCCTTAACCGCCATATGGGGACCCGGGCCATGGAATCGAATCACGACCCTCTGGCTTCCCCTTCCAAGATGGGTCTGAGAAAGCCGCCGCTCGCGTCCAGGAGATTCACCGCTTCCCGGTAGGAACACCGTTTGTGGTGCATGACGATGGCGGTTTTGGCTTCGTTATGGGCCCGTCGCAGAAGTTGGGCGGCTTCGGTGTAGGACAGGGAGGTCAGCTGGCAGATAATCCGGGTGGCCCTGTCGAGAAGTTTTTCGCTTACCGCCTTCACGTCCACCATGAGATTCCCGTATACCTTTCCCAATCTCACCATGGTGGCGGTAGAAATCATGTTGAGGACCATTTTGGTGGCGGTGCCGGACTTCATCCGGGTGGATCCCGTAATGACTTCCCTCCCCACATCGATGGCCACGAGTACGTCCACCTCCACGGGAACCAGAGGAGCCGGGTTGCAGATGACAAACACGGTCCGGCTTCCCACCGACCGGGCATACTTCAGGCCCTCCAGAACATAAGGGGTGGTACTGCTCGTGGCGATCCCTATGACCAGGTCGCCCTTCTTAAGGCCCCCTTCCCTGAGGTCCTTCACGGCTTCCTCGGCCCTGTCTTCGGCACCTTCAATGGATTCCCTGAGGGCCCGGTCGCCTCCGGCGATAATGCCGTTGAACATCCCGGGCGGAGCTGAAAATGTGGGGGGGCATTCTGCCGAATCGAGAACTCCCAACCG
>JBHIEY010000037.1:0-14452 GCA_046861835.1 Fidelibacterota bacterium | reverse complement strand
GAACAGTTCGGAGATCTGGCCGATAAAATTATCCTGTAACCGTTGAAAAAAACATGGTCGTCAGACATCCCACCCCACATCCCCGTCCTCAAGAAGGAGGTATTGGACTATCTGAGTATCCGGCCGTCAGGCATCTATCTGGACGGCACGGTGGGCCTGGGAGGACATACGTCTGCGATCCAGTCGCGGCTTTCCAAGAGCGGTATCGTCGTCGGGCTTGATGGCGATGCAGAGGCTCTTGAACGTTGCCGGAAATCCCTTCCCCCCCGTCCCACCCTCCACCTGTTTCACGACTCGTACGATAACTTTCCCCGCCACCTTCACTCACTTCGTATCCCGGAGGTGGATGGCATGTTGATAGATCTGGGCCTTTCGTCCCATCAGCTCGATTCCCCCTCCAGGGGATTCTCCTACCGGGCGGATGGGCCCCTCGATATGCGCTTTGACAGGTCAGCATCACTGACGGCCCGCCAGATAGTGAACGACTATTCCGAAAGGGATCTTGCCAGGATGATTCGGGAATTGGGGGAGGAACGCCGGGCGGGACAGATCGCCCGGGCGCTCGTGAGGGCCCGGAAACGGGGAGCCATCACCACAACCTTTCAATTGCGCGAAGCGGTGGCTGCCGCCGTGAACAGGCGAACTCTCACCAAGACCCTGTCACGGGTGTTCCAGGCAATCCGTATGACCGTAAACCGCGAGGTCGAAACCCTTCAGCGCTTCCTGGACACCTTCATGGCGTATCTCAAACCGGGTGGCCGTCTGGTCGTCATTTCCTATCACTCCCTGGAGGATCGCCCGGTAAAAACAAGACTGAAAGATCTGGCCCGGGGATGCGTCTGCCCCCCTGAAGTTCCCACCTGCCAGTGCGGCCACGATCCGGAAATCCGGATCCTGACCCCAACCCCCACCACACCCGGCAATGAAGAGATCCGGCGAAATCCCCGGGCCAGAAGTGCTAAGCTGAGGGCGGCAGAGAAGATCGGATGAAGGCAAAACCGTCAAGAAAACGCAACGGCAGACGTCGCTCAAGACACTCAAGACAGCGGCAGGAGTTTGTGAACTCCCTCCTTTTCTTCGCGGTTTCCCTCCTGTCCATATCGGGCCTGTTGACCTATCTGTGGGTCTACAACGAGATCAACATTACGGTGAAGGAGATCGATGCCCTTGGAAGAATCCGGGAAACGGTGGCGGCCAAGAATATTCAACTCACAAGTGAGATTGCCGCCCTCAAGAGGGTGGACAGGATTACCCGCATCGCGGAAGACGAGCTCCACATGGTGACGCCTGAGCCCGAAACCCTCGTCGTCTTTTTCGGATCGGACGGAAACTTCTATTTCTCCGGGAACAAATGACAAAATCATTCTCCAAACATCGGCCCCGCATTGTGACGCTCTTCGTCCTCGTGATGGTCGCCTGGTCGGGCCTGACGGTCAGGTTCTTCCATATTCAGGTGGTGCGGGGAGGCGAACTGGCAGAACTTGAAAAACAGCAGGGGGAGAACCGGGTGGTCCTCCCGGCAGTGCGGGGAACCATCTTCGACAGGAACATGGCCCCCCTGGCGGAAAATGTCCTCCACTACTCCTTCGGTGTTCATCCCGACAAGGTGAAAGACCCTGAAGTCCTCATCCGGAAGTTCGCTGACGCCACGGGCAAAAGTGAGGAGACCTTTCGACGGGCCTTCTCCCATGAAGGACCCTTCGTCTATCTGGAACGAAATCTGAGAAGTGACCGGGCCCAGAATCTCCTTCCCCTTGAGGACGAAGGCCTTATCGTCCACCGCCACGGGTACCGGTTTTATCCTCACCGTGCCATGGCCTCGCAGGTCCTCGGATTCACCAGCACCGACAATATCGGTCTGGAAGGGGTGGAGAAGGAATTCGACGCCGTTTTGAGGGGCCGGGACGGCTGGATCATTCTGCAAACGGACGGAAAAGGTCGCACCCGGCGGAACGAAGGGTATCCCAGACAGGAACCGGTGGACGGAAGTGATGTGGTCCTGACCATTGATCTGGAGTATCAGGCCATTCTTCAGGATGAACTCTCCCGCCGCATGACCGCCACCGGTTCTCGGGCAGCCCAGGGGATCATCATGGAACCTTCCACGGGAAAGATCCTTGCCATGGCCTCCCTGCCCGACTTTGACCCCAATGACTATCTGAGCTGGCCCCGGGAGAACTACAGGAATCGCATTATTACCGACCAGTTCGAACCGGGGTCGACGCTGAAACTGGTTCCGGCCACGGCCGCCCTCACCCTGGGCACCGTCTCCATGGATCAGGAATTCAATTGTGAAGACGGCAGCTACAATTTCCGGGGTACGGTCATAAGAGACTGGTCCGATTTCGGACTCCTGACCTTTCCCCAGATCATCGAGAATTCCAGCAACGTGGGGATCATCAAGATCGCCGAAACCGTGGGGCCCCAGAATCTTTATCTGTTTGCCCGGAAATACGGCTTCGGCGTCCCTTCCGGGATCCGTCTGCCGGGGGAAGCCCGGGGCGTACTGAAACCGGTAAAGGAATGGAGTGCCCTCAGTCTTGCGGAAGTCTCCTTAGGGCATGAGATTTCCGTCACCACCCTTCAACTGGCGCTGGCCTACTCTGCCGTGGCCAACGGGGGGAAGCTCATGAAGCCCTCCCTGGTCGAGAGGATTGTACATCCCCGGCGGGGAGTGGTGTACAGATGGGAGCCCCAGGTGGTCCGCCAGGTGGCCCCCACGGACGTGATGACCCGCCTGACGGAAATGTTCACCCGTGTGGTGAACTCAGGGACGGGAACATCCGCCCGGATTGAGGGTTGGAATGTTGCCGGAAAGACGGGAACGGCACAGAAGTACGTAGAGGGCGCCTATTCCACCACCCGGTTTGTATCATCATTCGTGGGCTTTCTTCCGGCCAATGATCCCCGGCTCGTGGCGGCAATCGTTCTGGATGAACCCAAGGGGAGTTACCACTGGGGAGGGATCGGTCCGGCCCCCGTCTTCAAGAAAGTGATGAAAAGAATTGTCAATTCTGACGATGCCATCTGGGTGCACCACCCGCCCCCTCCCGGGCCCGTCTCGCGCCCCGCTGTGCAAACCCGCGCCACCGGTGTCCGGGAGGAGACGGCCCCCGTCTCCCTGATGACCTCCGCCGCCGTTTCCCGTTTTTCCCGGCCACCTGAAACGGTCAGGGTGCCCAACGTCCGGGGACAGAGCCTCCGCCGGGCCATCGTCGCTTTGAAGAGGGCCGGACTCAAGCCCATGATCCGCGGATCGGGTAAGGTGACCTGGCAGAGTCCCGCCCCCGGTACCCGGGTGAAAGTCAACACCCCATGCACCATCGGACTTCAGTGATGACGAGACTGGACACCATACTTGAGGGAGTCGATCTTATTTCCGCCGCAGGCGTCGATGTTCCGGTCCAGGCCGTTTCCGCCGACTCCCGGCGGGTCTGGCCGGGGACGGCGTTCGTGGCCATTCCGGGCCTCATTCACGACGGCGCCGGATTCATACCGGAAGCCATCAAGAAGGGGGCCGCCGTCATCATCTGCAACGGCCGCTCAACCACACGGTCAATGGCGGAGAACGTTCGCACACCGGTGGTCCGGGTGCGTCACCCTCGCCAGGCCCTGTCGCGCATGGCCGCCAATTTCTACGGCCACCCGTCCAAAGACCTGACGGTGACCGGTATCACGGGAACGAACGGGAAAACCACCACCGCCTTCCTCTTGAATTCCATCCTCGTCACCCACGGACTGAAAACGGGCTTCATCGGAACACTGGGAATCCTCGGACCGGGCGTCGAAGCCGGTTCCTCCCTCACCACGCCCGACAGCCTGGAGCTCCACCAGACGCTCCGGCTCTTCCTGGACGGAGGGATAACCCACGCGGTCATGGAAGTGTCATCCCACGCCCTCGAATTGAACCGGGTGGATGACATCCAGTTTGACGTGGCCGTTTTTACGAACCTGTCACCGGAACACCTCGACTTTCACCTGACCATGGAAAACTATTTCCGGGCAAAAGCCCGGCTCTTTTCCTCCCTCGAGTCCGGAACGACGGCCGTCCTGAATCGGAACGATCCAAGATACGATGCCCTCAAGTCGCTGACGCGGGCAAGGGTCGTATCCTACGGCGGCGAAAACTCCCCGGTGCGCTTCGAACGGTGGGGAATGTCGCGGCAGGGGATCCAGGGGACGGTTACCGTTGAAGACCGGCAGGTCGATATTCGATCCCCCCTGCTCGGTTTACACAATCTGGAGAATATCCTTTCCAGCATCGCCGCCGCCTGGGTCCTGGGAATTCCTCCGGAGTCCATTCAACACGGGATTGAGGCATGCACCGCCGTTCCCGGCCGCGTCGAACGAATCACCGCCCCGAACGGTGCCACCGTTATTCTGGACTACGCCCACACACCCGACGCCTATCACAAACTTTTCTCCTCCCTTCAAAAGCTTCTCCCTCCGGGCGGACGGCTGTGGGTGATATTCGGCTGCGGAGGCGACAGGGACAGAAAAAAACGGCCCCTGATGGCCGAGGCGGCGGAAAAATATGCCCATGAGATATTTGTCACCCCCGACAATCCCCGCACGGAACCGCTGGACGCCATCAATGAGGATATCAGAAGAGGATTTCAAAAGAGAACCCACCGGTTTTTTTCGAACCGCGCAAAAGCCATTCACCAGGCCGTGGCGGGACTGGAGCCGGACGATATTCTCGCCATCGTGGGAAAAGGACGGGAGAACTATCAGCTGGTGGGAACCGAAAAGGTCCCCCACTCAGACTTTGACGTCGTCAATCAAGCCATTCATGAGAATCGATTTGCCTGATCCAGAACGATTTAAGACCCTCATGGCAGAAGAAACAGGACAGTCCGCCACCTTTTCTCTCCGGGGGATTTCCCTGGACTCCAGGGAAGTGCAGGCCGGGGACCTCTTTGTCGCTATCCGGGGGGAACACGCCGATGGACACGACTTTCTGGACGAGGCCGTCAGACGGGGGGCCGCCGCCGCCATGGTAACGGAAGCCAGACCCGCCGCCGGTCTTTTTCAGATTGTCGTGGACGATCCCACCGCCACCCTGGGCCATCTGGCCCGCGACTGGCGGAAGAATTTCGACCTGCCCATCATCGGAATTACCGGAAGCAACGGAAAGACCACCACGAAGGATCTTCTGGTTCACACCTTTTCCGCGCGCCACACCGTTCACGGTACGCGCGGGAATTACAACACCCGCCTTGGTTTACCCCTAACCCTACTCGAGCTTACCTCCTACCACACCCTCTCCATCCTCGAAATGGGAGCCAACCAGAGGGGCGATATTGGTTATCTGTGTACCCTGTCGTTTCCCCAACACGGGTTGATAACCAATATCGCCCCCACCCACCTCACCGGTTTCGGATCGATGGAAAGCATAACCCGGGCCAAGGGTGAACTTTTTGAATCCCTCCCGCCGGACGGAATCGCGTTTGTGAACGCGGACGACGACCGCATCAGAACTCTCCCCACGCCGTCAAAAAAGGTCACGTTCGGCTTCGAGGGTCCTGCCGACTTCTCCGGCGAACTGGACAGGGACGAGGAGGGACGGTATGTCCTCACGGTGAAGGGACACCGCCTTGCCCTCAATTCCTTCAACAGGATTTTCGCCGCCAACGCCCTGGCGGCGTGCGCCGTCACTGTGACCCTGGGAATCCCGTGGGAATCCCTCCAGGAATCCCTGGTGACCTTTTCCCCCACCGAAGGACGGTGTACCGTCAAAACGCACGGAACCATTACGATTATTGATGACACCTATAATGCCAATCTGACCTCCGCCCTGGCCGCCGTCGATTTTCTCTTTTCCCTCCCGGGGAACCGGCGCCGGGTGGTCGTCTTCGCCGACATGCTGGAACTGGGAAACCGGTCTAAGTCCCATCACAAACAGGTAGGTATGGCCCTGGCGTCAGCGGGCGTTGATCTTCTCCTGTGCTTCGGACCGGAATCGCGGACGACCGCGGAAGCAGCGGCGTCCCGGATCGATTCCCGTCACTTCGACAGCAAAAAAGACCTTTCCGCCGCCTTGAAAAACGAAATCCGGAACGGGGACGTAATCCTCTTCAAAGGGTCCCGGGGCATGGCCCTGGAAACCGTCATCAACGATCTGTTCGGGCGCTGATGCTGTATCATCTGCTCTACCCCCTCCGGTCGTATATTTCGGGCCTCAACCTCTTCCAATATATCACCTTTCGTTCGGCCATGGCCGCTATCACCGCCCTGGTGGTAAGCTTCCTGATCGGTCCCCGCATCATCGCCTTTCTCAGGAAAAGCAATATCGAAGAAAGAATCCGGCAGACGGGGCCGGATACCCATCTGAAAAAGAAGGGCACGCCAACCATGGGGGGAATCATCGTCCTGGTGGCGGTGATTCTCCCCACCCTCCTCTGGGCGAACCTGACCAACACCTACGTTCAACTTATTCTGCTGGCTACGGTGTGGATGGGGTTGTTTGGTTTCCTGGATGACTATCTCAAGAGCGTGAAGAAAACCAAACTGGGACTCATCGCCCGGTATAAGCTCACGGGACAGGTCGGCCTGGGCCTGGCCATCGGTGCCCTGTTGTACTTTGATCCACAGTTTCAGGACATCCGGGGCATCACTTCGGTACCTTTCTTCAAGAACCTGGAGATTGATTTCGGCCGCCTTTACATCCCGTGGGTCATCCTCGTGATCACCGCAAGCTCCAATGCGGTAAACCTTACCGACGGATTGGACGGACTGGCTGCCGGCCTTCTGGCCATCTGTGCCACCGCTTTCGCCGCCATCGCCTACATCACCGGCCGGGTGGACTTCAGTGACTATCTCAACATTATCTACCTGCCGGGGGCCGGTGAACTGACGATTTTCGCCTCCGCCCTGGGGGGAGCCTGCCTGGGGTTTCTATGGTTCAATGCCCCTCCCGCTCAGGTCTTTATGGGCGACACGGGAGCCCTCGCTGCGGGAGCATCCCTGGGCACCCTGGCCGTTCTGCTGAAAAAAGAGCTCCTCTTGGTGATCGTTGGCGGAGTCTTCGTCTGGGAAGCCCTCTCCGTTCTCATCCAGCTCTCCTACTTCAAGTATACCCGGAGCAAAACGGGCGAGGGAAAACGATTCTTTCTCATGGCACCCGTCCACCATCACTACGAAATGAAGGGGTGGAAGGAAACCCAGGTGGTCATCCGGTTCTGGATCATGGGAATCCTGTTCGCCCTCATGACACTGAGCACGTTCAAGATCCGGTGATGGACATCACGACAAAACAAGATATCAACCTGAACAACAAGCGGGTAACGGTAATCGGAGCGGCCAGAAGCGGCCTGGCGGCGGCGAAACTCCTCCTCGCCCGGGGGGCTCACGTTTTCCTGAGTGACCGTGACGCCTCACTCCGCGAGAACCCCGACGTTGCCGCCCTTGTCCGTTCAGGTGTCGAAACGGAATTCGGATATCATTCCGAAAGACTCCTTGAGGCTGACCTTTTGGTGGTCAGTCCCGGAGTCCCACAGGATGCCGGTATGCTCGTGAAAGCCAGCGAGAGAGGGGTTGCGGTGGTCAGCGAAATAGAACTGGCCAGCTGGTTTACGAATTTGCCTGTTGCCGCCGTAACGGGATCCAACGGAAAGACCACCACCGCAACACTCCTGGCAGAAATGATTCGACAAGGGGACTTCGTACCCTTTCTCGCTGGCAATATCGGCATCCCCTTTTCCGCTACCGTGCTCCAGAACCTGGACAGGGAACCCGGCAATGGCATTCATGTCCTCGAGATCAGCAGCTTCCAGATGGAGCACATTGTCCACTTCAGGCCCCGGGTGGCGGTACTTCTGAATCTCACGGCTGATCATCTGGACCGCTACCGGTCCCTGGACGACTACGCCAGGGCCAAGTTGAGAATTCTGGCAAACATGACGGCCAACGAACACGTCGTCTACAACAAGGATGATCCCTTTCTCTCGGAAAGAATCCGCACTGAGGCGGTGCGTGTTCCGTTTTCGCTGGGAGAAAACCCCGGGGGAAAA
Source organism: Fidelibacterota bacterium (assembly GCA_046861835.1). Taxonomy (GTDB): domain Bacteria; phylum Fidelibacterota; class Marinisomatia; order Marinisomatales; family S15-B10; genus JBHIAI01. Next base: position 6,440 of record JBHIEY010000037.1, on the reverse strand, counting down.
TTCAGCGTCAACGAAACGAAGATCTATGACGACTCCCACGAAGTTGTGGCGTATCTGAAGGATCTCGGAATACCGGGGAAACACAACGTGGCCAACATGCTGGCGGCGGCAACCGCCAGCACGATCCTGAACGTTCCTGTCGAGGGAATCCGGCAAGTCATGAAAACGTTTACCGGGGTCCCGCACCGGCTTCAATTCGTCCGTTCTTTCCGTGGCGTCGACTTCTACAACGACTCCAAGGCCACAAATGTGGGATCGGTAAGGGTGGCCCTGGAGGCTTTCTCCCGCCCCATCCTGCTTATCATGGGGGGAAGGGATAAGGGGGCGAGATTCGGAGAACTTGTTCCGCTGGTCTCCTCAAAAGTCAGACACCTCTTTCTCCTGGGGGAGGCCGCCGGTACGCTGGAGAATGTCTTTTCTCCCAACATCCCCACTTCCCGCGTCGATTCCATGGAGTCGGCCGTTTCCCGGGCCCAAGCCTTCGCCCGCCGCGGAGATGTGGTTCTTCTCTCTCCCGGATGTGCCAGCTTCGACATGTATTCCGACTACGAAGACCGCGGCAACAATTTCATCAATGCCGTGGAAAGACTCGGGCGTACCGACTGATGCCACTCCAGGTGTCTTCGGGAAAATACGACAGGACGATGCTCGTCATTACCCTTGTCCTGGTGGCCATCGGCATGATCATGGTCTTCAGTTCCAGCACCGATATCTCCATGGAACGATTCGGGACGGGCACCTTCTACTTCCGGAAGCATGTCATCCGGGCCATAATCGGTCTTGGTCTCATGGTGGCCGCCATGAATGTGGACTACAGGGTGTTCAAGAAACTCGCCGGGCCCCTCCTGATATCGTCCGTCATACTTCTGGCCCTGACCAAACTTCAATACGTGGTGGAAGGAAACCGTATGTCAGCCCGCTGGCTCCACCTGGGGCCCATCGCCTTCCAGACCTCGGACGTGGCAAGATTTGCCCTCATTACCTACCTCGCAGCCTATCTCGACAAGAAAGGTGATCAGATTCAGGACTTCACCAACGGTTTCCTTCCTCCAGCCGTATTGACGGCTTTGATCATGGCCCTCGTAATCATTCAGCCCGATTTCAGTACCGCCGTCATGATCGGCCTCATTGCCGGCGCTCTCCTTTTCCTCGGCCGGGCGAGGATCTCCCATCTTCTGGCGGCGGGAAGCGTGGGTCTCGCGATCCTGATACCGACCCTCCTCACGGCAGACTACCGTCTTGCCCGGCTCAAGGCCTTTTTCAATGTGGGCGGCCCTGCCGCGGAAGCCAACTACCAGATCCAACAATCCCTCATCAGTCTGGGGCACGGAGGAATCACCGGCGTGGGACTGGGCGAAAGCGTGGGCAAGAATCTGTTTCTGCCCGCCCCCCATACCGACTTCATCGTCTCCATCATCGGAGAAGAATTCGGATTTCTGGGAATCTTCATTACCATAACCCTCTATCTCGCCCTGTTCCAGCGGGCGGCAAAAATATCCCGAAACTGCACCCGGACGTTTGGCATACTTCTCAGTATGGGACTCGCGCTGCAAATTATCACTTACTCGTTTGTCAACGCCGCGGTGGTCACGGCCCTGATCCCGACCACGGGGCTCCCCATGCCCTTCGTGAGCTTCGGGGGAACAGGATTGGTGGTCAATCTCATGTCGGTGGGTATCCTTCTGAACATGTCGAAAGCAAAACGAACCGTTCCCAGAGGAAAGGCGGCAAGAATCCTGTATGGGTGGTGAACGCCTGACTATCGTTATTGCCGGCGGAGGAACGGGAGGACACCTGTTTCCCGCCTTTGCCATCGCCGACGCCCTGAAAAAGCTCCGTCCGGACACCCTGATCCACTTCGTGGGATCGCGCTACGGCATAGAAGCCCGGCTTTTCCCCGGCCGGACCGAACCCTATACTCTCCTCGATATCCGGGGATGGAGCAGGGGATTCTCCTGGAGCGGGGTCAAGAGGAACCTGGGATTCCCCCTTAGATTTATTACGGCCTACATCCGCTCACGCCGGCTGCTGTCCCACTTGAAACCGGATGTGGTGGTGGGAACGGGGGGATATGCCAGCGGTCTCCCCCTTCTGGCCGCCCTTCACAAAGGGATCCCCACAGCCATTCAGGAACAGAATTCCTATCCTGGATTCACCACGCGGCGGCTGGCGAAACGAGCGCGGAAGTTGTTCGTGAGCTACCCGGATACCTCCCGGTACCTCAAAAAAAAAAATGCCCGGGTCATGGGTAACCCGGTCCGGGAGGATCTGATGCACCCTTCGCGGTCTAAAGCCCTGAAGTCGCTGGGGTTCAGCCGGAGGGTGCCCGTGGTGTCCATCATCGGGGGAAGCCAGGGATCCCGGACACTCAATACCGTCGTCAGGGATGCCCTGAAGGACCTCTTTTCCGCTCTTTCCGTTCAAGTCGTCTGGCAGACGGGATCCGGAGCCTACGGAGAACTCCAATCCCTTCGATCGCGGTATCCTTCCCTTAGAATCTTTCCCTTCATCCAGGACATGGGCGCCGTGTATGCGGCTTCCGATCTCGTGGTGTCCCGGGCGGGAGCCTTAGCCCTGGCGGAGATCACCGCCTGCGGCAAGCCGTCCATCCTTGTTCCCTTTCCCGGCGCCGCCGCCGATCATCAAACCACCAATGCCCGGATACTTCAGAAAGCCGGTGCGGCCATGCTCCTCCCGGAAAAGGACCTCTCCCCTCAGGTATTGGTCGGCCTCATCACCCAACTGCTATCCAACCGGGACCGCCTGAAGAAAATGGGCCAGGCCTCCCGCTCCCTTTCAGTCCCCGGAGCTTCAAAACGGATCGCTCAGGAGATCCTCTCACTGGCAACATCATGATCTTTGGTAAGGTCAAGAAAGTCCACTTCGTCGGAATCGGGGGAATCGGAATGAGCGGCATCGCCGAGCTTCTTACGAACCTGGGATTCAAGGTTACGGGATCGGATATCAGCCCCTCGGAAATAACCCGTCGGCTGGAGGAAAGGGGAGCTATCGTGTTCGATCACCACGCGTACGACAACGTGAACGACTGCGACGTTCTCGTCTATTCCTCGGCCATCAAAATGGACAACCCCGAGCTTCAAGCGGCCAGAGACAGGAATATCCCGATAATTCGAAGGGCGGAAATGCTGGGTGAACTCTTGAAGCTCAAGCCCACAAGCGTCGCCATAGGCGGAACCCATGGAAAGACCACCACCACGTCAATGGTGGGGGAGGTTCTCACCCACGCCAGGCTCGATCCTACCCTCGTGGTGGGAGGAGTGGTGAAAAGCCTGAACGTAAACGCCGTACTGGGCTCCGGCGATGTGGTGGTGGCGGAAGCAGACGAATTCGACCGGAGCTTTCTGCAATTGAGTCCCACCTATTCCGTCATTACCAGCATCGATGTGGACCATATGGAGAGTTACAAGAACCGGGAGGACTTCCTGGGGGCCTTCACGCAGTTTGCCAATGCCGTTCCTTTCTACGGAGCAGCGGTGGTGTGCGCCGATGAACCCCTTATTCAAGAGATCCTTCCTCACATCAGCCGGCCCGTTATCACCTACGGGTTCACCGGCGACACCGTCTACTCTGCCCACGACATCTCCTACGATGAGATTCATTCACGGTTTGCGGTGAAAGAGAAAGGACAACCGCTGGGCGACATCCATTTGAAGGTCCCCGGAGCACACAACGTGAAAAACGCCCTGGCGGTCATCGCCCTCGGTCTGGAAATGAACATCGAATTCTCTCTGATCCGGGAGGCATTGGCCAATTTCACCGGCGTCAAACGACGGTTTGAGATTAAAGGCGTGTTCCGGGATATCCTGGTGGTGGACGACTATGCCCACCACCCCACCGAGGTTTCGGCAACCCTGCGGGCCATCAAGAACGGATGGAACCGCCGCCTGATAACCGTCTTTCAGCCCCACCTCTATACAAGGACGAAAGAATTGTACGAGGATTTCGGCCGGTCGCTCCTCCTGAGCGATGTGGTGATCGTTACCGAAATCTACCCTGCCAGGGAAGAATCCATTCCCGGTGTCACCGGACAGCTCATCGTCAACGCCACCCGTTCCCTCGGGCACAGGGAAGCCTACTGGATTCCCGAAAAGGAAAACGTGGTGGGAAAACTCAAAGAGGTCGCGGTGCCCGGCGACCTGGTTATCACCCTCGGCGCAGGCAACATCTGGCAGGTATGTGATGATTACGTCAGCTTCCTCCAGCAGGAAAAAGTCTCGGCTTGACTCCCGGATTCTTCGAGACCTTTCTTCGGCAGTGAAGGGGACCGTCTTGCCTCACGAACCCCTCTCACGGCATACGTCGTACGGCATCGGAGGTCCGGCCCTCGCCCTTATCTGGCCCCTGGATGCCGGCGACCTCAAGGAGGTTCTGACGTTGAGCCTGGCCGGCGGCGTACCCGTATACTTCATTGGATCAGGGTCCAATCTTCTTGTGAGCGATGACGGATTCCACGGTGTCGTCATCAGTCTGGCCAAACACTTCAAGACCGTCCGCATTGAGGGGACGCGTGTCTATGCCCAGTCGGGAACCATGATGGGACACTTTGTGAAGGAATGTTTCAAGCACGATCTGACCGGGGTGGAGAGTCTCATCGGGGTTCCGGGAACGCTCGGAGGCGCCATCCGGATGAACGCCGGGGCCTACGGCCGGGAAATATCCGGTTTTCTCACCGCTCTCGAGGTCATGACTCTTGAGGGCGAGGAGAAAAGATATGAAAGAAAAGATCTCTCCTTTGGCTATCGCTCCTCGTCCCTATCCGCGGATGAGGTCCTTCTCGCCGCCTCGTTTGATTTCCCCAAAGGGGATCCCCGGGAGATCCAGGCCCTTCGGGACCGGGCCAGCCGGAGCCGGAAGTCGACCCAACCCCTCCGGTTTCGGTCCGCAGGAAGCGTCTTCAAGAATCCCTCCCCCGAAACCGCGGCCGGGTATCTCATCGATAAGGCAGGACTGAAGGGATCCCGCCGTGGAGACGCCGAAATCTCTCCGAAACATGCCAACTTTATCATCAATCACGGCAACGCTTCTTCAGAAGATGTGGCCTGGCTCATTCGTCTGGCCAGAAAATCGGTAAGAGAAAGATTTGGAATCGACCTGGAACTGGAGATCAAGACCCTGGGGTTTCCACCGGGACACTTCGATGCGTAGGGATGCCCTTATGGCGAAACGGAAAAATATCATGTCCCTGTCCCCCGGGAAATGGAAACCCCGGCTTCAACTCGCGGGCAGAATGATGTTGCGCTTGATGGCAGGTGCCGCCATGGCCATCCTGATCTTTGTTGGCTTTCGATGGGCCCATCTCACCCATCAGTTTGAGATGGTTGGTGTCAGGATAAGGGGAAACCACACCCTGGAGAAAGGTGAGATTCTTCAGTGGATCCGCCTCCCTTCAGGCCCGATACTGACGAACATAAGGGTGGAAGACCTCCAGACGCGGCTGGAAGCCCACCCCTACGTTAAGGCGGCCCGGATAAGCCGGGATTTCCCCTCCACCCTGCAGATTGACGTGGTGGAGAGGGTACCCCTGGCCTACATCAACCATTCCCCGGTTCATCTTATAGACGCCGAGGGAGTCATTCTGCCTGTCAGGGATCAAACCTTCGAGTTTGACATCCCCACCCTTTCCGGATTCAATCCGGCCGAGGAACTCTATCCCGAGGGGAAGCGCTGTCTGTCGCGGAAAGTTCTGGAGGCGGTGGACTATCTCAACCTGGTCCAGCAACATTTCCCCGCACTGTACGACGATCTCTCCGAAGTGAGAATCAACGCCGGGGACGAGTATGTTCTTTATCTCACCCAGTATCCCACCCAGATCTTTCTGGGCGCGAAGGAGCTTACCCGGAGGCTCACTCTCCTCCACCAGTTCGCCCGGACCGTCCACGGAATCCGGTCCCTGCACGACTACCGCTATGTGGATCTTCGGTACAAAAACCAGATCGTTGTGAGAGAAAGGGGGTAACCCCGGATGGCGCAGGAAAAGGGCATCTCGGTCGGCATCGACATTGGCAGTACCAAGACCTGCTGCGTCATTGGTCAGACCCGTGAAAAGGGGAATGATGTCAAATTGATCGGAGCGGGAACGGCATCCTCAACCGGGATGAAAAAGGGGGTGGTCGTCAATATCGACGAAACCATTCATTCCATCGAAGATGCGGTCGGAAAAGCGGAAAAGATGGCCAATGTCAAGGTCGACAGCGCCTTTGTCGGCATATCGGGTGAGCATATTCGGGGAATAAACACTCAGGGGGCCATAGCCGTTTCCAAGAACGGCCACCATGTCACTTACGAACACGAGATCACCAACGGCGACATTGCCCGCGTGCTCGATATGGCCAAGGCCATCTCACTTCCCGTGGACAGGGAGATTCTTCACATCCTTCCCCAGGAGTACGTGGTGGACGACCAGCAGGGAATCAAGGATC
>JBHIEY010000173.1:0-3993 GCA_046861835.1 Fidelibacterota bacterium | reverse complement strand
AAAACACTCAGAAGGCTGCTTAGGCCGCGAAAAACTCTCTCCAGGGTCGGGTTTTTTCTTTTTCTTTTTTGGTCGCCTCGGGGAGAGGGGGCGGCTGGTGGCGGGATCGTGATCAGAAAGTGTATCTGAGAAAAAGAGTGGGCAGGAACCAGACTTTTCGCGGACGGTAAGGCTCTTCGCGGGTCCAGGCACCGGGGAAATTCCGGGAGATTTCCACTTCCACCCCTCCCTGCCACTTTCCCAATATGTAAAGGAGCTGGGGCTCGGTGAGAAGAATCGTCGAGCCGCCGGTTCCTGAGTTCCATAGATCGAAGAATCCCGTGGAGATCCACCTCTCCCCCAGGGGAAGAAACCACACCACCGTGACCTGATTGCCCAATCCTTTCCCTCCCTGCTCAAGCCTCGCCAGGAGATCGACAGAAAAGAGGAGATTCTCCAGGGGAAAACGGTAGCTGAAACCCCCCAGCCAGGCCCGGTTTACAGCGGAGAACAAGGTGGAATCGGTGGCGGGGAAGAAAATGACGCCGTCGTTGACCTGGATCGTCCACCGGAGACCTTCATGGATGCGGGGCACCCGGAAATACCGGGCGACTTCGAAGTAGACGTCCGTGGCACCGGGTTTGGTATAGTGATGGGTATCGTAATTGATGTCCATGAAGCCAAAGGTGGTGCCGAGAGTATCGTGGAATAAGAACTCCGCCGTTGAGGTGAAGATCTGCCGCCTTATGTCGTAGTGGTGCTGGAGGTTGAACTGAGCGTGCATGACCGACGGAGCAAACAACAGCGGTATGAACAAGAGTGTAACACGGTCAGGGAAGGGGATACGTTTCATTTTCCGGGTGTTTGGGAGTGTTGTTAATGTAACAAAGGGAGAGGGAAGGGTCAGCACGCGATTTCAGTAAATGGTCCCTGGCGGCTGTGCTTTCGATTTGAGAATGGCGATGTCTACGATGTGGAATTAGTGCAATACCATTAGGAGGTTATATGCTTCCCCAAGCAAGAAAACCGACCACGCCCGGAGAGATCCTCAAAGAGGAGTTCCTGACTCCCCTGGGGATGACCCAGCAGGAGCTTGCCGATGCCACTGGTATATCCCGGGTACGGGTGAACAATATTGTCAACGGGAAGCGGTCCATTACCCCCGATACGGCGTTCAGGCTGGCCCGTTTCTTCGACACGACACCGGAGTTCTGGATGAGTCTGCAAATGAGCGTTGACCTTTGGACCGCAGGGGAAGAAAACAGGCGGGCATATAGCAGGATCCACCCCGTAACCCCCCGCGTCTGATCATTTCCATCCGTTTCCCCTCTGGATTATCAGACGGAGACCGGCCGAAGGTCCGCCGACTGGCGGGCGGGGTGAGGGTGTGAAATGACGTGGGTAGAGCGGGGTAAACCGCTGAAGCGGTTCCGTACGATTGGATTGTTGTGTTAACCGGCATTCACCCCGATAAATCGGGGTGCTGTCAGAATCCCCAGTTCTCCGGTTCTCCGGCTTCCCAACTCTCCAGGCCTTACCTGCCCATCTGACCGCCGCTCCCGAAGTGTCGGGATCGTGATGACGGGGGAAACTACCTGCTCTCGAGGACTGATTTCAGAACGGACTCGAGAATGGGGGTCACTCCGTTGATGACAAACTGGACGGCGATGACCATCAGGATGATCCCCATAATCCTCTGAATGATCCGCATGCCGGTGGTGCCGAGCCTCCGGGAAAGCCTGTCCGCTCCCCTGAGAACATAAAAGGTGATGACCAGAACCAGGAGAATGGAAAACAGGAGAATGACATAGTCCAGAAGATGAGCGGCGTGACCCGATAAGACCAGGGCCGCCGTGACGGCCCCGGGACCGGTGATGATGGGGATACCCAGGGGACTGACGGCGATATCATCGAGCTGAAGACTCTCCTCCTGTTCCTTCGGTGTGGTGCGGGTGCGGGGAACGATGGCCTCCAGCATCCTCAAGCCGCTGCGGAAGAATATGATGCCCCCCATGATCCGGAAGGCGTTCAGGGTGATGCCGTAAAAGCGGAAAATGTAACTTCCCACCAGGGCAAACACCACCAGGGTGATTCCCCCGGTCAGGGTGGCCTTTCGGGCGATGGCCCGCCTCTGGTCGGGATCAAACCTTTCGGTCAGTACCATGAACAGCGGCGCAATCCCCAGCGGATTCACCAACGTGAGAAGGGTGGAGACGCACAAAAGGGCGTAGTTGAGGGCGGGCTTGAGAACGTCCATCACATCTTTTCAGGAGCGGAAATCCCCAGGATCGTCAACCCGTTCGCCAGAATCCGGCGGGTGGCGGACACCAGGGCCAGCCGGGCCCGGGACAAGGGGATATCGTCGGTGATCACCCGGTGATCCGTGTAAAACCTGTGAAAGCGGGTGGCCACGTCCTGAAGGTAGGCGGCGATCCCCTGGGGCTCCAGGGTGTCGAGGGCCCCCAGAGTGACGCCGGGAAACCGGATCAGGTGCTTGAGAAGAGCGATCTCCGATTCCTCCGTAAGGAGGGAAAGATCTTCATCCCCCTGGAGGGTTACTCCCATGTCGCGACCGTATTTTTCGATATTGGCAATGCGGGCATGAGCGTACTGGAGGTAATAGACGGGGTTTTCTTCCGATTCCCGGGTGGCGAGATCGAGATCGAAATTCAGGTGACTCTGCCTGCCGCGCATGATGAAGAAGTAGCGGACCACGTCGGGTCCCACGCGGTCGATCAATTCGTCCAGCGTCACAAACGCCGCCTTCCGGGTGGACATTTTGACCTTTTGCCCCTTCCCCTTCAGAGTGACAAACTGGTGGAGGAGAACGCGGACGTTGTCGGTGGAATATCCGAGGGCCTGAACGCCCGCCAGGACGTCGGGATAGGTGTCCTTATGATCGGCACCGAAGAGATCGACCATGAGATCGAATCCCCGTTCAATCTTGTGCTTGTGGTAGGCGATGTCGGGAAGGCGGTAGGTGGGTTCCCCCGTGCTTTTCAGAAGAACCGTATCCTGGGATTTCCCCAGGCGGGTGGTGCGGAACCAGACGGCACCGTCCTTATCGTAGGCGAGATCCTTCCGGCGAAGGGTCCCGATGACGTTGTCGATGGAGCCGTCTTCGTAGAAGGTCATTTCGTTCACGAAGTCGTCAAACCGGATGTGGATCTTTTCCAGGGTCTGTTTGATGTCATCAAAAATGATTCTTACGGCCGTCTCCTTGAAAACGGAAGATCCGGGTTTGTCTTTCAGAGTGTCCCCATGGTCGCTGCGGATCACCCGGGCAATGTCGCGGATGTAGTCCCCCTCGTAGCCTCCGGCGGGGAATTGGGCTCTCTCCCCCAGGAGTTCCCTGTACCGGGCGTACACCGACCGGGCCAGAAGGCGCATCTGGCGGCCGGCATCGTTGAAGTAATACTCCCGGGTAACGTCAAATCCGTGCCACTGGAGGATGTTGGAAATGATGTCTCCGAGAACGGCCTGCCGGCCGTGGCCCACGGTGAGGGGACCGGTGGGGTTGGCGCTGACGAATTCCACCAGGGCTTTCTTTCCCTTTCCGGTATCGGTGCGCCCGTAGGTGTCCCCGGCCTTCAAGATGACGGGGATCTGGCGGCGAAGATACCCGGGGCTGATGGTGAAGTTGATGAATCCCGGTTTTGAGACCGAGACATGGCTGAAGAGATCCGCCGGGAGCTCCAGTTGGGACCGGATTTCCCGGGCCAGGTCCAGCGGTGTGCGTCCGGCTTTTTTGGCCAGAACGAGGGCGAGGCTGGTGGAGAGGTCACCGAATTCGGGGGAACTGGACGGTTCGATCTGAATGGGCTCCGTGGGCAGATCCAGTGCCTTCAGGGCCGTGGTGAGGGCGGCGCGGAGTTGGGATGTGACCTCGAGGATGGACACGGGTGAATTTAACCACGGATGAGACGGATTACACGGAGGAAAGGCCGTGACGGAAAGGACGTGACAGAAAAGATGTGACGAGTGACAAGTGACGCGTGATCGTTTGCAATTATC
>JBHIEY010000172.1:0-4008 GCA_046861835.1 Fidelibacterota bacterium | reverse complement strand
GGGAACAACCACCGTCGAGGCGAAAAGCGGATACGGTCTATCGACGGAATCGGAGCTGAAATCGCTCAGGGCCCTCAAGACGGCGGCCGGGAAAGTGGGTCTGGAGGTGGTTTCCACCTTTCTCGGCGCCCACGATCTTCCCCCGGAGTATGGCGACCGGCACGAGGCGTATGTTGATCTACTCTGCCGGGAAATGATACCCGCCGTGGCGGAGGAAAACCTGGCCGAGTTCTGCGACGTGTTCTGCGAAAAAGGGTGGTTTGAGCCCCATGATGCCCGCCGGATTCTCACCGCGGCCCGGAAGAACGGTCTGAAACTCCGGCTTCATGCCGACGAATTTCGCGATTCCGGAGCAGGATCCCTGGCGGCGGAGCTCAAGGCCCATTCCGCCGATCATCTGGTCCATATCTCGGACCGGGCGATTGGGGAGATGGCGGGATCGGGGACCGTGGCCGTTCTCCTGCCGGGAACCACCTTTTTTCTGGGAAAGACGGACTTCGCCCCGGCGAGAAAGCTCCTGGAGGCGGGCGTGCCTGTGGCCCTGGGTACCGATTTCAATCCGGGAAGCTCCATGATCCAGTCAATGGCATTCGTCGTGACCCTGGCCTGCCTCTACCTGAAAATGACTGTGGAAGAAGCCTTCGCGGCCGCCACGTACCAGGCGGCCCGGTCTCTGGACCGGCACGGGAGAGCAGGGGCCGTTCGTCCGGGAATGAATGCCGATTTGATCATCTGGGATGTCACCGAGCTGGCGGAGATTCCCTACTACGTGGCCGTCAACCGGGTGGCGACGGTGATCAAATCGGGCCGCCCCGTTTTTTGAGTTGGCGGGAAGGTGGGCGGGGGTTAAATTTTGCCACAAAAAGTTCCGGTTGGACTCCCTTGAATTTGAGATCCCTTTCACTCCTGCTTTTCCTCGCCTTTTTCTCTTCGCCCCTTCTGGGAAACACAAAGTATTTCCAGGCCGTTCAGAGGACGGCCAAAGCGTACCGGGTGGATGTGTCTATCGATCAGATGAAAATGGTCCCCGACACCGGGGGAAACGAAGCGTTTTATATCAACTTGAAAAGCAACCGGAATAATTTTGAAATGGTCATGCTGGTGGGGTACATAGCGGCCGGGGAGGCCATGAAAACGGGCGTGGAGCCCTCTGTGATTTACGTGACGGTGGAGGTACCCCTGGGTGAAGGAATACGGCTCGTCACGACGGCAACAAGAGAGGACGTCAAAAGGCTTATCTCCGGTGACATCAATACCGCCCAGTTTTCCAGGTTGATCACCTACATTTAGAGGGAGCTATCCACCACGGAGGACACGGAGGACACAGGGGAAACCAGGTATCAAGTGTTAAGGATCAAGGGACGAAAAGGAGAGTGAACTTCTCTGTGATCTCTGTGGTTGATCAACAATTCTAAAGAGGAGGAGGGATTATGGATCCTTTTGGACTTCAATCAACGCTGTGGAGTTACCTGAGAGCCATCGGCTGGTCTCTGGTGGCCGCCATCGGGTTCTCGCTTGGCATTGGACTGGCCATCAAGGTGTTCGACTGGCTGTCGACGGACATCGATGAGTGGGAGGAGATTAAGAAAGGCAACATAGGGGTTGCCCTCATCTTTATCTCTCTCATTCTCATTGTGGGCTTTCTGGTCCACAAGGTGATCTGATACCCGCCTCTTACCGCCACCCCCTGAACATGCAAGAAGAGCAGGCACCCGCCTGCTTTTTTGCGTGCCAACGGCTACCGGTTAGACGAAGTCTTCTCCCAAGGGAGAAGGGATATTCGACAATCGGTCTGGTGTGCCTAACGTTTTCATTCTCCTCTCCCACGGGGAGAGGATCAAGGTGAGGGGACTATCACGGTATGCACTTTTATTCTGCCATCCACCACTATGGATTCACCCAGATGGGGTTGGTGTAACAGAAAAACCGGTCTCCGTCCCCCCGCCGGGAGGTCAACTCCCCCCTGAGGTAGCCCCGACCTTCCCCTACACCGGTCTCGACGGCCTGTCGGCCTTGAAACCCCGTCCCCTTTAACGACATCTCCGAGACCACCCTCTCCTCACCTTTTTCCAGATCGCCCCAGTAAACTCTCGCCTCAAAGAGCTCTCCGAACTCAGGCGTAGACTCCATTTCGATATCAATGTTAATTTGTGGAGAGAAAATGGATTCACCTAAAGTTGCGCTTGAGGTAGTTGACCGGGCGGTGAGTGTGATGAGGGGACCGTTGGAGATCACGCATTTTCCCGATTTCAGGCTCGACATCAGACCGGGGAGGCTGGGAGGTCCGCTCAATCGAACTCCCGTTCGGCATTTCCCCAGGACATGATTCTGGTGGTCCCAGATGGAAATGTTGGGCGTCTTGATCTGCCGGAACCGGTTGAAGTTTCCGTGCGCGTCGTTGCCGGCATAGATAAATGTTTTTCTCCCTTTCAGAAGGGTTTCGATCCAGTGGTGAAGCCCGTCGTGGAAGCCGGGTTCGACGGACCCGTTCAGAACCTCGAATCCTGAAATTCCCGGAGCGTCGAAATCGTCCTTTTCCCAGATCCCACGATTAAGAAACAGCTGTTGTGCCCGGGAAAAGGGGGACCTGGGGTGGGCCGCTATGGCCAGGGCATCGGGGTGCAACATCCCTTCCAGGTCCCGGATCCGGTGTTCGGTTTGCCGGCTGAACCACTGTTCCCCGCCGTCGCCGGAACCCGGAATGAATTCAGGGTGGTTCAGAATAAGGGTGTGCACGTTCTTCCCCCTGCAGTTTTCTGTGGAAAGCTCTTCTCCGGGAATCAGGACGGGAGGTCCTTTCCCGTTCAGGGTTTCGATTTCCGAACGTATTCGATGCCACTTGGTGAGCCGGGGATCGGTTTCCTTCCAGGATCCCGGGAGGTCGTCGATATCGTAGGAGTGATCGGTGATTCCCAGAAATGAGAGCCCTGCGGCTCTGGCGGCTTCCCGGGTGGCATCCAGGGGTGCCCCGAACTCCACGAAGTCTTCCGTGACCCAGGTATGGCAGTGCAGATCGCCCCAGTGCCATCCCGATTGTTTACCTGGAAGAGGGGTGGATGACGCGTAGACGGAAAGAGGGGGATGTCCCGAACCCCTGACGTTGTGGTTCACGCAGGTTTTCCTCCGTGTTCCACGTCGATAGCGCAAAACGACATTGATGGTGCACTCCCCCGCAAACCCTTCCATATCCAAAGGGACGATCTCGTACCACCATGGCATATCTAGGAAGACGTCTTTGATTATCTCACGTTCTTTCCTGTTTTCGTGGCTGTCCGTTATCGTGACCGTTGCCGTTTCAAAGTGAACGGGAAAGCGGTGGGCATCCTTGACCAGAATCAAGAGCGGCAGGGACTCATCCGGGTCGATTCTGAAGGGGACGTCGGCGAGAACTTCCGGTTCTCTCCGGTAGTAGCGACTGAAGGGGAGGAAAGGGAAGCGGTAGTGCACTTCGGCGTACAGGAGAATGGGGAGGAGGAGACCAAGGGGTAGCGGGTCTGCGGTCGTCATAGGTTGCGAAGTTGCATGAAACGGGCATAAATGCCAAGAAAATCCCGGAGTTTTCCCCGCGAGGTGATCGGGACTTCGGGGTCGCCCTTGCCACCGGCGCCCCCGGGCGAATAGATCACGTTAGAATTGTATATCCATACCCGGAATTGTAAATTGTGTTGACCTCTCGACACAAGGGTGTTCCCATGGCAACGACGGCAGACATTCGAAATGGCATGGTCATCCGGCACCGGGGCAATCTCATGAAGATCGTTTCCTTTCTTCATGTGAAGCCCGGGAAGGGAGGTGCGTTTGTCCGGACGAAGTTGAAGAACGTGGTTACCGGTCAGGTGATAGATGTCACCTTCCGCTCGGGGGAGAAGCTCGACCAGGTCCGCCTGGAATCCCGGCCCATGCAGTACCTTTATGCCGACGGAGAGTCCCTGGTGTTCATGGATATGGAAACGTACGATCAGGTTGAGGTTCCCCGCGGTGTTGTGGAGCGGGAGAGCCGTCTTCTCA
>JBHIEY010000036.1:0-14558 GCA_046861835.1 Fidelibacterota bacterium | reverse complement strand
GCGCTGGTAAAACAGGAACACAAGAAAGGGAAGTAATGTTAGAATGATCATCAACAGTTTTCCAATGCCGGCTGTGGTCCCCTCAGGCTCAGGGGCCGCCTCCACATACCAGGGCGATGTGAAAACCATTCTGACCAGACCTGCAAAGATCAGGACGACCACGCCCCCGCCAATTCCCCGCTGAAAACTTGTGTGGGAAATCTGAATGGTGGTGATTCTCTGGGTAAGCATAATGCCGAAAATGAGAAGAACGAGAATTCCCCCCACATAAATGAGAATCTGAACCACCGCGATGAAATCGGCCATCAAGAAGATGTACAGACCGGCCAGACCCATAAACGTGAACAGCAGGGAAAGCGCCGAATACAGTAACTTCCGGGACTGGACCACCAGAAATGCCGATCCCAGGGTGACAGCAACCAGAGGCCAGAAAATGACAGACGGTCCCACCCCTACGCAGGTTCCTCGGCTTGTCCCGCCTCAGTGTACTTCTTCACCTGGTCAGGGGGAACCTTGGCGAACCGGTAGATCATATCGCTCCGGTCGTATTCAGAGAATTCATAATCTATCTCGTGTTTGGGGGAATTGGGACCGCCCACCATGAAAATGCACTCTTCGGGACACGGGTAGGTACACAGGTTGCAGTAACAGCACTCCGTCATGTCGATGTCGAAACGGGTGACCAGAAGGCGTTTCTGTGTGCCGTGGGAAGTGACCCCCCGGTGGTTGGCCTCGGGGATATCGACCCCCTTGTCCACCTTGACGGTTTCGATCTTGATGCAGTCGACAGGACACGCCCGCTCACACTTCAGACATCCGATGCAGTCATCCATGTCCACGTGAAGGCGGGAGCGTATCACATTGTAGCTGTCCTCGCTGAATCCGATGTTCCGCTCCGGCCGGGGCCACCTTTCTATGGGATACTGAAGGGTGACGATTCCCCTCCGGGCCTTGATAAAATGGGTGATGGTGACCCGGAGCCCGATCATGAGCGTGACCACCGCCTGCCAGATGTTGGAAAAGTATCTCACGGCCTGTCCATCACCCTCCAAGAAGATCCCACAGGCCCACCCCCGCAATATTTATGAAGGCGAGAGGAATGAAGTACTTCCAGCACATCGCCATCAGCTGATCGACCCTCAGGCGGGGAAAGGTCCATCGAAACCACATCATGATGAAAATCAGGACGACGGCCTTGGAGATGAACCAGAACAGCCCCCAGATGGGCCCCTCAAACAGACCCGAAATGGGACTCTGCCAGCCCCCCAGGAAGACAATGGTGGACAGGGCAGCCACAAGAAACATGTTCGCATATTCGGAAAGGAAGAAGATGGCCCACCGCATACCCGAATACTCCGTATGAAACCCCGCCACCAGTTCCGATTCGGCTTCCGGAATGTCAAAAGGGGTCCGGTTAACCTCTGCCACGCCGGAAATGAACAGAACAAAGAACGCGATAAAGGTAAAGGGATTATGAAAAACGAACCAGCCGGGGAGAAATCCCCACCGTACACCTCCCTGGGCCACAATGATATCCTGCAACTTCAGACTTCCCACCAGCATGACGACCGTTAGAAGGGACATGGCTACAGGAATCTCATAACTGATGATCTGGGCGGCTGATCGCATGGCCCCGTACAGGGACCATTTGTTGTTGGAAGAGTAGCCGGCCAGAATGATCCCCACCACACTGATGGATCCCATGGCAATGATGTAGAAAATGCCGATATTGAAATCGGCGGCCATGAGGTATTGATTAAACGGAATGGCCACAAAAGCGAGAAAAGCCCCTGTGAAAAGGAGGAAAGGGGCCAGGATGAACAGTTTCCTGTCGGCTCCGGCCGGAATGATATCTTCCTTGATGATCAGCTTCACGGCATCGGCGACGGTTTGAAGAAGACCCCACTTGCCCGCATGCAGGCCCACCCCCTGACCCATGGGCCCCAGGCGGTCCTGCATGAACGCCGACACTTTCCGCTCCACATAGACCGCCACCAGGGCGTTTACGGAGAGGAAAAGAAAGATGGGAACCGCCGTTAGGACAACGGCCAGGACGAATTGCAGAGCGCCCGGGGTGCCGCCCAACCAGGAAACCTGGGCAAATCTGTCGAGAAACCAGTCAACCATTATCGATCGATCTCACCCAGAACAATGTCGAGGCTGCCCAAAATGGCAATGACATCGGAAATCATCCACCCCCGGGCAATTTCTCCGATACAACTCAGGGCGGTGAAGGCCGGAGACCTCAGTTTCACGCGGAAGGGGACAGGAGTTCCGTCGCTGATGATGTAAAAACCGAGTTCACCCCGGGGCGATTCCGAACGAACGTAAACCTGCCCCCTGGGAGGACGAATCTTTTTCGGAACCGTCTGATGAACATCCCCCTCCCGGGGAAGCTGATCGAGAGCCTGCCGGACGATCTTGGCACTCTCCTCCATTTCCCTGACCCTCACGTAGTACCGGTCCCAGCAATCCCCCACCGTACCCATCGCTCCCGTCCCCACAGGAATGTCAAATTCAAAACGGTCATAGACGCTGTAGGCCTCATTGCGCCGGAGATCCCACCGCACGCCGGAGCCCCGCAGATTTGGACCCGTGACCCCGTAGCTCACCGCCACATCCGCCGGCAGGACCCCCACGTCCGCCGTCCTCTCAATGAAAATCTTGTTGTACGTGAGAATCTGGTTGTACTCCTCAATCTTGGGCTCGAAATAATCGATAAACTCGTACGCCTTTTCCACCCAGCCCACGGGAAAATCGTGGGAGACGCCCCCCACCCAGATGTAGTTGTACAGCAAACGGGCACCGCACAACATTTCAAATAGATCGAGAATCCGCTCCCGGTCACGGAAACAATAAAGAAAGGGGGTGAACGCCCCCACGTCCAGACCAAACGTTCCGATGGAGAGGAGATGACTGGCAATCCTGTTGAGCTCCGCCACGATGACCCGGATGTATTCCACTTTTTCGGGTACCGTAATCTCCATGAGCCTTTCCACCGCCAGAGCATAACCAAAGTTATTGTTCATGGAGGCAATGTAGTCGCACCGGTCTGTGAACGGAATGACCTGCTCATACGTGATGTTCTCGGCATGCTTTTCAAAACAGCGGTGAAGATATCCGATATAAGGCGTGATGTGGGAAACGATTTCTCCGTCGGTTCGCACCTTCAGACGCAACACACCGTGAGTGCTGGGATGCTGAGGTCCAATATTGAGGACCATCTCATCGGCTCTCACCGCACCGAGTTCGTAGTCTGCTTCTACTGCCATCCCTCTTTCAATTTGGGAATCACGATACCGTGCCACGTTTCCGGGAATTCGTAATCCTTCCTCAATGGATATCCTTCCCAGTCCTCCGGAAGGAGAATCCTCCGAAGATCCCTGTGCCCCCGGAAGGTGATACCGTACATATCGTAAACCTCCCGTTCGAACCAGTCCGCCACGCGCCAGATCTGCTCCACCGAAGGGACCACAGGATTGCCCTTGGGAACCGCGACTCGCACCTCAACTTTGTGGAGATGCTTCATGGAATGAAGGTTATAGATTACCCCCAAATGGGAATCATCCACACCGTAGTCCACGCCCGTGATACACATGAGCGAATCAAACAGAAGCCTTTCGTCATCTCGAAGGAATTCTGCCAGATCGGCCCACCTTGACGGGGACACGACCAAATGGTCGACAGGGACCTCCTCGTCCGTTGGGAGAAACGATTCCCCAAAACGTTCTTCTATGAGTTGGGCGATTTCCTTGAATTCCACCGGTTTGGGGTGTCCTTTACGGTGCAGGCAGTTCCGCCCCGGCGGGCGAGGTTGGAGCGGAAACCCCCTCCTCCGGCCCGGGGGATGGACCTTTGATGACTCTCAACTTCCGGTACCGACCCGATCCATAAGGAACGGTGAATTTGACCCAGTCAAGATCTCCCTTCCGCCACACATACGCCAGTCCCACGGCCAGAATCCCCAGGAAAATCATCATCTCCACAAAGGCGAACAGACCCAGCTCCTTGTAAACGACGGCCCAGGGAAACAAGAAGACGACTTCCACATCGAAGATAATGAATATGAGGGCGACAACGTAGAAGCGGACGTTGAAGCGGATCCATGCTACCCCCTCCACGTCTTCTCCACATTCATAGGTGGTCAGCTTGTCAAAGGTTTTCCGCTGGGGAGAAAGAATACGCTGCAGAGCCAGAGCAACGACAAGGAACAGGACCCCGATCAAGATGAACAAAAGTGACGTTCCGAAGTCCCTGTACATGGGGTATCCAACGAATAGAATGGACGGGAATTTACCGACCTGACCCCGCCCTTGCAAGGCAATTCCCCCCGCCAGAGCGCGCCTGACCGTGCCCGCCAAAAGCGATTGATGTTCCCTCGCGCCCAGCCTAAATTGAACAAAGGTTTTATGGTCTCCTTCAATCAGGCCCTCGTCTCCCTGCTCGCCGTATTCCCCAAATCCCTGGTGGCCAGAATCGCCATGCGGTACGTGGCGGGAGAAACCCTGCCCGAAGCCGTACATACGGTCAGACGTCTCAACCGGCAGGGCTTTTCGGCCACCCTGGATATCTTGGGGGAAAACACCACGTCGAGAGAGAAGGCACTCACCGTCACCCGGAGCTACCTTCACCTGTACGATGTGATCCGCCGGGAAGGGCTGGACTCTTCCGTATCGGTCAAACTGACCCACCTGGGATTGGGGTTTGATGACACCCTGGCGGAAACGTGTCTCATGGAAATCGTGGACAAAGCCAGACAGCACGGCAACTTTCTCCGGATAGACATGGAGAATTCCCCCTATACCGACCGGACGCTCGATCTGTACCGCAAATGCCTTCGACAATACGCCGGCGTTGGACCGGTCCTGCAGGCATATCTCAAGAGAAGCAGGAGCGATCTGTCAGCCCTGGTGGGAAGGAAGTTCAACGTTCGCATATGCAAGGGAATCTACAACGAGTCTCCCGCGATTGCCCTGATGGACCGCCAGGAAATTCGCCACAACTTCATCTACCTCGTGCAGAAAGCCCTGGAGGGAGACTCGTACGTGGGCATCGCCACCCACGATACCTACCTCATCGATTCTCTGGAGACGTGGATAGAAAACAGGCAAATCTCCCGGAACCGGTACGAGTTCCAGGTGCTGTACGGAGTTCCCATGGGTGACCGGCTGAAATCGCTGCTTGCCGGGAACCACCGCGTGAGAGTGTACGTCCCCTATGGAGAGGAGTGGTATCCCTACGCCACCCGGAGACTGAAGGAGAACCCGAAGATCGCCCGCTACATTCTGAAGGACCTGTCCCGGATTAAGTGATTGAAGCCCATCCCGTGAAGATCCGGAACACACTCATGACCCTTCCCGGATCCGTAAGCGTGGTGCGTGATGCGTGAGCTGAGGGCTTCCTCTGTCAGAGACGATGGAAAATGAAGATTGCGGAATCGTGAGAGATGAACGGTCCTGCAACAAGAGATGACCTTTGTGGCTAACATCCGACCGCTTCGCAGGGTGGCACTTCTCAGTCTGTTCACACAATTGACATGGGGTCAGAACACCTTCGAGGCTCTGGTAAAAGATGAAAACACGGGCGACGCCCTTCAAGGCGTTGACGTTTTCTTCCGGACCCTGGGCGTGGGAGGAACAACCGACAGGGAAGGGATAGTGAAGATCACGGGTGTACCGGACGGCTCCTTCACGGTCTCCTTCTCTTATATTGGGTACAAACCCTATCAAACGGTTCTCTCCTTTCCCCGTGCGAAGCCGGAGAAGATCCTTACCGTCCTCCTCACACCCGAAGCCGTTCACTTAAGGCCGGTGACCGTTACCACAACCCGGACGGGGAACCGGATTGATGACACACCCGTCAGGGTAGAAGTCCTGGGGAGGGAGGAAGTGAATGAAGAAGTGGCCATAAGGCCGGGAAACATCGCCAAGCTTCTGGGAGAAGCGTCCGGGGTCCAGGTACAACAGACCTCGGCCTCCTCCGGCAACGTGAGCTTCCGTTTGCAGGGACTCCCGGGCAAGTACACCCAGCTTCTAAAGGACGGCTTCCCCGTTTACAGTGGTTTCCTGTCGGGTCTCAGCCTGCTGCAGATTCCCCCCCTCGATCTTGACCGGGTTGAAGTCATTAAGGGATCGTTGTCTTCCTTCTATGGTGGAGACGCCATTGCAGGTATCGTAAACCTAATTTCCAGAGCGCCCTCCAGGCATCCAGAATGGTTCCTCTTGCTGAACATGACACACAAAGGGGGACGCGACATCAGCACCTACTATTCAAGAGGCAATGGCAAGATGGGACTCACGCTCCTTGCAAGCCGGAATACGCAGAAAGGGGTTGATGTTGACGGCGACGGCTTCACAGATCTTCCCGAATTTCAACAGGTTTCCCTGGGACCCAGGTTTTTCTACGCCATTAACGAGACCACTTCCCTCATTGCAGGCCTCAGTTCTACCCTTGAGGATCGCCGGGGCGGAGACCTCGCGGCCATCGAGAAATCTTCCGATTCCCTCCATACATTCATCGAAGAAAACCGGTCGACCAGGGTCACTTCTCAGCTTAAGTTGGAAAAGCGCAAGGGACGTAACCAACGGTTGACGTTCAAGAACAGCGTCAGCTATTTCAGGCGCCATTTTTCGACCGCCACGAGACTCTTCTCCGGGACCCAACTGTTCACGTACAGTGAGGTATCGGGCCTGCGGAAGACCGGCTATCACGATACGGTTCTGGGGATAAATGTTGTCACGGAAACGACAGTGACAAAACGGAGCCGGGAAGAATCGATGGGCGCCGGTGGAACCTTTACGGCAGGAATGTTTGTCCACGATAGCTGGAGAGTACGTCCTCGGGTCACTCTCCAGGCGGGGATCCGCGCCGACTACCACAGCGACTACGGCCTCTTATCCATGCCCTCCTTGTCCCTGCTCCACAAGTTTTCTGACACGTTCTACATCAGGGCCGGAGGGGGTTTCGGCTATCGGACACCGAGTCTCCTGGGTGAGGAAACCCGCGGGGAACCTTATCCAACGTTGTCCCATGCGGCCGGAACTCTCCGGCCTGAGTCGTCACGGGGCGAAACCCTGGACATCAACTATCGATCCATCATTTCCGGAAGAATCTCCCTCACCCTGAACCAGGCCTTCTATCATACCCGGGTCAACCATGCCCTGATTCCGGAGCCTGACTCACTGGCGAGAGGCGTCCTCTTGCTTGAAAACGCCCGGGGGCCCCTGGAGACCGGCGGCATGGATACGAACATTCACATAACATGGGACGAACTGGAGATGTTCGCCGACTACACCTACACCCGCGCCCGAAAGGGGTACGATCCGGGGAAACCGGATCTCGAACTCACCCCCAGGCACAAACTGAATATCACACTTTCTTTCGAGGAAGAAGGGGTCTGGAGGGCGGGAATGGAAGCCTTCTACACGGGAAAACAGGTCCGCTCAGACCAAACTCAGACCCCTGCCTACTGGACCATAGGGGCGATGGCCCAGAAATACTACAGGCGTTTCTCCATTATTGCCAACGTTGAGAACGTCTTCGATGTCCGGCAGTCGAGATATGAGGACGTGGTCTTGCCGCCCTACCGCGACCCCGTCTTCAGGGAGTTGTGGGCTCCTCTTGACGGGACGGTGGCGAACGTTGCCCTGAAAATATATTTGTAGTTCAACTGACGGCAGGAAACGGCCGGCGCCTCAGCCCTGCCGCGTCTGACCCCACCCCATTTTTGACCGGAGGGTCCGGAAGTAATCCCGGTCCTCGAAGGTAATCATCTTGACGTCATGGGAGGCCCGGCGGACAACGAGGGAATGGCTTCTGGAGAGCCTCACCTCCGTCTGGCCGTCCACGGCCAACCTCAAGTCCGACTCCGTATCCGGAAAGGTGATCACCAGATCATCCTGGGCGGGCAGCACAATGGGGCGGGCCGAAAGGGTATGGGGACAGATGGGCGTCACTGTGAAGAGCGACAGCCAGGGGGCCACGATGGGACCCCCCGCCGCCAGATTGTAAGCGGTGGAACCCGTGGGAGTGGAAATGATGAGACCGTCGGCAGAATACGACGTGATCAGCCGGCCGTTGGTGGAAAGGGAGCACCTCATGAGACGATAGCTCTCCCCCCTGTCAATGACCACGTCGTTCAAGGCAAAAAACGGCTTCGTCTCTCCCGGCCGGATTTCCGCCTCCAGAACCATTCGGGAAAAGATAACATAGCCCCCGTCAATCACCGATTGAAGGCGGCCGTAGAGGTTGCCCACACCCCCTTCCGCCAGAAACCCGAACCCTCCCAGGTGTACCCCGAGAATCGGAGTCTGACGATGGCCCACCGCCCGGGCTGCCGAAAGAATCGTCCCGTCGCCCCCCATGGCCAGGACGAAATCGGCCTTGAGAAAATCGTCCGCCGACCGGATTACCGAGTAGCTGTAATCCCCCCGGTCCCCTAACATGCCGACGATCCGTTCCGTGAGAAAAACGGATTGGCCGTGGGTCTCAAGCCACGACATGAGATCCGGAAGGAGGTCCCAGAATTCCCGCTTGGCCGTATTCGCCCAGACGGCAATTCGCATCGGTCTATCCCTCCTCCGCGGCTTCCAGCTCCCCCGAGTCCCGCCTCACCAGCGTCCGGATTCTGGCCTCAGCCGCTTCCAGCTGCGAACGGCACAGCTGGGTCAGTTTCATCCCCTCTTCGAACAGGTTCAAGCTCTCCTCCAGGGAGATGGTTTCACTTTCGAGCCGGGTGACGATTTCCTCAAGCCTGGCCCCCGCCTCTTCAAAGGTGAGAACTTTGGTGGTCTTGGCCATGATGTCTTATCTCCCTTCTTTTTCTCCTTCCTGATGCGGGGATTCCTCCCGGGAGATTTCCCGCGCTTCCGCCGCGATATGCCCATCGGACATCTGCACACCGAACACCTCTCCTATCTCCAGGTGACCGACCTGGGTGACAATACGTTTGTCGGGAAGCTTATAAACGATGGAGTAACCTCGTTCAAGAATGCTTCTGGGACTGACCGCGAGAAGGCGTTCCTGAAGACCCTGGAAACGGGTATGTTTGAGATTCCACACAGACGTCATCTGACGGATCATTCTGTCACTCAGTTCCTTCAGCCGCTGTCCCATTCGCTCCACCCGCCGTCCGGGCTCCTGGAATCCGTAACGGGCGGCAAGGGCATCGAGATTCTGCCACCCCCTCTCGATGCGGGCGGTAACGGAGTCGACGGCCCTCCTTTCCAGATCGGCCACGAACGTCAGCAGCTCTTCTCTGGATGGGGAGACAACCTCCGCGGCCGCCGACGGAGTCGGCGCCCTGAAATCGGCGACAAAATCGGCAATGGTGAAATCCGATTCATGCCCGACGGCGGAAATGGTGGGGATGGAACAGGCGGCCACGGCACGGGCGACCTTTTCTTCATTGAAAGGCCACAGGTCCTCCAGGGAACCTCCCCCCCGGCCGACAATGAGCACGTCCACTTCCCCGTACTCCTGGAAATCTCTCAGCGCCCGGGAAATGTCGTCGGCCGCCCCCTCACCCTGAACCCGGGTGGGCCGGAGAACCACTTCCAGGTGGGGTGCCCGCCGGTCCAAGACGTTCCGGATATCCTGTATGGCGGCACCGGAGGCTGAAGTCACCACCCCTATGCGGAATGGAAACCGGGGAAGGGGCCGCTTCCTCTCCTCATCAAACAACCCTTCCCGGGCCAGTTTCTTCTTCAGGGCTTCAAAGGCAAGATAGAGGGTTCCCAGACCGGCCGGCTCCATCCGTCGTACCACCAACTGGTACACTCCCCGGGTCTCGTAGACGGTAACGTTTCCCTCAGCCAGCACCTTCATCCCGTCTTCCGGGGTAAACCGGAGGAATTGATTGTCCCTTCTGAACATTACCGCCCGTAATTCGGCCCTGTCATCCTTTAGCGTCAGATACATGTGTCCCGAGACATGATGGGTGAAATTGGATATTTCCCCCTCCACCCAGACAAAGGGAAATGAGGCATCCAGTAAAGTTTTGATCCGGGAGGTGAGCTGGGATACGGTGAAAACCTCCGGAGGTCCCTTTTCACGCTCAAACGGTTGAGGGGCAGTATCCGGGTAGGTCATCCGGGCCACTCCGGCAATGGAAAACTGGAAGAATGAGACGTAAAATCAGACAGGGAACCGGGGGGATAACCTCTCACCCCATTCCGAAGACGAGGTTATCTCAGCTTCTTCTTGTGTCTGTTCTGACGGAGGCGCTTCTTCCGCTTGTGGGTTGAAATTTTTCTTCTCTTTCGCTTCTTTCCACAGGGCACAACGAAATGTCCTATCTCGTGAGAGTTTTGTTGATGCGGGCCTTGAGAAGGGCGGACGGTTTGAAGGCGGGCACATACCGCTCGGGTAGGTAAACCACCTCCCCCGTTCCTGGATTCCTCGCTCTTCGTGGATCCCTTTTCTTCACACTGAAAGTACCAAAACCTCGAAGCTCCACCCGCTCATTCTCCTGAAGAGCGGCGATGATGGTATTTACGATACCGTCCATCACCGCCTCCGTCTCCACCTTGGTCAATCCGGTGGCCTTCGCCACGACATCAACAATATCGGCTTTGGTCACAGCGCCTCTCCGGTCAGAGGGTAAACCCGTTAATCAAATGAAGTTAACCCTCGTTGACATATATTACCAGCTTTTGACCCGGAAATATCACCTCGCCCCTTGTCAAACGGTTCCAGGTCGTGATCTTCGTCACGGAGGTCCCGTACCTGGCGGCGATGTCACTGAGGGTGTCACCCTTTTGGACGGTGTAGATTTCCTTCACAACGGATTCCCCTCCGCCCCCGGGGTTCCTCACCGATTGTACCGGAATAAGAAGCTTCTGTCCGGGGTAAATGTATTCTCCGTAACGGAGACCATTCCACTGCCGCAGGGTTCTGGCCGACGTTCCATATCGAACGGCAATGTGGCCCAGCGTGTCACCCTTTTTCACCACGTGCACCGTGGTCCTCTGATCGCCGGACCTGGACGAAGCGGCAAGCGATCCGGAACGGGTAAGGGAGGGAACGGGAATGGTCAGCTTTTGACCTATCTGGAGCCGGTGGTAATTCCGGATCTTGTTGATGGAGGCGATGTTGTGAATGGAAACCCGGTACTTCTGGGCGATCAAGGAGAGGGTCTCCCCCTTTCTTACCCTGTGAACCAGGTACTGAGGGGCAAAGCGTTGATCATCGGGCAGGGCGGAAAAGGCGGTCGTAAAGGCGTTTGCGGTTCCCCTGGGCAGTCTCACCGTATAGGGTTGACCGGGAGGAGTTGCGAACTGTCTCAGCTCGGGGTTCAGCTGCTTGAGCCGGTCCACGGAAATACCGGCACTGGTGGCGATCACCGACAGATCGGCGCTGTTGTCCAGCACCACTTCGTCAAAGACCAGGGGATCGCCCGGGGGAATCTGGAATCCGTACGCATCAGGATTCCGCGTGATGATGGCAGCGGCAAGAAAGGCGGGAACATGATTTCGCGTTTCCTTCGGCAGGGAGCTCAGACGCCAGAAATCGCGGGTTTGATGGAGCTTGACCGCACGGTTAACCCGCCCCGTGCCGGCGTTGTATGCCGCCAGGGCCAGATACCAGTCATCAAATTCAATGAAAAGATCCTTCATGTACTCGGCCGCCGCCTCCGTCGATTTCACCGGATCCCGGCGTTCGTCAATCCACCAGGTGCGACTCAGGCCATAACGCTTGGCCGTTGACGACACGAATTGCCACAACCCGGCAGCATGAGCCCGGGAGTAGGCCTTGGGATTCAACCCGCTTTCCACCATGGAATGAAACACCAGCTCTTCGGGAAGATCGTTCTTCTTCAATATGTCAACAATGAGGTCCGAATAGACGGCGTACCGGGATAACCACGTCTCAAAGTTCCGGCGGCCCTTGGTCTGAAAGAACTCAATGGCCTGCTCCACCCGCTTGTTCATGACCAGCGGAATGTGACCTTCCCGGTCGTCGATCACCCGGAACTTGGAACCGTTGATCTCGAATTCGATGGGCTCCAGGTATTCCGACAACTGCTCCTTCAAGCTGGCGGTGGAAATGGGGGTTTCTATCTTGTCCACCGTACGAAAATGGTGCTCGTAAGTGTAAAGAAGCGTTTTCTCAAACCGGTCATACTCCATCCTGTCGTCATCGGACATCTCCCCCAATTGCTCGGCCTCCGTCATGAGCTCCACGATCTTGTCTATAAGATAAAGGACTTCCAGCGTGTCGCCGTGATGGTCCGCGATGACGGCCTCGGCAAAGAGGGTTTTGGCATCGGAAAGAATGAGAGGGAACCGATTGGTTCCCTCCAGATCGATACCCTCCTGAACCGCCGACGAAGAATCGGGACGGGCACCGGAGATTCCCACGAGAAATGTGATGAGGAAAGCAAGGACCCCGGGGGAGCAGATAGTGACTTTCCTTAGCCCCATTTGTTCACCAACAGTGGAGGCGAACTTAATGGAAAAACCGAAACCCTTCAACCGTTTTTTCTCTGCAAAGAGGAGAGGATCTTCTGAAGAACAAGGCTCGTTCCCCTGCCCGGGACCAGGGGAACCGTCACCACTTTTCCCCCCCACGATTTCACCAGAGCGGCCCCCACGATTCGTTCCCCTTCGTAGTCACCTCCCTTTACCAGCACCTGGGGTTTCACCTTCCTGATAAGCTCTTCGGGAGTATCGTCATGAAAAATAGCGACGTCATCCACGGCCGCCAGGGCATCCACGATTGCCGCCCTGTCCGCCGCGGACTGAAAGGGCCTCCCCTCCCCTTTCAGTCTCCGCACGGAGTCGTCCCCGTTAACCCCCACAAACAGACGGTCCCCTTCCCCCCGGGCTCTTTCGAGCAATTCAATATGACCCCGGTGGAGAAGATCAAAACATCCGTTCGTGAAAACCACCACCTGGCCCTGCCGCCGCAGATCCTCCGCCCGGACGGCCATCTCTTCCTGCGATATGACCGCCATCTTAGGAGTCCAGGATTCGAACAGAATCGAATTTAGAAGCCAAAAGATGAGGTGATTTCAAGGCGCGACGACGAAGGAGTATAGGACTGCCATACTTCAAGGAGGAGCAACGCAGAAATCGACCATCTTTTCGCTTCCCTTCGGGCGGGGCCATTTGGGTCATATTCTTTGTTACTCGTCGCTCACGTATCCCGCCGCGGCGCTGATACGCATCGCTCCTCTTGCCGTGACTATAACCCAAATTGCCTCCGCTAAATTGATTCATGTTCGACTTCTGGACTCCTAACTCCTCAACGGACAGACACGGCACAGATCGAGCCGGCAATATCCGTCAATGAGAGAGAGTAAACCCTGCTGAACACCGAAATTTGTCAGGTCCTTGCGGAGAACGTGGGATTCGAATCGCCGCCGAACCTCACCGTAGACGTATCCCAGGTCAATATCAAACCACCGCCGGAACAGGGAACCGTCTCCTCTCTTCCCCTGGAGCTGATTCCACCCCTCCTGAGCGGGGAGAATCACGTTGCCCAACCATTCGCCGCACCAGCCCCTTCCCGGAAGGAGAGAAGGGGAGAAAACCCCCCTCAAACTTTGGAAAGATCCATCGAAAGTCCGCTGCCACGGTTCCCATCCCTGGAGAAGCGCCCGCACCAGGGCGGCGCCAAACTCCATTCTCCGTTCCGGATACGCGGCCGGGCGAAGACCTCGCCGTACCCACCGGGAATACTCCACCACCGGCCGGAACTGCCCCGACAGAACGGACCATGCCGCTCGACACCGGTCCAGTTTCCATCCGGGCGACCCTCCCACACCGGCAAAGAAACCGCCGCACCCCAAGAGAACCGCCGTGATGTCCTCCAGGCTGCTCAGAGACCGGTATTTCGAAAGGGGCGTCTCCCGGGCTAACCGGACGAACGGTTGTTCATTCCCTTTCAAGCCGAGGGCCCAGAAAGAGTGAATAAAAAACGCCTGTCGAGGCTCGCCGCAGGTCCGGATGGCCGTCCGCATGATGTCCACCCTCTCGAGCCACCGGCCGTAGGCGAGGGGGACAATCCCGTCCATGAGCTCTTCCCGCGATACCTTCCCTTCCAGGCGGCACGTGACGGGAGACGGAGAAACCCGTCCAAGAGGAGAGGCCACCACGGCGGCTATCTCATCCCCCCCCTCCGTCACCGCCCGCCGGTCACCTTTCGCCGCCACCACGTGCAGAATCACATTCCGATAGCGGGAATCGCCATGGTGACCGTGTTGATACCAGTCGCTCTCGCGAACGTGACACTCCACATCGCCTCTGCGTATCTCTCCGTCCACCAGAAACGTCGCCTCTCTGATGTCGGGGCCGTCATGACGGTTGATCCTTCCTCCGTCGACCAGATGGGCGGTGTCTCCGTTGGAGAGATGGAAAGGGTGTCCCGGCGCCAGTGCTTTCCACCACCCGATAAGCCCCCTCTCCGAAAAGGTGCCCGGTACAGGGGGAGACGCGACCCCGCAAAACGGAAATCCAGGTATTGTCGAAAATCTCATGTCCGGGCTCCCTTATGGGATTCCTGCTGTTCGGAAAGCCACGCCTCTTTGAGCCTCACAACTTCTTCCCTGACGGCGT
>JBHIEY010000171.1:0-4030 GCA_046861835.1 Fidelibacterota bacterium | reverse complement strand
CATCCGGAAGATTGAGAATGATCTTATCGCCATCCTGGGGACAAAAGTGACCATACGTTCCCGGCGGAAGGGGGGCGTCATTGAGGTGGCATACTATTCCGATGATGATCTCCAGCGTCTGGTAGAGATGTTCTCGGACATCGAAGCGTAAAGAGTGCCGTCGTGGCCGGAAAGAAGCATACTCTCATCTGGTTGTCCGAAGACGGAGAAACGACCCGCACGTTTGACATCCACCGGGGAACGCTAAGAGCCGGGATCGCCGGTGTGGTCCTCCTCATTCTGGTGGTGGCGGGATCGGGTCTCTATCTGGTTCCCCGGGCCATCGATTACCGTCGTCTGAAGGGTCAGGTTCAGGACCTCATGGACGAAAGATTGAAAGTGGCGAGACTGGTCAAGGATCTGAGCCGGATAGAGGAAATGGACGCGTTTATCCGTCACCTTCTTCAGACCGATCTGGAGTTTGGCGGTGAAGGGGAAAGGGGGGACACCGCCGCTTTTTCCGCTCCCCTGCACGGTCTGGGATTTACTCCCGTTTCCTATCTTGACAATATTCCTTCCCGTTTGCCTGCCACGGGATTTGTGGCCCAGGATTTCCACCTGGCGCAGGCCGGCCGGAAGGGTGAGCATCCGGGACTCGACATTGCTGCCCGGATGGGTTCGGCAGTAAACGCGGCCGCATCGGGCCTGGTTGTCTTCTCCGGCTGGTCCATTCCCTACGGAAACTTGATTATCCTCTATCACGGGGACGATTTCTTTTCCATGTACGGCCACAACCAGAGAAATCTTGTAGAGGAGCGGCAGAGGGTGGAACGGGGTCAGCTCATTGCCCTGGTAGGTGAGACGGGCCATACGACCGGCCCCCATCTCCATTTCGAGATATGGAAAGGGGACGAACCTGTGGACCCGAGGCTCTTCATTGTTCAGTACAGGTCGAAGGAGTAAAGGGGAAAAGCCGTGGGGAAGGAGAGTTTCAAACATGTGGAGACCATGATCGGCGAGGAGGCGGTGGTCAGGGGCGATGTTGTCCTGAAAGGGGGAGCCATTGTGGCCGGGAAAATCTACGGCAACCTCAGGACGGATGGTCCGGTACGGCTGACAAAGGGGGCTCATATTAGAGGAGATGTCAGGGCATCCCATGCCTACGTGGGGGGAACGGTTGAAGGGAATGTCACCACCACGGGACGGGTGGTTCTCGGAAGCGGATCGATCGTGAAGGGGGATATCGTATACCGTCAGCTGGTCATCGAAGAGGGGGCTCAATTCGAGGGGCGGTGTGATATTGTCACTTCAACCGAGGGAATCCCCCCTTTTTCCCGGGAGATGAAGGGTTCGGGGACATCGGCACCCCTGCCCGCGGGCCGGTCCTCTCCCCCCGATGACGTTCCGTGATCCTCTCCGCCGTGGCGTCATCTGTTTTCGTCCGGTTCACGTCCACCAGTTACGGGAAGCATGGTGCCCAACCGTTCAGATAAGGAGGAGTTTCTCAGCCGGGTTTTTGTCCTCTTCTCCCGGATGCTCCGCGATGCGGGTCCCTATGTGACCGCCTCCTACGTCCTGGTGGGTTCGGTACTTGGGCTCGCTCTTGCAGGCTATTTCATGGACCGGTGGCTCGGGACGGAGCCGTGGATCTTACTGGGAGGAACGGTCCTGGGTCTGGTGGTTGGCCTGTATGAAATGGCCAGAATTGTTCTGAAGAAATGACGGACGGGGGCATTCTGATA
Source organism: Fidelibacterota bacterium (assembly GCA_046861835.1). Taxonomy (GTDB): domain Bacteria; phylum Fidelibacterota; class Marinisomatia; order Marinisomatales; family S15-B10; genus JBHIAI01. Next base: position 2,309 of record JBHIEY010000171.1, on the reverse strand, counting down.
TCCCTCATTGCGGGGGCCGCCATCCCCACAGTGGTGCACGGTGTCACGTTTGCGGTGATGCGTCGTTACCTGTCCGGGGATCCCATGAAAATAATCAAAGCGAACGTGGTGGCGTTCGGGGTTCATCTTGTGGTGTATGGCGTCATCATCGTGGCAGTGGTTTCGTGGATGAATCTGCGCTTTCTGCCGTTCGTTTTTTCCTTTGCGGGGTTTTTTCTCCTTCTACATATAAGCGAGGCTGTGTATTTTAAAAGGCTGTTATTGAACCGACAAACTCGCCGGAACATTTCATGAACGGACCCCCCACAGATCCCCATGGCGGCACCACTGCCCTGGACCGGATAGGGGAGACTATTCTCCACCACGTCTCCGACAGTGAGCCCATTATTGCCCTCCCCACCGTTTTCGGCATCAACCTTTCCGTGACCAAGCACGTCATCATGTTGTGGGTGGCGGCCGCCGTCGTTTTTGTCCTATTTGCCGTCGTGGGGCGGATCTACCGCCGGGAAACCTATCCTGTGCCCAGCGGATTGGCCAATCTGGTGGAGGGCATGGTGGAATACATCCGGACGCAGGTCATCCTTCCCAATGTGGGAACAGCGTACGCCCGGGTGTGGTCTCCTCTCATTCTGACGTTTTTTTTCTTTATCCTGGTGGCCAACGGTCTGGGGTTGGTTCCCCTTTTCGATCTCCTGCCCGGGGGGTCCACGGCGACGGGCAACTTTAACGTGACTGCGGGCCTGGCGACGGTCACGTTTTTCAGTATTATTCTCGCCGGCAGCTTCGCTCATGGATTCGGGGGATACTGGCGAAGCCTGGCTCCGAAAGGACACCCCTTCCCCGTCTATTTTGTCTTAGTCCCCATCGAGATTGTGGCCATGTTTGTGAAGCCGTTTGCCCTTACCATGCGATTGGCCGCCAACATGACGGGGGGGCATATTGCCATTCTTTCCATCATGTCGTTCATATTTGTGTTTGCCGACATTTTCCGGCCGGAGGTGGGGCTGGCCGTGGGGGCATTCGTTTCCGTCCCTTTGAGTGCGGCCGTTTCCGCCCTGGAGATCATCATTGTGCTGATACAGGCTTACGTTTTCACCCTTCTTTCGGCCATTTTCATCGGGATGGCGATTCATATTGAACATTAATCCACGAGAGAAGAAAGACACGGGATTTCGGAACAGTAGACCTATGATAAGGAGGATATGTTCATGAGACGGTCAGCCGTGTTGTCCCTGGCGGTGCTTCTGGTGTTCACTCTGGCCAGTCCTGCCCTGGGGCAGGAGGGGGGATCAACGCTTCACTACTTCGGAGCCGCCATCGGGCTCGGCATCATTGTGGCGGGTGCGGGATACGGAATCAGTCGATTCACCATGGCGGCGGCGGAGTCCATAGCTCGTCAACCCGAAGCCGCGGCTCAAATCACTGCCGCGGTGAATTTGCCCCTCTTTCTGCTGGAAGGGGTGGCCATTCTGGGGGAAGTCTTTTGCCTGCTCATCGTCCTGATGAAATGACGGCATAGATGTCCGGTATCGTCTAACCCAAACCTTCCAAGACCTTATGGAGAACCCGCTCGTACGTCTCGAACCCGGGCTGTTTATCTGGTCCATTATCACCTTTCTGGTCCTTCTGGCCGCCCTGGCCAGGTTTGTCTGGAAACCGCTGACGGAGGCCCTGGAACGACGGGAAAAGAGAATACGGGAGTCGCTGGAGGATGCCCGGAAGGCACGGCAAGAGGCGCAACGCATTTCGCGGGAATACGACCGGATGATTGCCAGAGCCAGGAAGGAAGCCCAGGCCATCGTGAAAGAGGGCAAGACCACGGGCGAAAAACTGAAACAAGAGATGGTGGCGAGAGCCAGAGAGGAGTCGGAGCGGATCCGGGTCGATGCCCAGAAGCAGATAGAGGCCGAAAAGGAAAAGGCCATTGCCGGAATAAAACAGGAGGTCGTCAACCTGTCGCTCCTGGTGGCCTCGAAGATCATTGGAAAAAACCTTACCCGGAAAGATAACCTCTCCCTGATCCGGGAGTCTCTTGAAAGGATAGACCGGGCCGATGCCTGACCGGAAGTCGAGACGCTATGCCCGGGCTCTCCTCATGGTAGCGGAGCAACACCGGGCCCTGGAGGGGGTGAACGGGTCGCTGCAGATTCTTTCCGATCTGTACCAACGGGACCCTTCCTTTCGTCTCCTCTTTTTCACGCGAAAGATCGAAACCTCCAGGAAGCTTGACCTCCTTTCGTCCGTTCTGGGTGAACAGGTTCACGCCGTTGCCCTGGAATTCCTGGGGATCCTTGATGAGAAACGGGAGT
>JBHIEY010000170.1:0-4031 GCA_046861835.1 Fidelibacterota bacterium | reverse complement strand
GAACACATCTGAAGCATGTCTCCCGCGTTGACGACAATGGTGCCGTAATCGCAGGCAACGTCGTGCCAGTTCCCCTCAAGGTCCTTCACCCGCAACCCCGGCTCGGTACCGGCCACCAGCAACGTAATCAGGTTAATGTCCTCGTGAGGAGCCGCCCGCACCGCCCCCTCTTCCTCCTCGCCGGTGAGGGGAGGATAATGAATGACTCTCAAGAGATTTCTCGAACTGCCGTCAATCATCTCCGTGAGAGGAACGGAGAACCCCCTCCTCACCTCCCCGGGCGTGTCCCTTTCCACCCACTCCAGCAGTTCGGCAGCCAGGGCTACCAGCCGGTCATAAAGGATCCGGGTCTGATCGCCGATTTCCTCCGGGTACCTCCCCCAGGGATAGACATGATAGAACTCCTTGAGATCCTTCACGCTGTACCCTTTGGCGTTCTCGGAAAGGAAAGGGAAATAACCGTCCTGTTTCTCCGGGTCGAACAGGTAGTCGAACTTCGCATCCCCGGCAAAAAACGACGCCCAATCCGAATAGACGGTCCGGACAAGAGAGGCCTCCAGAGGATGATTGGCCAGGACGGCAAACCCGGTTTTCTGAAGGGAATCCGTAAAGATCTCCGGTCCGTCCGGCGACCGGTAATCCACCGTGGAAACTTCACTCATGACCTGCGCCCCCCGTTTTCGGTGAAGCTAAGCCCTGAGAGCCGTACAAAACAAGGGGGGATCCTTCAGAAAAAGAAAACCCTCCCCCCGGGTCCGCCGAAACGGGGATTGACCACATGGGTGTATATCGATCCGAAGGAATAGGTCAGACCGATGGATCCCCAGTAGCTGTACTGCGTCTCCAGCTGCTTCCGCTTCAGAAGGATTTCTTCCAGAGTGGCCCCTCCCCTGGGCAGGAACAGTTGATTGCGGATCATCGATACGTTACTGAACACGTTCAGGGATAAACCCTTTATCAATTTCAGCGAAAAACTGGTGAAGAGCCGGACCCTGTGCTTGCTCAAGTCGTGCCGATAATGGGATCCCGAAAGGGAGGTGCTGACGGAACCCCAGGGTTGAATGAGGTCCAGTGTCAAAGAGACGGAATGATCCATCAACTGCTCACGCATCTTGAGATAGATGGTTTCCTCGGTGTAGTCGGCATACGACGGGGTGATCTTGTATTCCAGGCGGAGCTGCCGCCGCGTCGACTCCGAATAAGGAAAATAGTTATACTCAATCCCGGGCATGAGGGATAATGCATAGTCGATGTTGTCGAAGGTCGATGTATAGGAATATCCCCACAACCCGACGGACCAGTGGTCGCTGAGAGACATGATGACAGACGCACTCAGGCTGTTGCGCCGGGAAATACTGGTGTAGGTTTGACCGTTCAACCTGAAGCTGTCTTCATCATAACTTCCACTGGTGGACACGGAAATCTTCCACTTTTCCGTCACCCTTCTGGCACTGACGGAACCGGAAACGTAGGCCGATTTGTAGAGCTCTTCTCCGTTCAAGTTTGAATGGAGCCTCACACTGAATATCCAGCTTTTCCATTTGTCCTCCACCGCCCGGGACGGCTCTTCCGGCGTTTCTACAAACGATACGGAGAGATTGTCGGCGGCGGGCGTCCGGGTGAGATAGGGAACCAGCCCCAGTTTCATCACCCGCACCATCTCCCGGCGAATCCTGTCGTCAGAATCGGTTTCATCGGTGTTGAAGACCAGGGTATCACTCATGGCTTCGAAAACATTCTTTCCCAGGAACGCCAGCGTGTATTCCTGGCCCCCACTGCCGGTCCTTTGAGCGGTAACCAGAATGTGAATGTCGGCGTCATAACGGTCCCGTACGTAATTCACAAACGGTATCTCTGTCCGGATGAAGTCGTCATCACACCATAAGCAGTCCACGTAAACATTCGGGACCCTGTCCACAACCTGGGCCGGGACCAAGGTACCCGTCGCCAGAATGGCAAACATAAGACCGGAAAATATCCCTGTGTGACGTCCATTCATGATGGGTCCCCTTTCGTGCATGGCATGACTCAAACCGTTGCAAATTACCCGCCCCGCTCCATTCCGTCAAACCCAAAAACGCCCTCAACGGAACGTTTCGGATCCCGTTTCCCGATGATGGAGATCAATTCTTGGATTCCTCCGTTTCTCTTCTGATATTCTAAGAAAGGGGGTTATACTACTTTACTTACTGAGCTATGCCTCAACCGAAAAAGTCTCTCTGTCTCATCCTTTCCTTGACAGTGTTACTGGTCACCTGTCCGGTGAACATATTCGCCTTGCAGCGGTCGCCGGCTCCTGAAGACAACCGTGTGGCCATACTGGACCTGGAGGGGACCGGATTCTCCCAGCTGGAAGTTGAGGCGCTCACGAACTTCATGCGTCAGGAACTGGAACTCACCGGTTCGGCAATTTCCGTAGATCCCCAGCAAATTGAAGAGGGGCTGACCCGGCTGGGTCAGAAACGGGGTGTTCATCAACCGACTGTGCCGTTGAAATCGGGAGAATCCTGAACATCCCCCGTGTGGTTCTGGGATCGGTGAGCCGGGAGGGTCAGAACTACACCATGGTCTTCCGGTTGCTGAATGTGGAAACGGGGGCGGCCGAGAAATCGGTAAGCCGTGCCTACGAGGGGGATGTGGATGGACTGATCGTAGCGCTGCAACGGCTTGTCTGGGAAATCCTGGAGTTGGCACCTCCTGCCGGAAGGTTCCCTGAAGAAACATTTGTCCGGTCTCTGTCATCCCTTACGTTCACCCGGAATAACTGGAATGTCCCGCAGGAGGTCGTCATCTACGGGGTGGACGATGACGTGGACGATGGAGATCAGACGTTTGCCATCGTTCCCGGAGCCATCGTTTCCGAGGACACCGGGTATGCCGGCCTGGAACTCTCGTCCCTCGCCGCTGTCAACATCGATGACGACCGGGCGGGAATACGCCTGTTCCCCGACGGCAGCCTGACCACGACGGAAGGCGGAGGAGAAGGTCACTTCTCCATCTCCCTCACATCCGAGCCTCTGTCCGCCGTCAGGATAGTGGCCATCAGTTCGGACACAACGGAAGGGGAGGTTTTCCCTTCCGCCCTTGACTTTGACGCCGGAAACTGGCGGACCCCGCGAAGCCTCACAGTCAGCGGGAAAGACGATTTTCTTGATGACGGCGATCAGACCTACACGGTCCTTATTCAACCGGCTATTTCAGCCGATTCCCTCTATCAGGGGATTGATCTCAACGATATTTCCGTGACGAACCTCGACAACGACCGGACGGGAATTGAGGTCCATCCCGCCGGCGGTCTGGTGACGACGGAAACGGGACTCGCGGCAAGGTTCTCCGTAAGATTGACCTCCCAGCCGGTGGCCGACGTGACCGTGTCCATGACGAGCTCGGACACGACAGAAGGAATCGTGTCGCCCGGAACAGTCACCTTTTCGCCCGGCGATTGGACTTTTCCCCGTACGGTAACGGTGACGGGAGTTGAAGACGAGGACATCACGGATCAGGACTTCACCGTTATCCTTCATCCTGCCACATCCATGGACTTGAACTACCACGGTTGGGATGCAAAGGACGTCACCGTCAGAAACAAGGACCGTCGTCCTGGTGTTGCCGTCTTTCCCGTTCAGGGACTGACCGTTGATGAGGAAGGGACCGATACCTCTTTTTCCGTCGTCCTTACCGCTGAGCCGGCCGACGACGTTACCCTCACGTTCCTCAGCCTCGATTCAACGGAGGCTGTCGTTTTGCCTCCGCCGGTTACCTTCACCCCTGGAAACTGGAATGAGGTTCAAAAGATCACCGTTTCCGGAGTGGACGATTCCGTCGATGACGGAGACCACAACGTTCAGATTGTGGGAAAAACTGCCGTGTCTCCCGATCCGAACTATGCCGGCCTGGTTCCCGAAAGGATTTCCGTTCTCACCCGGGATGACGATGATGCGGCAATCGTCGTTTCCACACCGGAGGAAGCCGTCACCACGGAGGGGGGAGACTCGACAACCTTTACGGTAAGCCTGGCGACCCGGCCCCTG
>JBHIEY010000169.1:0-4077 GCA_046861835.1 Fidelibacterota bacterium | reverse complement strand
CGGAGGAAAGCCGTCTGTTCTCCGCCCGGTAGGCTCTCGCTTCCGCCTTGCTTGAAAAAATGGTCGTGAGGGCAATGGCAAATCCCACGAGAATACCAACGGCCAGGGTGACGATCATCACCACGGCCAGCTGGACATTTTCGAACTTCTTTGTCACCAGATCGACGGGGACGGCAACCATGTTCTTCGATAGAACGAGCAAAATACCGAGAATGATCAGAAGAGCTAACAGGACCTTAACTAACCGCACCGGCCGGCTTCCAATCTTCTTGCAACCTTCCGAAAAGAGTTACCCCCTTGGCGTCCGTGATCCTGACCCTCACCACCTCCTTCACCGATGCCCCTCCCTTGGGAAATATGACCCACTTATTGGTGTCCGTTCTTCCCGCCCATTCCCGGGGAGAAAACTTGCTTTCCTTCTCAACCAATACATTAAGTATTTTCCCTATCTCCTTTTCGTTACGAAGGAGTGTATGGCGTCGCTGAAGGGCTACCACCTTCTCAAGCCGGGCCTGCTTCTCGATTTCGTCAACGGGGTCTGAGAACTGGGCCGCCTTCGTCCCGGGTCTGGGGGAATACTTGAAGGTGAAGGCAGCATCGAACCGGACGGTCTCCATGACCGTCAGGGTTTGTTCAAATTCCTCCCGGGTTTCTCCGGGGAAACCGACGATGATATCGGTGGAGAGGCCGCACCCCGGGAGAGTATCCCGGATGCGTTCAACCAGGGCCAGATAGCTTTCCCGCGTATAGGTCCGGTTCATACGTCTCAAGATCCTGTTGGAGCCTGCCTGGAGGGGGAGGTGGATGGACTTGCAGATATTGTCATGTCCCCTCATGACGGACAGCATGTCGTCGTCCACATCCTGTGGGTGGGGGGAGGTAAACCGGATTCTGAGGACCCCCGGCACGCGGGCCACCGCATCAAGAAGTTCGGGAAACCGGTGGGACCCGTGGCGGTAGGAATTGACGTTCTGGCCCAGGAGGGTGACTTCCACGAATCCCGACTCAACGGCCTGTTTCACTTCCCGAACCACACTCGGTAGGGGCCTGCTTCTCTCCCTGCCCCGGGTAAAGGGGACGATGCAAAACGTGCAGAACTTATCACACCCTCTCATGATGGAGATCCAGGCGTTGACTCCCTCCTGCCGGGAGGGAAACAGGTTTTCATAGACTTCATAGCGTGACAGCCGCGTGTCCACCACGGACGTTTGATGGTAGCGGTGTCTCCGGAGAACCTGGGGGATCCGGCGATAGGAATCAGGGCCCAGGACCACGTCAACATAGGGCTTGGTTTCCAGGATGTCGTCCTTCATGTGTTGAGCCATGCACCCCAGTATCCCGATGATGGTTCCCGGGTTTCTTTCTTTCAATTTCTTCAGTGTTCCCAGGCGGGAATGGATTTTTTCTTCGGCATGGTCCCGGATGGCACAGGTGTTCAAGAAAATGGCGTCGGCCCGGTCTTCACGGAAGGTGCGGACAAATCCCTCCCGTTCCAGAATCCCCGCCACCAGTTCGGAATCGGCCACATTCATCTGGCAGCCGTAGGTGTCCAGGTAAAACTGCTTCACGACGGACGAAATTACCTTTTCCCCTATACAGAGTCAAGGTACGAATTCAAGGGGGACCTCTGAGGGAAGGGATGGAAGGGGAAGGGGGGCTTAGCGGAGGTATCCCGTGAAGAAATAATTCTTCGGGTTCTGGGGGGTGCCGTAGTAATGCACTTCGTAGTGGAGGTGGGGAGCGGTGGACCGTCCCGTGCTGCCCACTTCTCCGATCAAGTCTCCCCGTTTCACCGTCTGGCCGATCCGTACGTTCAACCGGTTGAGGTGGGCATAGATCGTTTGATAGCCGTGGTCGTGATTGATCTTGATCGATTTTCCATAACTCCCCTTATAGGAAGCGTATTCCACTTTTCCGTCCGCCGCCGCATACACGGGGGTGCCCCGGGGAGCGGAGATATCCTGGCCGTAATGGAACCGTCTCTCGTTTGTGAACGGATCCCGCCGGTATCCAAATCCGGTGTTGATGTAGCCCCCTTTTACCGGCCGGAGGGATGGGATGGAAAGAAGCTTCTCAGAATTCTTGCGGACGGCATCGTAGATGGTCTCGAAACTCTCCTTTTCCAGCTTCACCCGGCGGGTCAGTTGATCAAGATCCGTTTCCAGCCGGGAGATTTTCACCTCCACATCCGGAAGGAGTTCTTCCAGTTTGGAACGACGGTTCTGCCGGCCGCCCCCGACGCCCACCTTCCGGACATCCGTGTCGATGGGGGGAAGATCGGCGTAGGTGCGGAGGGCCTGGTCTTTCTTCTCGATATCGTCCACCTGGGATTCCAGGTCGTCAAGCCGTTCCCTCAGTTCCAGAAGAAGGGTGATCAGAGACCGGTTGTTCTCCCGGATCTCCTCCAATCTGGCCCGGTAGAGGAACTGGGTCAGAAAGTCGGCGGTGAAGAAAAGGATAGCGGCGCACAGCACCACGGCCAGAACGGAAACGGCGGCCACCGAATTCCTGGACAGGGACCACTGCCGGAGATTTCCGTCGCCGTCCCGCAAGACGACAAAACGAACACCGGGGGCTGATTTTGGCTTACGAATGAATGGTTTCATCCGAAGGTTTTCCCCACACCCGTTTGGAAATTAGACGTCCCGGCGGGTATAAAACAAGAGGAAATTGGTACGCTGACGAGGGCGATTATTCTTCGGGAAAAGGATCAACCGGCATTCACACGGGAAGTGGAGCCAAGGGGACTCGAACCCCCGACCTTCTGAATGCCATTCAGACGCTCTCCCAACTGAGCTATGGCCCCGTTCGATGACAAAAATACGGCCTTAAACCGTTCAAAACAAATTCAATAACCGCCCGTAAAACGGGCCGGACGCGGTCCCCGCCCCTTGGCAGGGCCCTGAGAAAAAGGGGACGATCGTCCCCTTTCTCTCACTCTTATCCCGGCGGTTGGCTACTGGTGAACCGTCACGGCGTAGTCGGCAAGCTCCTGAAGGGTCTTGACGGAACCCCCTCCCCCGCCGCCGGCTTCATCGGTATGACACCCGTAGCATACGTTGGCCAGAGCGAGCTTTCCGTGATTGTTCTCATCCAGTCTGAGCGTGGAACCGTCATCGGAAAACATATTCCATGCTGTATCGGCAGCAATGGCGAACGTGTGACTGTGAACATCTGCCTGGTAGCCCGCCACCGTTTGAACCGCCGACTTGGCCACCTTGGCCATGTGGCAGGTTTCGCACTCCACGTCACTATGGGCTGCTTCAACGGTCTGAGTGGCGTGGCATGAGGTGCACTCGGCCGTGACACCCTCACCGTTCCACACCACCCTCTCGTGAGGATCGTGACAGGTCAAACAGCTCTGTCCGGCATCGGTGTAGTGCTTGGTGTGAATGAACTCATCGTACTGCTCGTGATGCCTGATGAATCCCCCGTGGCCTCGTCACCGTGAGGATGGTCAATATATCCCACGCCGCTGAACTCGACATGCTTGCTTCCGGGACCGTGACACCGTTCACATTCCACGCCGCCATAAACGAACGTCCCCTGAATATCGGGGAGCCATTCACCTGTCTCGGTGGCCCCCGTGGTATGACACCGGAAGCAACTGTAGTTGTATTCCTTCACGTCACCGGCGTGATAATCGGACCATCCCCAATCGGTGCCGCCGTAGAAGTTATACTGATTCTGGCCGCCCCCGGGGTTGATTGCACTGTTGGTCGTCCCCACAATGTTGCCCGTCTTGTCCACAAACCGGGCTTTCCATCCAAAACCTCCGATGATACCCAGAATGTCATCCCACGATGTGGCCCCTTCAGGCAGAGGGATCGTCCGCCCGGCCTCAACGACATCGGGGTACGTCGGAGGTTGACCGTTCCGTACGAAACTGAACTTGTACGGATGGCCCGATTCCACAAACTCCCCGTAGATCTCCCGGTGGCACTGCCCGCAGGTTGTGGAACCCACATAGTAGAACTCCGGCGTGTCCGCGGACGAAACGGTGACGGCATTGCTGGCAGTTGCCGTCAGCTCGCCATCGCTGACGGAGACTTTGAAGATAGCACTGGCCGCCACCGC
>JBHIEY010000168.1:0-4132 GCA_046861835.1 Fidelibacterota bacterium | reverse complement strand
GTTCCGGTACACTCGACGGTCCAATCCGGGTCGACCAGATCGTTTTCCAGAGCGGCGATGGCGGTAATGAGCTTCATGGCGGAACCGGGGGGATACCGGCCCTGCACCGCCCGGTTCAAGAGGGGCTTCGACTCGTCCGTCGCATATCGGTTCCACGTTTCTCCCTTCATGAAGCCGGCAAAATCTTCCAGCTTATAGTCGGGCTTGCTGGCCAGGGCCAGGACTTCCCCCGTTCGGGCGTTGAGCACGACGGCGGCACCCGTTCTATCTCCCAGAATGCTTTCCACGTAGGCCTGAAGGGACGCGTCCACCGTCAGGAAAATGTCTTCGCCGGGAACGGCAGGAACCGGTTCGCGGTCTTTCACGGGTCCCAGAACCCGGCCCAGGACGTCCACGAGCTGATAGACCACTCCCTTGGAACCCCTGAGGCGGGATTCGTACCGCTTTTCGATCCCCTGGGCGCCCACGAAGTCGCCGGGGTCGTAACCGGAATTGCCCACCTGATTCAATTCATCCCGGCTGATTTCCCGGAGGTACCCGAGAATATGAGAAGCATATGGCCTGACCCGTTCGGGATAGAACCGGACAGGAAAATCGGAATAGATGACGCCCGGAAGTTCGTTCCGATGTTCCTCGAGATATCCCAGGGTTTCCAGGGGGACATCCCGGGCGACCCTGGCGGGAACAAACGGTCCCCGGTAGTACCTCTGGAGGTTTGCCTGGATCGTGCCGGTCTCCATTCTCAGATACCGGGCAATCAGATCGATTTCCCTTTTCTCGTCTACGAGTTCATTCCGGATGACCGAAATCGTGTAGACTGACTGGTTGGCGGCAAGAATCGTCCCTTTTCTGTCCAGTATCCGTCCCCGGGGGGCATAGGTCGTCACCATCCGAATCCGGTTGTAGTCTGCCAGCTCCCGGAATCTTTCGTACTGGTAGATCTGCAGGTAGTAGAGTTTGCCTAACAGCACGAGGAAAAGGAAAACTACAACACCGTAGAGAATATTCCGGCGGGCAACGGGAACGTATATCTCGCTCTTGAGCATCCCCTACCGGTGTTCGCCCGACGATGAAACGGCCAGCCGGGGCAGCGGAACGATGATCTGCAAAATGGCAATAAATACCAGGGTGTACAACACGGTAAATCCCCATGTCTTCCAGAAGAGAACGGGAGACGCGTCCAACAGGGATTGCAGCCGGACGTACAGATACAGACCAAAATGAAACAGGATAATACCGATCCAGACGAGGTGGAAAACGACGGGATTCATTCTGGGAAACTGGCCCTGGAGTTTGCCCGCCAGGAATCCGGTGACGGACTTGGTCAGGGGCGCCAGCCCCATGAGGGAACCGGCACTCAGTACGTCCTCAAAGAGTCCCAGGGCGAATCCGAAAACCACCCCCGTCGTACTCCCTTCCACGATGGAGATATAGAGGACGAAAATCAGGAGAAAGTCGGGTCTGATTTGATCGATAGCCAGCAATTCAGACAGGACCAACTGGAGTCCCAGGACTCCGATGCCGAGAAGGATTTTTTTTGGCGTATTCACGGGGTCTTCTGGATGGCAAAGACGTTTTCAAGGGCGGTGAAGTCGGTGTATGCCCTTCCGGTGACCACCTTGTGAAGCATCTCCGGACTGTCCCTGAAGCCCGTTACCTCCCCCACAGGAAGATTCTCGGGAAAGATATCGCTGAAGCCCGAGGTGACGATTCTTTCTCCCGCCGTTACCTGAACGGTTTTGGGGATTTCCCACACTTCAAAGGAATCGTTCTGTTTCCACCGCAGGATTCCCACCGTCCCAGAATTCTCAAGTTTGACGCTTGCCCGGAAATTGTAGTCGGACATCAGTTGAACGACAGAGGACCGGTTTCCGGCACTCACCGTTTTCCCCACGATCCCGTCGATTCCCATCACGCCGGTGTTGGGACCGATGCCCTGATTCCGTCCCACGTCTATGGTGATGGCCGAGGTAAGGGGAGAGATTCCGCCGGAAATGACGCGGGCAGGAACCAGATCAAGACGGGTGTTCCGCCGGAAATCGAGCATGGCCCTCAGCCGTTCGTTTTCCCGCTTATGCTGAAGGAGGGAGGAATTCAGGAGGGTGAGCTGGGTCACCTTTTCCCTCAGGAGAGCGTTTTCGGCCCTTACCTTTGCCACGCCCTTTACCCACAGAACGGGCGAATAGACAGCGGAGAAAACCGTATTGATTTTTCCCCGGAGGATCTGAATGGACTGGGACTCGTTGGAGGAGAGCAGGGAAACGGAAAGGGCTACGGCGACAAGCAAACTGGCATAATCTCTCCGTTCATATAGGAAACCCAGAAACCTGCGCATCAACCGAGATCAAATGAGGACGTCGGCATATTTCTTGATATTGTCCAGGACGATTCCCGTTCCTTTCACCACATCAAGAAGGGGCGATTCGGAGACGTTGGCGGGAAGGTTAGTCCGTTCCCGGATGTTCTGATCGAGGCCCTTGAGAAGTGACCCGCCCCCCGTAAGAATGATCCCCCGGTCGAGAATATCCGCCGACAGTTCCGGCGGCGTCTGCTCCAGGGCCCGTTTCACCGCATCCACGATTTGATTGACGCAATCCTTCAGGGCCTGCCGGATTTCGTCGGACGAGATCTCCACGGTCTTGGGGATCCCCGATACGAGATCCCGCCCCTTCACGGCGATAGGGGTGTCGCTGATTCTCATGGCGGATCCCACAGCGATCTTGATTTTCTCGGCCGTTGTCTCACCGATTTCCAGTTTGTGCTCGTTCCGGAACCACTGGATGATGTATTCATCCATTTCGCTCCCCCCCACCCGGATGGTCTCCTTCGTCACCACGCCGTTGAGAGCAATCACGGCGATCTCGGTGGTGCCGCCTCCGATGTCCACAATCATGTTCCCCACCGGCCTGCTGATATCCAGGCCGATGCCGATGGCGGCGGCCACAGGCTCCTCTATGAGATAGATCTCCCGGGCATTGGCTCTTTCACCCGAATCTTTCACGGCCCGCCGTTCCACTTCCGTGACGCCGCTGGGACCGCAAATCACCATCCGGGGCCGGGCGATACGACTGAAACGGATCTTACGGACGAAACCATGTAGCATCCCGTCCGTCATATTGAAATCGGCAATGACCCCGTCCCTCAGGGGGCGAATCGTCTGAATATCACGGTGCGTCCTGCCCAGCATCTCTTTGGCATCGTTGCCCACTGCCAGAATTGAACCGTCGTTGATACTTCCGGCTACGATGGAGGGCTCGTTGATGACAATTCCCTTGCCCTTGAGCCAGATGAGGGTGTTCGCGGTGCCCAGATCAATGGCAAGATCGCCGGATGTCCATCCGCCAGACTTCACCAGAGTTCTCAATAGACCCATTGTCCCGAAGATATATAGATAGAATTAAGAACTTACCTCGCCGCGGGGTGAGATTACCGGTAACGAAGTTAATCAACCCCGCCCGCGTTGTCAATTTGTTATTGTCCCCCTCACGCCGTAAACGCCGCAAGATGTCGTGGAATGTCCGGCGCGGTTCCAGTAAATTCCGGCCGGGCTAACCCGGAGGGATGCCAGAACCACCCTGTCTATTCACCGGAGGAAAGGGACACCGGACCATGAAGAAAATCACCGTTTACTACAACCCCCGCTGACGCAAGAGTCGAGAATCCGTGCAGATTCTCCGGAACCACGGCGTCGAACCTGAGCTCATCCTCTACCTGGACGATCCTCCCGATGAAAACACTCTGAGAGACCTTTCCCGGATGATGGGACTTCCCCCGAAAGGGTTCATTCGAAAGAACGAGGCCGTCTATAAAGAACTGGGACTGAAGGATAAACTTGACGACCCGGATGAGTTATTCCGTCAAATGGCGGCCCACCCCCGGTTGATTGAGCGACCCATCATTGTCAGGGGCGACCGGGCCGTTCTGGGAAGGCCTCCCGAGCGGGCCCTCGAGCTGGTGTAGGTCCCGGTGGAAACCGCTCTCATCGCCGCCGTGGCCTTTGTGGCCTCCGGCCTGACTCTCTTTTCGGGATTTGGACTGGGAAGCATTCTCATGCCCGTCATGGCTATCTTCTTTCCTGTGGAAGTGGCCATCTCCGCCACGGCCCTGGTCCATCTGGCCAACAACATCTTCA
>JBHIEY010000167.1:0-4150 GCA_046861835.1 Fidelibacterota bacterium | reverse complement strand
CCCCGTCCGGCGCCCAGATTCCTATCAGCCAGGTGGCCGATATTAGAATTCGCAAAGGGGCCCCTGTCATCAAGAGCGAAAACGCCAGGACTACGGGGTGGATTTACGTGGACCTGGCAGGTATTGACGTGGGGACCTACGTGAAACGGGCCAAGGAGGCCCTGGAGAGAGAGCTGACCGTTCCAGAAGGATATTCCATTGTCTGGAGCGGACAATACGAGTACATGGAGAGAGCCAATAAGAGATTGAAAGTTGTGGTCCCGGTGACGTTATTGATCATATTCCTGCTGCTTTTCTTTAATTTTAGAAATGTGACCGAAAGTCTCATCGTCATGCTGTCGCTCCCCTTTGCCCTGGTGGGAGGATTGTGGTTCATGTATCTGCTTGACTATAATATGAGCGTGGCGGTGGGGGTCGGGTTCATCGCCCTGGCAGGGGTATCGGCGGAAATCGGGGTGGTGATGCTGGTCTATCTGGACAACGCGTACAAGGCAAGGTTCGAACGCGGGTTGATGCAGTCCCTGGATGACTTGCAGGAGGCGGTGTTCGAAGGGACTGCCAAACGAATCCGTCCCATTGTCATGACGGTTTCCGCCATTATCGGGGGGTTGATCCCCATTCTCGTCGGCCATGGGACGGGCTCCCAGGTCATGAAGCGGATCGCCGCACCCATGGTGGGGGGGATGGTCACGTCGACCCTCCTCACCCTCGTGGTCATTCCCACGATCTATTATCTTTGGCGATCCCTGGCTGTCAGAAAAAAGGTAGCGGAGGTGACCCATGAAAGAGATTAAGGCCTATATCAGATGTTCAAGGGTGGAACATGTGATCCGGGGTTTGCATTCGATTGGTGTAGAGAATATGACGGTCATCGATGTCATGGCCTTGGGCAAGGGGATGGTCGATCCGGACCATTTCAAGTACTCTATCGAATGCGTGGAGAAGTACTCCGAGGTGGCCAAGATAGAAATCATTTGCGCCGATGAAGATGCACAAAAGGTCGTGGAGACCATCCGTTCCCGGTCCTACTCGGGAGAACCCGGTGACGGTTTGATCATCGTCTCCGAGGTGAATGAGGCTGTAAAGATACGAACGGGGGAAACGGGCTCCGGATTCCTCCAGCCGAAAAGGGTGATGTCGTCGTAGTGTGATGCACCTCAGAAGGCTCCGGAGAGCCGGCGGTGGCAATACCACGCATTGACGGTTGTTGAAAAGGAGTTGGCCCGTGAAGTACGCGAAATTATCAAGAATCAGGGGGTCATCATGAAAACGAGTCAGACATTCAAGGATCCCGTTTGCGGAATGATCGTTGCCGAAGAATCGGCCGTGGACACCCGGGAATGGGAAGGAACGGTTTATGGATTCTGCTCCCAGCGGTGTGTCGAGTCGTTTGACCAGGAACCGGATCGATATGCCGGGAACGGCAAACGGGCCAGGGAAGAGGAACCTCCGCCACCGGAAGGAGCGGAGTATACGTGTCCCATGCATCCGGACGTGATTCAGCAGGGTCCGGGCGACTGCCCTATCTGTGGTATGGCGCTCGAGCCTCGAACGATAACCCTGGAGGAGGAGAAGAATCCGGAGCTCGTGGACATGAGCCGAAGGTTCTGGATCAGTCTGGTTCTCACCGCTCCGCTGCTGGTGGTCGCCATGTCCGAGTATATATGGGGTCATCCTCTTCTTCAGGTCTCTCTGGATAAATGGGTTCAGCTTCTCTTGGCCACGCCCGTCCTTTTGTGGGGGGGCAAACCCTTTTTCGAGCGCGGCTGGAAATCGGTGGTCAACCGCAGCCTCAACATGTTCACCCTGATCGGGATGGGAACGGGGGTGGCCTATGTCTACAGCGTTATTGCCACCTTGTTTCCCGGCCTGTTTCCGGAAGCTTTCAGGGGGGAATCTGGAGAGGTGGCCGTCTATTTTGAGGCCGCCGCCGTGATCGTCACGCTGGTACTGTTGGGTCAGGTTCTGGAACTCAGAGCCCGGTCCCGCACCAGCTCAGCCATCAGGGCCCTCTTGCAGCTGGCCCCCAGCAACGCCCGGATAGTCCGGGAGGATGGAACGGAGGAGACCATTGCATTGAGCCAGGTGAAACCGGGGGACCGTCTCCGTGTTCGGCCCGGTGAAAAAGTGCCGGTGGATGGGGTTGTCCTGGAAGGATCCAGCCCTGTGGATGAATCGATGGTGACGGGAGAATCGATTCCGGTAGCCAAAGAGCCGGGAGACAGGGTCACGGGAGCGACCGTGAACGGAACGGGAACCTTCATCATGGAAGCCCAGCGGGTAGGGAGCGAGACGCTCCTGGCCAAGATCGTTCAGATGGTGAGTGAGGCCCAGCGTAGCCGGGCACCCATTCAACGTCTGGCGGATGTGGTGGCGTCGTACTTTGTCCCCATTGTTGTGGGAATCAGCGTCGTCACGTTTTTGGTGTGGGCCACGTTTGGTCCCAGCCCGGCCCTGGCGTATGCCCTGGTGAATGCGGTGGCGGTATTGATTATTGCCTGTCCCTGTGCCCTCGGCCTGGCCACTCCCCTTTCCATCATGGTCGGTGTGGGCCGAGGAGCCACCGCCGGGGTTCTCATAAAAAACGCCGAAGCCCTGGAGACCATGGAGAAGGTGGACACCCTGGTGACGGACAAGACGGGCACCCTGACAGAGGGACGTCCGAAGCTCATGTCTCTGGTAGCATCCGAGAATCCCCTGGAGGAGAATGAAATCCTGAAACTGGTAGCCAGTCTGGAACAGGCCAGCGAACATCCCCTGGCGGAAGCGGTGGTGTCGGCGGCCAAGGAAAGGGACCTCAAGATCGCCCCCGTCTCCGATTTCAGGTCCTTCACCGGGAGGGGCATTTCGGGCACGGTTGACGGTCGAACGGTGGTGGTTGGCAACCGGGTTCTGCTCAAGGAGCTCAATCTGGATCCCGGGAATCTTACCCGGGTGGCCCAGGACCACCGGGAGCAGGGCGAAACCGTGGTTTTTGCGGCGGTGGACGGCGAGGTTGTCGCTCTCCTGGGTATCTCGGATCCGGTGAAGGAGACCACTCCGGAGGCTATCCGGATCCTGCACCGGGCCGGCATCCGGATTGTGATGCTCACCGGGGATAACGAGACCACGGCCCGGGCTGTGGCCACCAAGCTGGGAATAGACGAGGTGATTGCCGAGGTTCTTCCCGAACAGAAAAGTGAGATCGTCCAGCGCCTTCAGGAGGAAGGGCACTTTGTGGCCATGGTGGGCGACGGTATAAATGATGCCCCGGCGCTGGCTCGGGCCCAGATTGGCATCGCTATGGGTTCGGGGACGGACGTGGCCATTGAGAGTGCGGGAATTACCCTCGTCAAGGGTGACCTCCGGGGAATCGCGAAGGCCCGCCGGCTGAGCCGGGGGACCATGCGGAACATCCGGCAAAACCTTTTCTGGGCGTTCGCCTATAACTCCCTGGGGGTCCCTATCGCTTCGGGGATTCTTTATCCTTTCTTCGGACTCCTCCTGAGTCCCATTATCGCCGCCGCGGCCATGAGCTTCAGCTCGGTATCCGTCGTAGGGAATGCCCTGCGCCTGAGAAGACTGGCGCTGTGATCCATCAACGATGGTGAAAAAAGTGAAAACTTCCCGCGCCGTGTCCAGGGTTCCCCCGGGCCTCCTGGTGCTGGGTGTGGTCGCCGGGGCGGTGGGTATCTGGATCGGCGTGTCCCTGGATCGCAACAGCCGCCAGACTCCTTCCATGAGCGAGCCGGCCCCCGTGTTCAGCGAGAAAACCCTCGAGATTGCCCGGCAGTTTAGCTGTCCGTGCGGCTCGTGCTTGGACGAAGACCTGACCATCTGTGAATGTCCCAGCGCACAGAGTGCCAAGCGGTTTATTGAGGAAAAGGTGAAGAAGGGGTACACCCCGCAGCAGGTCGTGGAAATGGTCAAGCGAGAATACGGCCACTTCAAAGGGTGACGAAAAAGAGCGTCAACACAATAGAATACACAACGATAAGGAGTGAGAAAGAAATGAGACGTAGTATTGCCATTGCCCTGATAGGTCTGATATTTCCTCTTGTGACCGGATGCGAAACCGAAGAGGAGGAGACGGCTGTTCCGGAGATTCTCTCCATTACACCGGCGGACGGAGCTACCGGAGTGGCCAGAAGCACTGCCGTCAACGTGGAAT
>JBHIEY010000166.1:0-4201 GCA_046861835.1 Fidelibacterota bacterium | reverse complement strand
GGGGAGAGAATCTGGACTGAATCATCCTACAAGTATACCGTTCAGGGATTTGCTTCCCTGGCGTTAGAGGCCGGTTTTGCCGTGGAAAGGGTATGGACCGACGAGAATAATCTGTTCAGTGTCCATTATCTTGCTCCCAGACCATCGGGGCCGGGATAGCCCCTCGTCAAAAAGAGCCCTTGTTAATTTCCCCTGTCCTGGTTATTTGTTGGTGCCGGAATAGAAAGGGGTAACACCATGGCTGAGAAAACGAAGCTCTGGTATTTGCAAAATTTCAATCTCCTGTCCGGTCTGAACCGGGAACAGATGGAGGATCTCGAGCGAAATACCCGGATGCATGAAAGTAAGAAAAAGGAGATTATATACTTTCCCGATGAAGCCAGCGACACGATCTACTTTCTGAAACAGGGAAAGGTCAAGATTTCCCGCATAGCGGAAGACGGGAGAACCACCACGTTGCAGCTGGTGGGACCGGGGGAAATATTCGGCGAAAGTGCCATTTTGGGGCAGGAGCGGCATGAAAACATAGCGGAGGTCGTGGAGGACGCGGTGATTTGTTCCATCAGCAAGGAGCAGTTTCAGGACCTCATGCGCAGGAATCCGCAACTGAACTTGACCATTACCAAGTTCATCGGGTTCCGGATCCGAAAGATAGAGGCTTACGTGGAGGATCTCGTCTTCAAAGATGCCCGCGAACGGGTGGAGGCGTTTCTGAAACGTTATGTGCAGACGTTCGGAAGAAGACTGGTTGACGGCTGGATGGTCCGGCCTTTCCTGACCCACCAGGAAATCGCGGACCTGACCGCCACGACCCGTCAAACGGTGAATGCTATCCTGAACCAAATGGAAAAAGAGGGCCGAATCAGATACACCCGCCGGTTTCTCAAGACCAAGACATGGGGGGAAGAGACGTAAAGGGACCCCCTTTGTCCGCTGGCTGACAGATCACACCACAGCCGTTTCCCTAAACTTTGCCGCAGTGAATACGACTTTCCTTGACCGGGGGTCGATTGAGGTGGAATTGTACGTGAGGGAGGACTGTCTCTCCTGCGATGCTGTCCAACGGGCCCTGGAGAATTATTGCAGGGACAAAGAGTACCTCGCCCTGAAAGTGGTGGATCTGGACCATGGCGGGAAGCCGGCTCCGGGAAAACAGGCCTACATTACCCCGGCTGTCTGGGTGAACGGAAGGCTGTGGAATCTGGGCGGATTCGACCTTCCCCGTTTCAATGAAAGGATCCGGAGACTGGTGGAGGATATGGCAAAAGGGGATAACGGAAGTTTAACCCCGCGACACTGACAGGGAAACGCCGGGACGAGTGGGAATTCTCACCGCCGTCCTCGTGGCGTTCGGATCGATGGTTTTCGTCTATGCAGGGGTTGTCCTTACCCGTGTGAAGGGGGTAGTGGAGGTAACGGATCGAGCCGCCCGGGCGGAGTACGATTAGGGAGCCCGTTTTAGAAGATCATGATTCTGGCCATCGTATTGGTAGCCGTCTTGATTACTACTCTGCGGGACGATGACCTGCGGGTGAGTTCTGTGGTACCCGCTGGACTGGTCCACGAATCTGTCGGGGCGTTTGAATCCTTAGACAATGTCCTGGCCAGATTCGTCAACGGGGACGGCCGGGTCGATTATGAATCCCTGAGAAAAAACCCGGATGAACTGACCCGGTTCATAGAATTCCTGAAGTCCGTCAGTCCCGGAACCCGGCCCGACCTGTTTGAGACTGAGAATGATGAAAAGGCCTTCTGGATAAACGCCTACAACGCCCTGGTCATCATGACGGTCGTGGATCATCCGGGTATAGCGAGTATCCGTCAGGTGACCCCCGGTATGGGGATCTTCTGGAGAAAGAAGTTCATCGTTGGAGGGAGAAAGATGACTCTCCATCATATTGAGAACCGGATCCTGCGCAGGCGCTACCGCGACCCGCGAATTCACTTCGCCATCAACTGCGCCTCCGAGAGCTGTCCTCCCTTGGGGAATCAAATCGTGACCGGTGACGCCCTGGATGAAGAGCTGGAGCGAAAGGCCGCCGCGTTCATTCAGAACCCCCGCCGTGTGCGCATCCTCAACGAAGAAAAGGAAGTCTGGCTACCGCGGATTTTCAAGTGGTACAAAAAGGACTTTACCGCCGCCGGCAGGAGTCTGTTGGAATACGTTCTCGACTACCTTCCCCGCCTTTCCAATGAGGAGAAACAGACAATTATCTCCGATTATCGGATCAGATTCGACAAATTTGATTGGGGACTCAACGCCACGAGTCCCCCAACGGCACAATCCTGTCGCTCGATGTCCCTTCCGGTCTCGATTGCACCACCGGGGAAGCCCCGGGAGAGGGCGTTCCCCCCGGGCTGTTTACCCGTATCGGACTGGAACGCGTGGAACTGTTCAGGGAGGAAGCCATTCTCCGGGTGTCGGCAGAGAATGGCGGCTAAACGATGGAGAGGAGAAGGGAGGGCGGAACCGTGAGGGTCAGCCCATCTCTTCCCTGATCAAGACCAGAATGGCAGCCTGGGGAACGATGAGGAAATTCTTTTCTTCGAACTTGATTTCCACCGCCGCCTTTTTCAGGAAAAGGGCATAGTCTCCCGGCTCGGCCTGGGTGGGAATATACCGGATATTATCGGTATCGGTCCGCCACGGTTCTTCCTCCACATTGGAGGGATCTGACAGGGGAATGCCCGGACCCACCTCCACCACCACGCCGGACCACACATCTTCCTTCTCCCGCACAGTGGGGGGCAGGTAGAGACCGGCAGGACTTTTTTCCGTCCCTTCGTCCGGCCGGATAAGAAGTCTGTCGCCCACCACGATGATGCGTCGTTTGCCAATTTTCATGCTTCCGGACCAAAAATAATGAATTCTTCCTTTCGGAGTAATACATTTGTACGGTAACACGGGATGAAGAGATTTACCCCACCTTTCGCCCTGACAACAGGCTCTCTTAGCGGAAAACGCTGAAGGTTCACGTCACTTTCACTTCATATCCTCGATAACTGCAAGGAATAACCATTGAGCCGGGTCCGCATCAAAGTCGTTGAGTCGAGCCGGGAGCTTCAGCAGGCTCTGGCCATTCGCCGGCAGGTATTTGTGCAAGAACAATCGGTTCCCGAAGAAATTGAAATGGACGACTATGATGACGTCGCCACCCATGTTCTGGCCATGCGGAACGGGAAGGCGGTGGGGACCGCCCGCTGGCGCCGCACGTCCAATGGGATCAAGCTGGAGCGATTTGCGGTTCCCGGGCCCCTCCGGGGCGGGGGAATTGGAAAGGCCATTCTTGCCTTCATTCTGGACCGGGTGACCAACGGTCACGAAATCTATCTCCATGCACAAATCTCTGTCGTCCCATTCTACGAGAAATTCGGCTTCGCGTGTGTGGGAAAGCCCTTCAAGGAAGCCGGTATTCTGCACCGGAAGATGGTGTACGGCCGGCCGCCGAGAGTCAAAGGTCAGGGAAGATAGCTCGTGTACGCCCGCGTGCTGAAACTGGTTAAGCCTTACTGGCATTTCATCACCTTTTCCGTGATAGCGTCGGCCATATTCGTCTTTTTCAATTCCCTCTCGGTCTGGGTAACGGCATCCCTCATCAACAATATTCTCACCGATTTTCAAACGGTCGTCTCCAACCAGTTAGCCCTGGAGACGGCCACCGTTCGAACTGCCAACGAGACGCTGAAAATGTGGACCAATCAACTGGTCCTCAAAGATACGGCCATTGATACCCTGAAGGCCCTCTGCGTGGTCATTCTTGCCATTTTCATCCTCAAGAACTTCTTTTTGTATGTCAAGAATGTTCTGACGGGAATCGTTCAGTTTCATGTCATCAGGGACTTGAGAAACAAGCTGTTTGATCATCTTACGGGTCTATCCCTTTCGTTTTTCGACCGGACGCGTTCCGGCGAGCTGACGTCCATTGTTCTCAACGACGTCAATGCCATCCGCCGGTCGTTGTCCGTGAGCTTTCACAAACTGTTCGTCGAGCCGGTGAATATCCTTACGTTCGCGGTTCTCTTATTTCTCATTAACTGGAAACTGACCCTGGCCGCCGGCCTGATTCTTCCCGTTGCGGCGATCATGATCACGATGGTGGGAAGGAGTCTTCGCCGCAAGGCGATGCGCTCCTCGAAGCAAATCTCCGGTATTGTCTCCATCCTTCAGGAGACTTTGAGCGGCATCCGTATCGTAAAGGCT
>JBHIEY010000165.1:0-4221 GCA_046861835.1 Fidelibacterota bacterium | reverse complement strand
CCGCTCCGGGAGAGTGTACGCGATGGTGGTCGCCGGATTAAACGGGTTGGGGGTGTTCTGATGGAGAGCGAATCCGGTGGGCACAACCCCCTCAGAAACGCCCTCCAAAACGGCACCGAATTCATAGGCGCCCATATCGGGCGCTGAGCCGGCATACGTTTCTCGATCCAGGTTTACCAGGGTATCCCCCTCCCACACAAACAGGTCCGTTCCGGCATCGATGCACGGGGAGGACTCCTGCAGATGAAAACGCCCGCCCTGAGCATGCAGGAACAGGGGATCCGCATCGATGTTTCCTTCTCCACTCCACCCACCCCTCACATCGGAATATGCCGCGGTCACCTCCTCCGTGTGGTAGGATACCTCCTCTGGATAGTTGTTCCACAGGATGCAGTTCACCAACGTAGTCTGCGAATAATAGTTGCTGATCGCACCCCCGCTGACAGCACTGTTTGCGTAAAACGTGCTGTTGGTTATGACCACCCGGGAGAAACCGGTGGCCACTGCACCGCCAAAATATGAGAAATTGCGGGTAAAGAGGCAGTGTGATATTGTCGGCGCCGCCCCTTCGGCATAGATCGCGCCCCCGGTACTTTCCGAACGGTTATTCCTGAGAATACAGTGTGATATTCGTGGATTCGAGGCGTCACATAGAATCCCCCCACCATAAGGGAATTCACCGTTGACAATCGTAAAGCCGATAAGGGAGGATTCATTTCCGTGGGGAAAAGTGACGACACTCCCCTTCCGGTCTCCGTCAATAACCGTCCGGGAGATATGGGAGGAGTCGGGGTCGAAAAGAAAAAGACTGGCCACCACAATGTTCCTGTTGCCGAAGTCTAAGTTCTCGACATACCTGCCCGTGTCGACGACAACGGTATCCCCGTTGGTCGAAGAGTCAATCGCCCCCTGAATGGTGGGGTACTCTTGAGGGACACGGACAACGGCGGCCGCGGCCATTGAGATCAGCGGCAACAGGGTTGAAAGATAACGATGCAGGGGTATATGCAACGGAATCCTCATGACGCTACGCTTCCCAATCCACGGCGAAAACACCGTGTGACCACCATAAGTTCACAGACACCCGGCCTTTGTTTCCCGAAGCTTCCGGAATAGCGGTGCACCCCACCTGTGCCGTAATTTATGACCGGGGCCAAGGAATTCAACAGGAATCCGTCACCTGTCGGCGGGCAAGGGCAGAAATGTCCGCGATAGAAGCACGTGATTGATGTTCTTGAGACATTGCATACGGGAACATTTGTGGAAATGAAAGTGTGTAAGCGGTATATTGCGAGGCGAATGAGAAAAGTCACTGCAGCGGTTTTGGTCGCCATTTTCGCCGGGGTCCCTGCGCACTACCTTATTGCTCTCGACAGGTGTGAAGTAATCTGCTGCCGGCTGGCGGATCCGCAGTGCGCGGTCAGGGAGGCGTCACCCGTGTGTCCAACGGTGACGGAAGGACGGCGCGGGGTATGGTTTGTCCTGCCCGTCACGATATCCCAGCCTTCAGCAAAGTTTCTTTATCATCTCAATGCGAATGGAGCTGTCAGCTCCAACCTCGATGCCGGAGACGGCCCTTGTTTCCGGCCGGACGGTTCATCAAGAAGTTCCGCCTCCCACCACAAGCCAAGTCTGTACTTGCAGCATCAGTCCCTCCTTTTTTAGACCCTCCATGATGTTCCGGGCCCGGAGAATCTCCGGGGAGTAGGGGTTCCTGGCTCTCCCCCCGACGCGGTTTGACGGCCAGGGCGGCCGTTCGAAGCTGCCGCCGGCACGGGAGTTCCGGGACCCGAAACGGAAGATGAGGTGGCTGCGAATAAGCGATTCAACAGGGTAAAGTGGTGTGGACAACGAGACGGAAACTTTGCATGAAATAAGAGCCGGGGACCGGCCTGACGAAACATCCGGAATGCCGCCAGGGTGCCGGTTTCCGCTGGTGGTTGTCTCCGTCGGTTTTCTTTCTTTTAGCATCCTCACATATGAGATCGAGCTGACGAGGATCTTTTCCGTCATGCTCAGCAATCACTACGTTTTTGCTATCGTCTCATTTGCTCTACTGGGGCTCGGCATGGGGGGGATGTTGTTCCGGGCCTGGCGTCTCTGGTTTCCCCGGGCAGGTGCTCATACCAACGCCGCGTTGTTCGCCGTTTTCATTGCAGGCGGGGTGGTCACCATTATCAATGTGCCTCTCGCCAAGAGTTACGCGCTGTTCGATCTCGGTTTCTGGCTGTACATCTTGCTGGCCGCTGTCCCGTTTTTCATGGTCGGACTGACGATGGCAGAGATTTTTGAAACGTTTGCGAACCGGAGTTCGGTGTTGTACGGGTCCGATCTGGCCGGAGCCGCTCTGGGAGCTCTGGCGGTTGTCCCGATGTTGAACGTGTTCGGGGCGGTGCCAGCAGCCCTTGTGACGGCGGCAGCGGCCGGTGTGGGTGCCACCGTTCTGGGGTGGTCGATGAACGGTCTTCCCTCCGTTGGATTCGCGTCAATGGGCGTGGCTTTCTTGGGACTTTTCGCTTCCAGTGCCCTGGGAGTCATCCGGGACGTCCCTGTGGCCAGGGACATTAACAAAGACATGTACAGGCTTCTCAAGAACCCCTCGGACCGGGCGGAAATCGTCGAAAGTCGATGGAGTGCCTTCGGACGGACGGACCTTGTTCGCAGTGAGCAAACACCGGATCAGATGAGGATTTTCATTGACGGTGCGGCCGGGTCCACCCTGTACAATTTCGACTCCCTCCTGGAGAACCCATCAGGAACCGTTCATGCTCTCCACGAGCTTGGTGAGTACTTTCCGTTCATGTTTCTGGAAGAAAACGAAAAGGATAACGCTCTCATCATAGGACCGGGAGGCGGTCAGGATGTTGTGGTGGCCCTTCTTGGGGACGTGAAATCGATTACCGCCGTTGAGGTGAACCCGGATATCGTTCAACTGGTGAAGGATTATGAGGATTACAGCGGCGGCATCTACTCGAGTATGCCGAACGTTCAGGTGGTGGTGGGAGAAGGACGGAACTACGTCCGGTCCTCCCCCACGGCATATGATCTGATCATGCTTTCTCTTCCCATCACGAAAAGCAGTCGAAGCGTTGAGGGATTCATGTTGACGGAAAACTATCTGTTTACAGTAGAAGCGTTAGGGGACTATCTGGATCACCTCACCCCCGAGGGACGGATTATTATCGTTGCCCACGACGATGTCGAAATCTACAGGCTTGTAGTCCTGGCGCTCAAGGCCTTCGAGCAACGTCGGATAGGTCATGCCGATGCCATGAAGCATATCTATACCATCGCCCCCTGGGCGCTCCCCACGATTGTGATCAAGAAGGAGCCTTTTACCCGCCAACAGATAGAAGAGAGACACGAGTTGATCCATAAACTGGGTTACGATTACGGCCCCTTCTTTCTTCCTTATGTACGTCAAGAGATAGTCCGCCCCCTCGAGAACCTCAGCATTCTCCTCGAGTGGCCTATGTTCGACCAGAATCTTGTGGACATTTCGGAAGAAAAGCTCGGACTGGATGACTTCGTTCGCAGTACGGCTCTTGACATCACGCCCGTAACTGACGAACGACCTTTTTTTTACAAGTTTCAGCCGGGGATGCCGAAGCCCCTGGGGACATTCTCGCTTCTCATCATGCTCGGGGTGACGGGCCTGACTGCCCTGGTGATACTTCCAAGAAACCCGGTGAAGGGACGCCATCCGTTCGTGAACTCCCTCGCCAGATTCCCAAGGCTCAAGGTTTTCCTGATTATCTTCTTTTCTCTCGGCATGGCGTTCATGCTCATCGAGATAGCACTGTTCCAGAAACTGACGCTCTTCATAGGTCATCCTTTGCTGGCATTGACCGTTCTCCTTTTTTCACTCCTTCTTGGTAGCGGCGTGGGTAGCCTGTCAAGCTCCCGGGTGAAAAGCAATCTTGTCGGCGGGGTCGCCGTGACCTCGCTGGCCGTCGGAATAGTGACCGTGGGGTACTCTCAAATCCTTTCAAACGTATTCCGCATGGGGTTTGATCCCCGGGTTACGTCCGCCCTGTTTCTGCTGCCCCTTGGCTTTGTCATGGGATTTCCCTTTCCTCTCTCTCTTCGTCTGATGAAACAGTATGGCCTGGAGAACTTTATCCATGTGATGTGGGGGGTAAACGGGGTGGCTTCTGTCCTGGGGTCGGCTCTGGCAATGATCCTGGGGGTGGCAGGGGGATTCTCGTACGCCCTCTATCT
>JBHIEY010000164.1:0-4230 GCA_046861835.1 Fidelibacterota bacterium | reverse complement strand
TCCCGGACCGCAGGGGCCCGCTCCAGCTCGGTGGTCAAGTCCATACATGACCCATCGGGCACCGGTACGTTGAAGGCGACCCCCCCGATCTTACCGGTAAATTTGGGCATGAGACTTTCCACAATCTCGGGCGACCAGGTCGTGTTGGGAATAATGTTTTCCACTGCAGAACGGCTCCTGCGAAAGTCGGCACGCAGGGCGTCAGCAAGGGGCTGATCCGCCGTATAGGCGTGGACACTGGTCATCATCGCCCGGCGAACGCCGAAATTCTCATCAAGGATCTTGAGCATCAGGGCAAGAACCTGGGTGGTGGACGAGGAGGAAGAAACGATTCTGTCATCGGGGGAGATCTCATCTTCGTTGAATCCCATGATGACGATACGGTCGATATCGTCCTCGGGGGGCGTGGTCACAAAGACCCGCGGCGCCCCCGCCTCAATGTGCTTGACCAGGTCTGAATACCTGCGGAAACGTCCGGTGGCATCAATAACCACATCCACCCCGAACGTATCCCACACCAGTTCGCCGGGCACACCCCCGGGGACGAGACGGACACGCTGGGAGTCCACCTTGATGTAATTCCCTTCAAGAATGACCTCGTCCTCCATGGGGCCGTGAACCGAATCCCGCATCAGGAGATAGTGAAGGAACTTCGGCTCCGCCAGATCACTGATGGCCATAAACCGGAATTCGGGATCCTTGTAGGCGATCCTGAAAATGTTGCGGCCGATTCTTCCGAATCCGATCAGACCGATGCGAATGGGATCTTTCATGTCATAAAAGTTACCGTTTTTCCATCACACCCGAAACATTAACTCGAAGTCCGGGCACAACTCCCTCAGCAACCTCCTTTAACCCCCGGTCCCCGGACGAAACGCCCGGGAAGGGCCCCCGTGTGACGTCCGTTTTTCAGGACCTGAACCCCGTTTACGAACAGATGAATCACCCCGGTGGAATACTGGTGGGGATCCCTGTAGGTGGCGTTATCCCGGATCGCTTCCGGGTCGAAGACTACCACGTCACCCTTGTATCCCTCCTTCAGACATCCCCGGTCCTTGAGCCTTAGGTTTTCCGCCGGCAATACCGTAAGCCGGCGGATAGCTTCCTCCAGAGAAATAATCCTTTCCTCGCGAACGTACTTTCCCAGCAGCCGGGCGAAGGTTCCATAGGCTCTCGGATGGGGGTGACGGTTCAGGAACACCCCCTCCGGGGCCACAGACTCCGCGTCGGAACCAAAGGACATCCACTCCAACCCTATTTTCGTTCTGACATTGTCTTCCGACATGAGAAAAAAGGTGGCTCTCACGGCACTGCGATCCTCCGTTACCAGATCTACGGCCGTTTCTTCAGCCTTTCGCCCCCGGTCTTTGGCCACCTCCGCCAGAGTTTTCCCCGCCAGAAACGCCAGCTCCCTTTTCTCGAATCCTCCAAGAAGGATGTTTTCCGGTCCGGCGAGGGGTAAGAGGTTCTCCCATTCGGTGGAATCGGATCTCATCTCCTCCACCACCCTCGCGCGGATGTCCGGATTCTTGAGGCGTTCGATCCACCTCTCCAGACCCCCCTCCTGGACCCACGGCGGCATGGTGGCATCCAGGGCGGTGGCGGCGGCCGTATACGGATACATATCGGCGGTAATGTCCACCCCTTCTTTCCGGGCACTCTCGATCGTCTCAATTACCTTTTCCAGTTTCGAGTGATTCCGCGGCCCGGCGGCTTTCAGGTGGTAGATTTCCGCCCGGATGCCGGCTTCCCGGGCTATCCCTATGGCCTCTTCCACCGCCTCCAGGAGACGGTTTGCCTCACTTCGGAGGTGCGTGATATACATACCGCCACAGGAAGCCGCCACCCTGCACAGCTCAATGAGTTCTTCCGTTGAGGCGAAGGCCGCGGGGGCGTAGATGAGAGAGGAACCCACCCCCATGGCCCCCTCTTCCATGGCTTTGGCCACCAGGTGTCTCATCCGGGACATCTCCCCCCTCGATGGGGGACGGTTGTCATACCCTACTTCATGAATCCGGACCGTGGTGGCGCCCACGAACGAGGCCACATTGGGACAGACCCCCTTGTTTTCCAGGTGCCGAAGGTATTCCCCCAGGTCACTTCCCCCTGGCGATCCTTCAGTTCCCGTTTCATCCGGTTATTGAGGGGACCCATAGACCTCCCCTCGCCAAACACCTCAAGGGTCACCCCCTGATGTATGTCGCTCATGGACCGTCCGTCATAAAGGAGCGATTCCGCCCCCCAGCTCAACATATTGATGAAACCGGGGCAGACGGCGAGCCCTTCCGCGTCGATTTCCAGGCGGGCTTTTCCAAATCTGGATGAACCGACCTCCGTGATGGTATCGCCCTCCATGACGAGATCCCCCGTGAAGGGAGGCCCTCCCCTTCCGTCATACAAGAGACCGTGTCGTATGAGAACATCAATCATTCTCTTTCAGCCGCTCCATGTGACGGTGCCGCACATGCGTGAAAAAGTCCAGGTAACCCTCAGACCGGTAGTCGGGATAGGGCCATTCAACGGGCTCGAATTTCCCTTTGCGATAAACCAGCGTGATCTCGGCATAGATGCCCTTTCCCACATAGATACGATGGGTGGTATCCTTGGTTGAGGCCAGGACAAGCCGGGTGGAACATACGTATCCCGGATCGATATTGATGGACCGGGAGACAGACTCTTGCCGGCCGGCCAATGTCTCCTCCAGCGAATTGGTCCGGAGCTTGATGTCGGCCAGCGAGCCGGGATCGATGGTCTGTTTGAAGCTCAGGAACCGGCGTTTCAGGTTCGGTCCCATCTCCCGTTCGTAGTAGTTCGTAGCGTCGAAATCCATAACCGGAGAGCGAACGTCCACCGGTCCGTAAAGCGAGGTCAATTCCTTTTCCGCCTGATCGAACAGCCGCGGCCGGCCCGTGATCAATCCTACGATAAGTGTCGCCGGCTCGGGGGGGCGGGGGACTCCCATGGCGTTTTCCCTCAGACCGGCGCCGGACCGGGGCACGCTTTGACGCAGATGCCACAGACGTGCTGGCCGATAAACGGGAGTTTTCGGAACTCGGAAAGCTTCCTGTGGCAGGCATCCAGATCAAAATCACGGGAGGAATCCCGGATGGCCCCGGCAGGGCAGGCATGAACGCAGGCCCGGCACTCACCGCACCGGTTGGGCATGGGGTCGCCGGGGCTGTATGGAGCGTCGGTGAGGATGCTAACATACCGGAGACGGGCACCGAACCGGGGATGGATGAGAAGTGTCGGTCTCCCTATCCATCCCAGACCTGCCGCATACCCCAGAAGGCGATGGGAAACCAGGCCGCGCCGGCCCCGGGGATCCACGATCTGGGAGGCAGGAACCGTCATGGCCTGATACCCGTCCCGTTGGAGTTTCAGTGCCAACCGGTGGGCCTTCCTGTCCAGGGCGAAATTAGTCTGGCGGTAGAGATGGAAATAGAGCGGGGTGGGCCTGTCTTCAATGCCGTTGACGATACTGTCCAGGAGACGAATTCCCAGTACGACGGCCCGGGGCAGGTCTTCGGGAACGAGGGCCATGGCTGCCGGTTCCTCAAAACGGAGCAACTCAACATCCGCCACACCTATGGCGTCGATATCGTTGTCCCTGGCAAACTGGCTGAGATCGGGGAGCATGAAAAGAGGAGCGGTTTCCTTTCTACACCCTGCAAGATACGCAGGGAATTACAAACAGTGAAACCGCTTTAGGGAACAGCCGGAGCTGTTCTGGCAAGGGATTCGCCGAGTTCATCAAGCGGGTCGCATTTTGAATGTCCACTATTCTCATTGCCGGCGCCCGGGGAAAAATCACGTTCCTTCCCGGGCGGGTGGCCTCCATGGGGTGCCCCCAGAGAGGGCTTGATTCACAACCTGTCTGATTTTCCCCATAAAATGTTCTGCCGAAAACTGTTGCGCTCTTCGGGCCAGATGCTTTCGCAGAACGTTCTGGAGGTTTCCGTCGCGTAACACGTGTACGATCTTCCCGACAGCTTCATTCACGTCGCCATATCTCAAAACCTTTTCTCCCACGATTTCCACCTGACCCCCGCCGTCGGGAACAAAAACGATGCAGCCTCCTTTCACCATTTCGGCCGGTCCAATGCCGAAGTGCTCATCCGGCTTGCCGTGAATCCCATACCTGTGTGAGGTCACCAGCTTGACAAGCTTATCCCGTCCAAGCCTTCCTTCCACGGTCATCCAGGATGAGTTTTCCTGCCCGAGAGCCCC